>JAJPJT010000036.1 GCA_021324095.1 Gammaproteobacteria bacterium
CCGGTTGAGAGGAAAGTTTCGATGGATATCGCCGAACTGCTGGCGTTCTCGGTAAAGAACAAGGCATCCGATTTGCATCTTTCGGCGGGCCTGCCGCCGATGATCCGTGTGGACGGCGACGTGCGCCGCATCAATATCCCTGCGCTGGAACACAAGCAGGTGCATTCGCTGATTTACGACATCATGTCGGACAAACAGCGTCGCGACTACGAGGAATTCCTGGAGGTCGACTTCTCGTTCGAAATTCCTGGTCTCGCGCGCTTCCGCGTCAACGCCTTCAACCAGAACCGCGGCGCCGGCGCGGTGTTCCGCACCATTCCCGCCGAGGTCTGGACACTGGAAGACCTCGGGACCCCCAAGATCTTCAAGGAACTGATCGATCAGCCGCAGGGCCTGATTCTGGTGACCGGACCCACCGGTTCCGGCAAGTCCACGACGCTGGCCGCGATGATCGACCACGTCAACAAGAACCATTACGGGCACATCCTTTCCATCGAGGATCCGATCGAATTCGTGCACACCGCGCAGAAGTGCGTCATCAACCAGCGCGAGGTGCATCGTGACACCCACGGCTTCAATGAGGCGCTGCGTTCGGCGTTGCGCGAAGATCCCGACTTCATCCTGGTCGGCGAAATGCGCGACATCGAAACCATCCGCCTTGCGTTGACCGCGGCGGAAACCGGACACCTGGTATTCGCCACCCTGCACACCAACTCGGCGGCGAAGACCATCGACCGCATCATCGACGTGTTTCCCGCCGGCGAGAAGGCGATGGTGCGTTCGATGCTTTCGGAGTCACTGCGCGCGGTGATCACCCAGACGCTGCTGAAGAAGGTCGGCGGCGGGCGCACACCGGCGTGGGAAATCATGGTCGGCATCCCGGCCATTCGGAACCTGATCCGCGAGGACAAGGTGGCGCAGATGTATTCGTCCATCCAGACCGGCCAGCAGTTCGGTATGCAGACGATGGATCAGTGCCTGCAGGATCTGGTGCGGCGCGGCCTGATCACACGGCAGGATGCCGCGGCCCGCGCCAAGGTGAAGGAAACCTTCAAGTAAGGAATCAGGGATGAGCGGTTAGGGACGAGTAGCTTCGCCCCTCGTCCCTCACCCCTCGTTCCACGAGCGGGAGCAAACCGATGAGCGCCGTAGACTTCACATCCTTCCTCAAGCTGATGGTGCACAAGAAGGCGTCGGACCTTTTCATAACGGCCGGCGTAGCGCCGTCGATCAAGGTCAATGGGCGCATCGTGCCGATCACCCAAACCGCCCTGTCCGCGCAGGAAGCGCGCGACATGGTGCTGAACGTGATGAATCCGCTGCAGCGCGAGGAGTTCGAAAAAACCCACGAATGCCAGTTCGCGATCGGCGTCGCGGGCGTCGGGCGCTTTCGTGTGTCGTGCTTCTATCAGCGCAATTGCGTGGGCATGGTGCTGCGCCGCATCGAGGCGAAAATCCCAACCATCGAGGAATTGAACTTGCTGCCGATCGTCAAGCAGCTCGCGATGACCAAGCGCGGCATCGTGATCTTCGTCGGCGCCACCGGTGCGGGCAAGTCCACGTCGCTCGCGTCGATGATCGGCTACCGCAACCAGAACTCGACCGGCCACATCATCACCATCGAGGACCCGATCGAATACGTGCACAAGCACGAGGGGTGCATCATCACCCAGCGCGAACTCGGCATCGATACCGACAGTTGGGAAAACGCGCTCAAGAACACCCTGCGACAGGCGCCGGACGTCATCATGATCGGCGAAGTGCGCACCCGCGAGACGATGGAGTATGCGATCCATTTCTCCGAGACGGGTCATCTGGTGCTGTGCACCCTGCACGCCAACAACGCCAACCAGGCGCTCGAGCGTATCATCCATTTCTTCCCCGAAGAGGTGCGCGAGCAGTTGTACATGGACCTTTCCCTGAACCTGAAAGGCATCGTCGCGCAGCAGTTGATCCCGACCCCCGACGGCAAGGGCAGGCGCGTATCCATGGAGGTCATGCTGGGCACACCGCTGGTGCAGGATTACGTCCGCAAAGGCGAGATCCACAAGATCAAGGACGTGATGAAACAGTCCACGAATCTCGGCATGTGCACCTTCGATCAGAACCTCGTCGAGCTGTACCACGCAGGCCATATCAGTTACGAGGACGCACTGCGTTACGCGGATTCCGCGAACGAGGTGCGCCTCGCGATCAAACTGGCACAGGGCGGGGACGCGCACTCCTTGTCGCAGGGGCTGGGAGACGTGGAACTGATGGAGACCGCAGAGAAGGGCCACCGGCTTTAGCCGCGCCTTCGACCTGTTGAACAGTAAAGTCGCTCGCGCTGCTCGCTGGGAAGCCGCTCACTTCGTTCGCTGTCAAGGGTGAAGAGGAAGAAGCCGCGGGCTACCGCGCTCTCGCTCTCCCACTTGCCCTTTACAGCGGCGCAGCCGCCGACTTCACTCTTGACCGCTGCTCGTCAGCGGTGCTTCACGTCGGCCTCGAAGTGCAGGCCCTTGTCGTCCAGCCTTGCGTCCACGCCGCCCGAATCGATCATCTTGCTCATCGCATCGAGTGTCTCGACCTGCTGCTGGAGCTCCGGCTGTTTTTCGGCCGGCACCATCGCAGAAAGCCGTCCCATCCAGCTCGCCAGCAATTGGTACATCTTGCCGTCGAAATGCATGCGCAGCAGCTTGTCGCCATTGCCCGCAGGGGCATCCAACGTGCCAGACAATTTGGCATCCTCGCCATCGCCAACGCCCACCGCCAGCGCATTCGCGTTCGCCGCAATCCAGCCCTGGCTGCCGCCGCCCAGCATCGCCTGGAGTCGGGGCGGCAGGTCGAACGCGACCGGCTTGCCGTCGCTAGGAATGGTTTTGAGCGCAAACTGCGGCAGCGTCTGCTGGATTCTCTGCGCCAACTCGGTTGGATTGGAGCTCGCGACCAGCGCACGCCCGGCAATCTGCGGACCGATGTCCCACTTGTCGAGGACGACCCGAAAACCCAGAAACGAAACCGTTTCCGGCGGCAACTGGACCGGCGGGTTGGCGGCCGTCTTCGCGAAATCATTGAGCGAATGCAGTGCCGGACACTTGTAGGTCCTTGCAGCGGCCGCCTCGGCACGACCCTTGATGAAGTCCTGCCATTTCTGCACCGGCAGCGCCAGCACCATGTCGAACATGGAATGATCACCTGATTCGTTCATGCCTGGCACGGGTTGCTTGAGCGCGCTCAGTGCGCCGAGCAACGGTGCTGCCAACTGCACGTCGACGCTGCCGCTCGCTTCCTTTGCCGTGTAGGTTTTCATGCCGCCGCTGATCAGCGGCACCTGACTGGCCAGCGACTGGAATTCGGTGGTGCAAGCCGGATTGGCCAGCGAGCCGCCCAGGTCCTTCGTGAATTCCTGGGTGATCGCATCCTTGCCGTCGTACAGATTGGCGAACAGCTTGGGCAGGTCCACATAACCCGACGCGCCGGATGCCAAATATCCCTGTCGACTGTCGATATTGGCAATGCGATCGACCGCGTTGCGGACAGGTTTGGTCAGGCCCAACAGTTGCTTCAGCATGGTCGGGCTTGCATTGGCAGGGGCCACGGTGACGACCAGTTGATCGCCCGCGACCGCGACCAGCAAATGCAACTTGCTGTCGGCGCCACCGACGACCCAATAGGACTGATTGTCGAGCGTCGCGATCGGCGCGGCGATGCCTGCGCGCTTTTCGACGCGTGCCCAGAAAGCCTTGAACGCCGCGGGCGAGGCCAATTCGTAGCGAGCCACCGGCACGTCGCCGACGCCATAGACCGCAAACAGACGCGATGGCGAAAGGCCGATCGTCTGCGCGAGTTCCTTGCTCGAATGCACGTTGGCGAGTTCCGCATGGATCGCATCGAGAACCTTTGCGATTTCGGGGTCCTTTGGGCCGATCAGTTCGGCGAATTGGCCGAGCTTCTCGATCTGCGCGGACACGAGCGGCCCGTTTGTCCACGCATCCAAAACGTCTGCGGGCACGCCTTCGAGATCGGCGATCAGATAGGGCGTATCGGCGGGTGCCCAAGTGACCGGCGCGTTCGGTGCGACGTGCTTGCCGCAGGCCGCGAGCGCCAGCGCGCAACACCCGGCAGCCGCGAGGGCTGCATGACGCAGTAGAGGCCGCATGGTCGTTCCTTTCCCCGCCCGGGAATCGATTATGCCGGTACGGCGAGGAGTTCCGCCAGCACCGCCATCCGCGTAACGACACCGTTGGCGACCTGGTCCAGGATCCGCGATTGGGCGCCGTCGGCAACCTCCGGCGCGATCTCGATCCCGCGGTTGATTGGGCCCGGATGCAGCACCTGACAATCCGGCGCGGCCAAGGCGAGCCTTCTGCGATCCAGTCCGAACCGAGCGTGGTAGTCCGCAGCTTCGGGAAATTGCGCGGCGGCCATACGCTCTTTCTGGATGCGCAGCATGATCACGACGTCGGCACCTTCGATGGCGTCGTCGAAATCATCCGCGGTCGCGCAGCCGGGAAACTCATCCGGCGATTCCGGCAACATCGCACGCGGTGCACACAGCCGGAGGTCACGCACGCCGAGCGCGTGCAACGCCTGGGCGTCGGAACGCGCGACGCGCGAATGGCGGATGTCGCCACAAATGGTGACGTGGAGGTTCTCGAAATCGGGACGCCGCTGGCGGATGGTCAGTGCGTCCAGCAGACCTTGCGTGGGATGGGCGTGGGTGCCGTCACCCGCATTGATCAACGCAACGTCGGTTTTGGCATGTTCCGCCAGGTACGCCGGCATGCCATTTTCATTGTGGCGCACCACCAGCGCGTCCAGGCCCATGGCTTCCAGCGTGTGCAGCGTGTCGAGCAGACTTTCGCCCTTCACCGCGGATGAGCGCGACAGGTCGAAATTGACGTTGTCGGCGCCCAGCCGTTTCGCCGCCAGCACGAACGAGGTGCGCGTACGGGTGGACGGTTCGAAGAACAGGGTGAGCACGGTGCGTCCGGCCAGCAGATCGCGTGGTGCGCCACGGGTACGAAAATGCTCCGCGCGATCGAGCAGGCGAAGGATCGTCGCACGATCGATGTCTTCGAGGGTCAGCAGGTGGCGCATGGGAGCAGGGAGCAGGGAGCAGGGAGCAGGAAGTAGGGAGCAGGAAGTAGGGAGCTACGCCTGCAGCCAGCTTTCAAGGATAACGGCTGCGGCCACCGAATCGATATTCGCCGCGTCTCGACGACGCGCAGAGCCCACCGCGCGCTGCGCGGCGAACCGGCTGGCGGCCTCTTGGGACGTATGCCGTTCGTCCACCAGATGCACGGGCAGTTTGCTGCGCCGGGCCAGCGCCTCGGCAAAGGCCCTCGCCGCCTTGCTGGTTGGTTGCTCACCCCCGTCGAGCGCCAGCGGCAGGCCCACGATCAGCGCCTCGGGTTGCCATTCCGCCAGCAATGCGTCCACACGCGACCAATCGGGTTGGCCGGCGTTGGCCGGGAGTGCCGGCAGCGGTCGTGCGGATTGGCTGATGCGGTTGCCGCTGGCGACGCCGATGCAGCGGGCGCCGTAGTCGAATCCCAGCACGCAGCTCACGCTCTTCCTGAATAGCTCGTCAGATTCGCAGGATTGATTCCGACCAGCGCCACCGCCGCACTCCAGCGTTCGTCGAGTGCGGTGTCGAACAGGATGCGGTCGTCGGCCTGCACGGTAAGCCAGGCGTTGGCGCGCAGTTCCTGTTCCAGTTGCCCTGCCCCCCAACCCGCATAACCCAGTGCAACAAGCGCGCGTTTTGGTCCATCGCCATCCGCCATGGCAGCGAGAATGTCGCGGGAAGTCGTTACCGTGAGCTTGTCATTCACGCGGTAACTCGAATCCCATTCGCGCTCGCCGAATGCGTGCAGCACGAAGCCCCGCTCCGGATTCACGGGACCGCCCACCAGCACCGGCACGGCCGCGACTTCCTCGCGCTCGCACGGCATGTGCATCTGCTGCAGCACGTCGCCGAGCTTGAAATCGGACAGGCGGTTGACGATGAGACCCATCGCGCCCTCTTCATTGTGCTGGCAGATGAAGGTGATGCCGCGCTCGAAATTGGGATCGCCCATACCCGGCATCGCGATCAGGAAGTGGCCGGCCAGCGACAGGGATTTCGCGGCCGGCTGTTCTCCCGCGGTAACGCGCGCGCTCACGTGTCCTGAGGGTTTGCGCGGGGACGCCGCTTTGCTGCGAACGCCGGTTTTCTTTTTTGACGAATCGGTCATGGATCGATTGTAACCCTGAGTATGCAAATTCAACGCAAATCCGTTCCGCGGGTCGCCAAGTGATTGCCGGGGAGGAATTGCCACGTGCGGGTGATCACGAGTTCGGTGATGCGGTTGCCGCTAGAGTCCCGATCGTGAGGGATCGGAGGAAACGGAGAGGCAAGGTGCACGATCCGCACGGCCGCATCGTCGAGGACGCGGTAGCCGGAACTCGCGTTGATCGTGACGCCGCGCACGTGCCCGTTCGATCCGATCGTGACGCTGAGCACGACATTCCCGTGCAGATGGCGACGGCGCGCCGCATCCGGGTAGTTGAGATTGCCGATCCGTTCGATGCGGTGTACCCATGCGACCTGGTACGCCGCGTCGGCGACGCTTTTGGTGTTGGCCGAGATGTACTTCCGCCGCGGCCGGCGGGCGTAGGCTTCCTGCTCGTCGCGCACTTCCTCCGCCAGCCGCGCCATCTCGAGACGCTGCTGGACCGGAATCGACGCGACTGGTTGCTGCGATTGCGGCTCGGCGCGCGTATCGCGCTGCTGCGGCACGGCCGTTTTGGCGGCACCGATGGTGGTCAGGACATGCGGCCCGCTCGCGACTCTTTGCGCGGGTGATGCGGGCATCACCGGCACCGGGGCGACGCCAGCCTGGGTGACGGGCAGCGGCCCCGAGAATGGCGACCCCGGCCGATGTGCTTTGTCGCTGTTGCCACCACCGGCGTTGTTCGCTTGCGCGAGGAAATCCGCCTTGGCAGGTGTTTGCGCGTTGGACGTGTCGATCAGGGTGACGTCCAGCGTCGGCACGCTGGGCGCGGGTTTCGCGAAGTGGAATCCGATCCCCAGGATCAGAATGCCGTGCAGCATCAGCGAGAACAGCAGCGCGACGCCGATGCGATCGCCGTAGGTGACTCGGGTGGGTGCTGCCGCGATGGCGTTCATGAGTCGGGACTGGGAACGGGGTTCTGGGGACTGGCGGGTTGGAGCTCCGAGTCCCCAGCCCCCAGCCCCGCTTTCTCGATCGCATCAAACACCATGCCGGCGATGTTCAATGCGAACTGCGCGTCGAGTTCGCGTGCGCAGGTCGGGGAGGTGACATTCACTTCGGTGAGGTAGTCGCCGATGACATCCAACCCGGCCAGCACGATTCCGCGCCGGGCCAGTTCCGGCCCGACCTGGGCCGCAATCCAGCGGTCGCGCTCCGACAGCGGCTGGCCCACGCCGCGGCCGCCGGCGGCGAGGTTGCCACGAAAATCGGTGCCCTGTGGAATGCGCGCCAGCACGTACGGAACAGGTTCGCCGTCGACGATCAGGATGCGCTTGTCGCCCTTGCTGATTTCGGGAATGTATTGCTGCGCCATCACAAAACGGCGATCGTCGCCGGCCAGGGTTTCCAGGATCGAGTTGAGATTGGGATCATCGTCCGCGGACAGGAACACGCCGCGTCCCCCCATCCCGTCCAGCGGCTTCAGCACGATCCTGCCGTGCTCGTGCGCGAAGCGGCGCAGTTCCGCGCGTTCGCGCGCCACCAGCGACGGCGCGCAGCATTGCGGAAACAATTGTGCGGCCAATTTTTCATTGAAGTCACGCAGCGCCTGGGGATGATTGATGACACGCACTCCCGCGCGCCCCGCAACGTCGAGCACCAGGGTGTCGTACAGGAATTGAGTGTCGAAGGGCGGATCCTTGCGCGCCAGCACGATGTCGGCGGCCTCGGCGAGTGGCTGCCAGCGAGCCTTGCCCAGCGTGAACCAGTCATTCGTATTGTCGCGGACCTCCAGCGGGGCAAGGCGGGCCCATGCGGCGCCATCGCGGACGGCCAGGTCGCCTTGTCGCATGTAACGCAACGCGTGGCCGCGCCGCTGCGCTTCCAACAGCAGCGCGAGGGTGGTGTCCTTTTCGGGATGGATGCCCGCGATGGGATCCATCAATACCGCAACGGTAGAGTTCATGGGCTCAATATTACCGATCGGTACTTCGGAACATATGCCCCTCGAGTCAAGGGGCTGAGGCTGCGCGCTTACGCGATGCGTAGTATCGCATCGCGTGCGCAGCCGACGAGGCGCGCAGGAGCGCGCCCGAACACCGAAGGTGGCCCTGAACCGCGCAGCGGTGAAGGGTGAGCGCCAGGGATGATGCGAATAAGGCCCGAGGCAGGATGCCGAGGGCGGGGTTGCCAGGCGAGATCAGGACGGCGAGTCGGTCGGGGCGTTGTGGAGAGATGGGCCTCGCGGGCAAGCGAAGATCGATACGTCGAACTGGCCCTCGTTGTTGTATCTTGGCACACGCGGTCTGCGGTGCCTGGCAAGGCGTCGCGGATCCGCCATCAGGGGGATGATGCGTCGAGAGGGAGTTTTGCGGGATCGACGTGATGGCCGTCACGTTCGCATGCGGTGTGGCATCCATGTTGCATGGACTCTCACCGCCTCCCTCGAGGTGGAATCCTGACCGTGAATGACAACGCCCATCACGATGGTCTGACCGGATTGAAGGTCATGGTCATCGACGACTCGAAGACCATTCGCCGCACCGCCGAAACCCTGCTGAAGAAGGAGGGCGCGGAAGTACTGACCGCCGTCGACGGCTTCGAAGCCCTGGCGAAGATTTCCGACCTGCGACCTGACATCATCTTTGTCGACATCATGATGCCGCGGCTCGACGGTTACCAGACCTGCGCGCTCATCAAGAACAACCACGTGTTCCGTTCCACGCCGGTGATCATGCTGTCCTCGAAAGACGGCTTGTTCGACAAGGCGCGTGGCCGGATCGTGGGCTCCGAGCAGTACCTCACCAAACCTTTCACCCGTGACGAACTGCTTGGGGCGATCCGGCAGCACGTCGCGACCGTCAAGTAACGTGCGGCCACGCCGGCCACGCAAGGGGACAACATGGCACACATTCTGATCATCGATGACTCGCCGACCGACGTGAAGATTTTTTCCGGTGCCCTCGAACGGGCCGGGCACACGGTCACGTCCGCCGCGACGGCAGAGGCCGGCATCGATGCCGCGCACAAGGCGAAGCCCGACCTGGTGTTGATGGACGTGATCATGCCCGGCATGAACGGCTTTCAGGCGACCCGCAGCCTCACCAAGGATCCCGAGACCAGCACGATTCCGGTGCTGATCGTCACCACCAAGAGCATGGAAACCGATCGCATGTGGGGCATGCGCCAGGGCGCGAAGGACGTGCTGGTGAAGCCGGTCAGCGAAAAGGATCTGGTGGCCCACGTGAGCAAGCACCTTTCCGCGAGCGGCTGAGGCAGTCGATGACCAAAAGGCACCCCCGTGCAGGATCGGACTCGCGCAAGCGCGAGTTGGCGCGCGGCAACACCGCCGTCACGGGAGAACCCGCGGTCGGAACACAACCGCAGGGTGCGTACGCGCTGCTGGCCGACTACGAGCGCCGCAGCCTTGCACACGATCCCGGCCTGCCGGAGCAGATCGAAGCGCCCGGCCTGTGGCGCGCGATCGGCTTCCGCGTCGGCGATCGTCACTTCGTCAGCGGGATCGACGAGATCAGCGAAATCCTGATGTCGCCGCCGCCGGTCACCAGCATCCCCGCGACCCGTCCGTGGCTATTGGGGGTCGCGAACGTGCGCGGAAACCTGATCGCGCTGGTGGATCTCAAGCAATTCCTGTTCGAGCAGCGCACCCACGTCACCGGCCGCGCACGCGTGCTGGTGGTCAAGCAGGGCGGCGGCAACGTCGGCCTGCTGGTGGACGAGCTGATCGGCCAGCGCAACCTGACCGACGCCGATCGAGCCGACGCGGAAGGCGAAGCCGACCCGAGTCTCGCGCGGTTCGTCACCGAGAACGTGACGCTGGGCGCGGTGCGGCTGGGCCGGTTCAGTATGGTGGAGCTGACGCATGCGCCGGAATTCCAGCACGCGGGGATATGAATGCGGTGATTTGAAGGTGCAATCACGATGCAAGCGACCAACATGGCAATGAGGTGCGAATCATGAGCGCGAATTCCGATGCGGTTCGCAAGGGCGCGTCCCTGCAGACCTGGCTTATCATCCTGCTGCTGGCGGCGATCGTCTTGGCGGGCGTCGATTTCTTCCTGCTCAACCGGCACGACGGCCAGGACCGCGCGGCGGCGCAGCTCACCACGCAGATTCAGGTGAACTCGCAGCAGGTCGCAAATTTCGCCTTGCAGGCGGCCAACGGCAACATCGACGCCTTCAAGGAGCTCACGAGCACACGTGCGGCCATCGCCGCGGCCGTGCAGCACCTGAGCCAGGGTGACGCGGCCACAGGGCTGCCGGCCTACGGCAACGCGATCGGCATGGGCGGTTCGGTGAGTGCGCTGACGAAATCCTGGGATCAGTTGAGCAAGGATCTCGGCAGCATCGAAGCCAACAAGGATGCGGTGCTCGATTCCGCGTCGCAGGCGGCCCAGTTCAACCAGCAGATGCCTGACCTGAACTCGAAGATCAACCAGGTCATCAACATCCTCCACTCGAAAGGCTCTTCCTCTCAAATCTATGCCTCTTCGCAACTCCTGGTGTCGGTTGACCGGCTGCTCCGCCGCGTGGGTGACGTGCTGCAGGGCGGCGCGGATTCCGCGACCGCCGCCAATGGCCTCGCGCTCGACTCTACCAATTACGGCGCCACGCTGAAGCAGCTCTCCGACAGCAGTTCGGGCGAAGCGGCGCGAATCCTGGCCAGTGTGCAAAGCGCGTGGAACGGTCTCGAAGCGCCGGTGCAGAAGGTGATTGCCGCCGCCCCGACGCTGGTGACCGTGAAGACGGCAGCCACCCAGGCTTCGGTGGATTCGCAGGACGTGTTGCTGAAGGCGAACAGCGTCGCGAGTGCACTCGGCAAACTGCCCCAGACGCGGCCGTTCCCCAACGTATGGTGGGGCCTGCTTGGCGCCGTTCTCGCGGTGGTGCTGGCAGTGATCCTGGCCTTCAGCTTCGTCGGCGCCGAGCGCAAGCGCGCCGTCGAAAGCCGCAAACTCAACGAACGCAACCAGCAGGCGATCATGCGGCTGCTGGATGAGATGGGCACGCTCGCCGAAGGCGACCTGACGGTGAAGGCGACCGTGACCGAGGACATCACCGGCGCGATCGCGGACTCGGTGAACTTCGCGGTCGAGGCGCTGCGCTCCCTTGTCACCACGATCAACGAGACGGCCGTCAGGGTGTCGTCGGCCGCGCAGGAAACCCAGGCCACCGCCAAGCACCTCGCGGATGCCGCCAACCAGCAGGCCGAGCAGATCACTTCGGCATCCACCAAGATCAACGAGATGGCGGTCTCCATCGACCAGGTGTCGCGCAACTCTGCCGACAGCGCTGAAGTGGCGCAGCGCTCGGTGCAGATCGCGTCCAACGGGGCGCAGATCGTGCGCCAGACGATCAGCGGCATGGATTCGATCCGCGAACAGATCCAGGAAACGTCCAAACGCATCAAGCGCCTCGGCGAGTCGTCGCAGGAAATCGGCTCGATCGTCGAGCTCATCAACGACATTGCCGAGCAGACGAACATTCTGGCCTTGAACGCGGCCATCCAGGCGGCGTCCGCAGGCGAAGCAGGACGCGGCTTCGCGGTGGTCGCGGACGAAGTGCAGCGTCTGGCCGAACGCGCGACCGGTGCGACCAAGCGCATCGAGACGCTGGTGCAGACCATTCAGTCGGATACCGTCGAGGCGGTCAGTTCCATGGAGCAGACCACCACCCAGGTGGTGAACGGCGCGCGCCTGGCCGAGGACGCCGGCACCGCGCTGGGCGAGATCGAAAAGGTGTCGAACAATCTCGCCGGCCTGATTCAGGGCATCTCCAGTGCCGCCAGGCAGCAGTCCGCGGCCGCCACCAATATTTCGTCGACCATGAATTCGATCCAGCAGATCACGGCGCAGACTTCGGTCGGCGCGAACCAGACCGCGGAGTCGATCGGCAACCTCGCGCAACTCGCCCAGGAACTGCGTCGGTCGGTGGCCGACTTCAAGCTGCCGGCCTGACCGGCGGGACGCAGGTGCCATGAGCGCAGGCGACGAAATGATGACCACGGCAACCGGTCCGGCCGGCATGGCCCCGGTCGCGTCTGTCGACATGGAGGCCGAAATGGGTGTGGCCGATCGGACGCCCGCGATGCGTCTCGAAGATCACATCGACTTCTCGACGCTGGGGTGGGTCAAGCCGCAGATCGAGGAACTCCTGTCGGAGGCGCGTCAGGCGCTGGAAGCGTTTGCCGAAAATCCCGCCGATGCCGGATCGATGCGGAGCTGCGTGGACCTGTTGCACCAGGTGCTTGGCACCCTGCGGATCGTCGAGTTGTATGGCGCTGCCGAGCTCGACCAGGAAATGGAACATCTCGCGCAGGCCGTCCTCGATGGCCAGGTCGCCAACCGCGATGACGCGTTGGGCACCCTGATGCGCGGACTGGTGCAGTTGCCCGATTACCTCGAACTCATCGAAAGCGGTCACAAGGACATCCCGATCGTCCTGCTGCCGCTCCTCAACGAATTGCGCGAGCAGCGCGCTGCGGAACCGGTCGATCCGCGCGTGTTGTTCCATCCCGATCTCGACCGGCCGTTGCCGCCGGAAGCACCCGGCGCGCGCGCACCTTATCCGTTTGCCGACTTGCGCCAACGCGTGACCCGGATCCGGTCGCGCTTCCAGGTTCAGCTTCTGGCGTGGACCCAGGGCAAGCTTGCGAACTTTGCGGAAATGCGCGAGTGCATGGACGGACTGGGCGCGACCTGCCACGCCGAACCGGCGCGCCGCTTGTGGTGGGTGGCCAGTGGCGTGCTGGACGCGTTGCAGCAGGACCGGCTGGATTACCACCTCGCGAGCTTGCGGCAACAGTTCGGACACCTCGACCGCACCATCCATCAGATGGAGGACCAGGGCGAAGAAGCGTGCGACGACGAAGATGCGCGCGAGCTCACGCGCACCTTGCTGTATGCCATTTCGCAGGCGGCCCCGGGTCCCGGCCGTACCGAGGCGATCACGCGTTGCTTCGCGCTCGACAGGATGGTTCCGACCGAGCAGGAGCTCGAACATGCGCGCGCGGCGATGTCGGGGCGCAATCGCGCGCTGCTGGACACCGTCGCCAAGGCGGTCCGCGAAGACCTGCTGCGCGTCAAGGAGGGGCTGGACATTTTCCTGCGCCGCGATGACCGGAGCCCGCAGCAGCTCGCACCGCAGGTCGAAACGCTGCACCGCGTCGGAGACACGCTGGCGGTGCTGGGGCTGGACGCACCGGCGAAGATGATCCGCGAGCAGCGCCAGACCATCGCCGCGATGATCGACGGCAAGCGCGAAGCGAAACCCGAGACGATTCTGGATGTCGCCAGCGCTTTGCTGTACGTCGATGCCTCGCTGGACGAGCATATCGAACGCTTGGGTGCCGGTGATCGAACCGAGGACGCGCTGCCGCCCAGCGAGGCGCGCAAGATCATGCGCACGCTGATGCGCGAGGCCGGCGCCAACCTCGGCAAGGTCAAGGAACATATCACCGGCTTCATCGAGTCGTCCTGGTCGCACGATCAGTTGATCGAGGTGCCACGCTTGCTGGCCGAAGTCGGCGGCGCCCTGCGCATCCTCAATTTGGAACGCCCCGCGGATCTGGTCGAAGGCATCGACCGCTATGTCGGCAACGAATTGATCGTGGACCGCAAGGTGCCCACGGTCGACGAGATGGATCAGCTCGCAGATGCGGTGGCCGGCGTCGAGTACTACCTCGAAATCGGCCATGACGCGAATGCCAGCGACAGCCGCATCCTCGACGGCGCCGAGCACAGTCTGGAACTGCTGCATTATTGGCCGGTTCCACCGTGCCGCGACCCCACCACGCCCATCGAATCCGCGGTTTCGGAAACGCTGGCTGCGGCGTCGGTGCAGCAGGGCGCGCCAGCGGCAACGCCTGCAACACCCATCGCGAAGGAAGCGTCCATTGCAACGAGATCGGCCGAATTCGTCGCGCCGCTGCCCGTGATTCCGGGCGTCGGCCCGGGGAAATGGGTGGAGGTCGAAGAGGAGGTCCTGGAACCGGTCGATGGCGACGGGGTCGCGGTCGACACGTCGTTCCAGGACGCAGCGGGCATCGACGAGGAAATCCGCGAAGTTTTCGTCGAGGAAGTGGGCGAGGAGATCGCGAACATCCACGTCAACCTGCCGGCCTGGAAGACCAATCCGGACGATCTCGATGCGCTCAAGAGCGTGCGGCGTTCATTCCATACGCTCAAGGGTTCCGGGCGGCTGGTGGGCGCCGTGGCACTGGGCGAATTCAGCTGGAAAGTCGAGAACATGCTCAACCGCGTGCTCGACGGGACCATCCAGCCCGACCAGAACGTGCAGGCGCTGGTGGATGCCGCCGTCGCGGCACTTCCGAAATTGCACGCGGGACTGCAGGGCGAAAACGTCACGCTCGATCCACCGCTCGACGCCATCATGCAGACCGCCGACAAGCTTGCTGCCGGCCAGTCCGCGCGCATCGCGGATCTGGCGCAAGGCTACCGCAAGGTCCTGCGCAAGGTGAATCGCTGGGTGCCGTCCGAAGCGGGACGGACCTCCCCGGAGATTGCCACGCCGGTCGACGCGGTCATCACGTCGCCCGTCTCGGGTCTGCCCGTCGTCGACCCGATCCTGCTGGACGTTTTGCGCACCGAGGTTGTCCAGCATCTGGAAAACATGCGCGGTTATGTCGCGCGCGATGCGCGCAACGATGTCGTGGTGGACGACGAATTGGTGCGTTCGGTGCACACGCTGCACGGCGCGGTGGCGATGGTCGGGATCGACTCGCTGGCGGGCATGCTGGCGCCGATGGAAGTATGGATCCGCCGCATGCGCGGGGCGGGCGCGGCGCTCGACGGCGAAGGTCGTGACGCCATGCGTGATGCCGTGGCGATGACCGAGCACGTGATGGCGCAGTTTGACGCGCCGGTTCCGGACGTTCCGGATACCACCGCCTTGACCGAACGTCTGGAAGGCTTGCGCGATCGCTGGCCGGAAGCAGCCCCCTTGGGTGCGTCGCGTGCTGCCGCCGGCGAACTGGCGATGCTTCAGGAAGCGGAGGCTGAAGCTGCAAACGGTGCTGCTATCGAAACGGCCGATTCCGGGGTCGCTGCGGCTGCGCTGGAAGCGGCTTCCGCATTGCCCACTGAAAACGATGAAGAGGTGCTGGCCGCGCGTGAAGCGGCCGCGCGCATCGCGGAGCAGAAGGCGGAGCAGGAACGCATCTCTGCGGAGCGAGCAGAACAGGAAAAGATTGCGGCCGAGCAGGCAGAACAGGAGCGCGTTGCTGCCGAGCAAGCGGAACAAGCGAGGCTGGCTGCCGAGGAGGCAGAACAGCAGGACGCCGCCGCCGCCGCGGAACGTGAGCGCCTTGCTGCTGAGCAAGCGGAACAGGAACGCCTGGCTGCGGAGAAGGCCGAGCGGGAACGCGTCGCTGCAGAGAGAGCCGAGCAGGAACGTCTTGCTGCAGAACAGGCGGAGCGCGAGCGCATCGCAGCCGAACAGGCGGAACAGGAACGCATTGCCGCAGAGAAGGCCGAGCAGGAACGCATCGCTGCCGAGAAAGCCGAGCAGGAACGTCTTGCCGCCGAACAGGCGGAGCGCGAGCGCATCGCTGCCGAACAGGCGGAACACGAACGCATTGCCGCAGAGAAGGCCGAGCAGGCGCGCATCGCTGCAGAACGAGCCGAACAGGAGCGCTTGGCCGCGGAACAGGCCGAAAAGGATCGCATTGCCGCCGAATTGGCGGAACAGGCGCGTCTCGCTGCGCAGAAGGCCGAGCAGGAGCGCTTCGCGAAAGCGCGCGCGAAGGCCGCGAAGGAAGTCGCAGCGACGGCACTGCCGCCATTCCCTGATGATCCGCAACCTGAGGGCTCACTGGACATTCCCGAGCTCGATCCGGAACTGGTCGAGCTGTTCACCGAAGAAGCCGGCGAATTGATGGATGCCAGCGATGGCCTGCTCGCCAAGCTGCGCGGCGCACCCGATGACAACGAATGCTTGCGCGGCCTGCAGCGCAACCTGCACACCTTCAAGGGCGGTGCGCGAGTGGTGGGCATTCCGCAGGTGGGCGATCTTGCGCACGCCATGGAAACCCTGCTGGAGAAGCTGGGCGACCGCAGGCGCGGGCTCACGCCGGTCGAGGTGGATTCGCTGGAACGTGGATTCGACCGCTTGAACGAATTGGTCGAGCGGATCCGGCAATCGCGTGCGATTGCGACGCCGCTCAATGCGATCGAACGTCTCAATGCGCTCGCCGAAGAGCGCCCGGTGGGCGCCAAAGCCGCTACCGCGGCGCACGAACCCGCGCGCGGACATCACGCGAAGGTTCCCGCTCCCGCACCGCGCGAGGCGCCGCGGGTCGATGAATCCGAAATGCACGCGCCAGCGGAAATGATCCGCGTGCGCTCCGACCTGCTCGACACGCTGGTCAACGCGGCGGGCGAGGCATCGATCTACCGCGCGCGCCTGGAACAGCAGGTCGGCAATTTCCGTTTCAACCTGGTCGAACTCGCCCAGACCGTGTCGCGCCTGCGCGAGCAGTTGCGCAAGCTGGAGATCGAAACCGAAACCCAGATCCTGTCGCGCTATCAGCGCGAAAACGAGGCTGGCGCCGGCGCCACGTTCGATCCGCTCGAACTCGACCGCTTCTCGAACCTGCAGCAGTACTCGCGCGCGTTGGCCGAATCGGTGTCGGACCTCGCTTCGATTGAGGACATCCTCGACGACCAGACGCGCCAGTCCGAGACGCTGCTGTTGCAGCAGGCGCGCGTGAACTCGGATTTGCAGGACGGCCTGATGCGCACGCGCATGGTGCCGTTCGAATCGATGGTGCCGAACCTGCGCCGCACCCTGCGCGGAACCGCAGACGAACTCGGCAAGCGTGCGCAACTCAAGGTCGTGGGCGCGCAGGGCGAAATGGATCGCAGCGTGCTCGAACGGATGAAGGCGCCGTTCGAACACATGTTGCGCAACGCGTTGACGCACGGCATCGAGGATCCCGCCGAGCGCGCCGCGCGGGGCAAGCCGATGGAAGGCACCGTCACGATCGAAGTCGGTCGCCAGGGTACCGAAGTGCTGGTGCGGGTTTCCGACGATGGTGCCGGGTTCGATCGCGATGCCATCCGCGCCAAGGCGATCCAGCGCGGCCTGCTGAAACCGGACGTGCCGGTCGCGGACAGCGAGCTGTTCAGCTTCGTGTTGCAGACCGGCTTTTCCACCGCCAGTGAAGTCAGCCAGTTGGCCGGCCGTGGCGTGGGCATGGACGTGGTCGCCAACGAAATCCGCCAACTCGGAGGTTCGCTGACGATCGAATCCGAACGCGGCCAGGGCACGGTCTTCAATATCCGCTTGCCGTTCACGCTGGCAGTGACGCAGGCCATCACGGTACGCGCCGCCGAGACCACGTTTGCGATACCGATGACATCGGTTCAGGCCGTGTCGCGTATCCGCCGCCAGGAGATGGCCGAAAAGCTGGCTTCGGGAGATCGGACGGTCACCTATGTCGGCGAGGAATATGCGCTCCATGACCTGTCAGAACTACTTGGCTTCGGGGCGGCCAGCATTCCGGAGGACGGCACCGGACAGCTGCCTTTGTTGATGGTGCGCGCGGGTGATCTTCGCGCCGCCGTCCGCATCGACACGGTGGTCGGTTCCCGCGAAATCGTGGTCAAGCCGGTGGGCCCGCAGATCAGCAACGTTCCCGGCATGTTTGGCGCCACCATCCTGGGCGACGGTTCGGTGATGCTGATCCTCGATCCTGCGCCGCTGGTCCGCCACTTCGTCGCGAAACAGGCGGCCGCGGCTGCGACTGCCGAAGCCGGGGCGATCGTGGAGGTGCCGGATTCGCCGGCTGCGCCGGCGCGAACGGAAGCGGAAGGGCCGCGCGTGGTCATGGTCGTGGATGACTCCATCACCATGCGCAAGGTCACCACGCGCGTGCTCGAACGCGAGCAACTGGACGTCGTCACCGCGAAGGATGGCGTCGATGCGCTGGAAAAACTGCAGGAACGCATCCCGGACGTCATGCTGCTCGACATCGAGATGCCGCGCATGGACGGCTTCGAACTGGCCACGCACATGAAGAACGACGCGCGCTTCCGCCACGTGCCGATCATCATGATCACGTCGCGTACCGGCGAGAAGCATCGCGAGCGCGCGTTTGAGATCGGCGTGGACCGCTACCTCGGCAAGCCGTACAGCGAAGCCGACCTGTTGCGCAACGTGGCCGAGATCCTGGAGGCGCGCCGTGTTTGATCGGGTGCTGTCGATGCGGCCCCGCGTGGCGCTGGTGTTCGGCGACGCGGCTTCAGCGGCCCACGTGCGCGATGCCGTGGCGGCCCAGATCGAGATCGTGTACGCAACCTCCGCGGCGGAGTTTGACGCGTCGCGGCTCGCGGAATCGGGCGCAACTGCGGCGCTCGTAAGCCTCGACGGCTGCGATTGGCTGGATTCCATCGAAGCCAGCCTCAATGAAGCGGGCGTCGCAGTGGTGTTCGACGATCCCGAGATTTCCCGCAACCTGCAGGGCTGGGAACGTGCCCGCTGGCTGCGTCATCTGACCGCGAAGTTGAGCGGCAACACCCATTACGATCCACCGCGACCGAGCGTCGACGCGACGTCGGTACAAACCGCCGCGGCCGACGCCGGACCGAAAGCAGATCCTTTGGGCCAGCCGACCGTCAACGCGCCGGACGTGGCCGAGCGGCCCTTGTCGGCCGCAGAAATCGAATCCATGACCGCTGATTTTGTCACCGTCCAGGAGCCATCCATGGCAGCGATGAACCGCGATGATGTTTCAGGGGGCGCACGGTCGCCGTCATCGGGCGTCGCCGGGTCCGGGCTTGGCGAACTACCGGCCACGACGCAAAGGGCCGAATCAGGTCTCGTGGCCGTCGCCGCGGACTCTGGCGCTGCTTCATCCGGCTCGACGTCTGCATCACCGCGCCGGTCTGGCGTGGATCTCGACGACGCCGGCGCGCTCGATGTCGATACCGAGGCATTGTCGGCAATGATCGACGCGCGGCTTGCGGAATCGGGCGGACCTGCCTCGTCCGATTCGCCTGAAGTCTGGCGCGTGGTCGAAGGCGGTGCTGCTGCCGTTTCCGGAGCGGCCGTCGATGCTGCCAACCCGCCGGAACCGGCGCGGCCGTCTGCAGCGCCGGTCGATGATGCTGACGTGATGAACGGATTGCCTGCACTGGACGATTGGCAACTCGTCGACCCAGAAGCTCCTGCGATGCAGGTGGCCAACGCGGGGCAGAACAGGCGGGCAGAACCCGAGGTCTCGCTCGATCTCGCCGGTCTGGAACTGGTGCCCATGGAAACGATCGTGCCGCTGAACGTGCACGCCGAGCCCATCGAGCGCTGGATGCATGTGCCCGCCGGTGGAAAGTCTGCGGCCAAAACGAGCGAACCGGCGGCGTCGACCTCGAACGGAGGTCGTGCATGAGCACGGCGCCCGCCCTGCCGCATGAAATCCGCGGCGTGATGCTGCCGGTAACGGGCGGACGTGTACTGGTGCCCAGCACCACGATGGCGGAGGTCATCACCTATGCGCATCCGGCGCCGATCGCCGACGCGCCCGCCTGGTTACTGGGCCGCCTCGCCTGGCGTGGCTGGGGTCTGCCGGTCGTCGCGTTTTCGGTGCTTGCGGGAGTCGCGGATCGCGAGGCTACCGAAAATACACGCGTCGCGATCCTGAAGGCATTGAACGGACATGCCCGGTTGCCGTATTTCGGTGTCCTCTGCCAAGGTTTCCCGCGCCTCACCTTGATTTCAGAGGAGATGCTGGTTGCCGATGAAGCGGCGGAGGAGATGCCTGTTGGCGTGCGTGAACAGGTACGGGTCCATGGCGAATCAGCCTGGATTCCGGACCTTGCCGCGATCGAGGATCTCGCCGTCGGCGTGTTGAAAGCGGCGGCCTGACCGGCGATTCGGTTGCAACGGACCGCCTGCTCCGACTCAAAAATCCCCGTACAACGTCTGCAGCGCGGCAAGCGCGGCCACACCCGCGGTTTCCGTGCGCAGGACGCGCGGCCCAAGCGCGAGTTCGCGATAGCCTGCCTGGCGCAACGCCGCAAGATCCGTATCGCCGAAGCCGCCTTCGGGGCCGACGGCCAGCGTCACCATTGAGGGTGTCGGCTCGAGATCCCGCACGCGGGTCGTATTGCCGGGATGCAACATCCAGCGCGCCCCGGACTGCTTTGCGGATTCCGTGGCGAGATGCCGCTCGAGCGGGATCGGTGCGTCGATTTCCGGCACCACGTTGCGTCCGCACTGTTCGCACGCGGCGATCGCGACCGCGCGCCAATGCTCGAGCCGCTTGCCTCCACGTGCTGCATCGAGCTTCACCTCGCTGCGTTCGCACGCGACCGGCACGATCCGTGCTGCGCCGAGTTCGGTCGCCTTCTGGATGATCCAGTCCATCTTTTCGCCACGCGCCAAGGCCTGCAGCAAGGTGGCGCGCAGCGGCGATTCACGCATCGGCGACTCGACGGCTTCGACTCGAACGGAAGGTTCGCGCAATTTGCCGGTCAATCGTGCGGGATACTGGTTGCCATCGCCGTTGAACAGCACCATGCGGTCGCCCGGCTTCAGACGCAATACGCGCAGGGCGTGCTGGGCCGCTGCATTCGGCAGGGGCAATTCCAGCCCCGATTGCAGAGGAAAATCGACGAACAGGCGAATCTCGCGCATGCCGGTGAATCTTTCGACAGGGAAATGGTCAAAAAGGATGCCTGATCAGCCTACTGGCGAGAATGCTCCAGTTTGCATGGCCCTTTGAGTCAAGGGGGCAGAATCGTCCGCACAGCGGGCGTTTAGGGGGTTCCGGAAGTATGGCTGTTTGGTTGAAGCGAGTGTCGATCAAGCAAAATCAGACTTCCCAAGATGAACGAACTCTGTCACGTCGTCGGCATGGATTCGCCGGCTGACGGCGGCAAGCGCAGAATGGCACCCCGAGCCCGATGGAGGCCGATCATGAACAAGCCGGTCATCAACAAACAGATTCTCGTCACAACCGTGTTTGC
The DNA here is from genome assembly GCA_021324095.1 of Gammaproteobacteria bacterium. GTDB lineage: Bacteria > Pseudomonadota > Gammaproteobacteria > Xanthomonadales > Rhodanobacteraceae > 66-474. The sequence goes on from JAJPJT010000036.1 coordinate 21,203, forward strand.
GGTTTGCGGGAGCGCGGCACTGGCGTTGCCCGCCTTCGCGCAGACTGCGCAAAACAATCCCCCGACCCAACAAACGACGGCGAACACGGCGACTGCCAAATCAAGCAACCGCGATCCGCAACATCCGGTTCCGGCACCCGGCTCGCGGAATTGCCTCCGCGACACCGGCAGTCACATTCCGCCACCCAAGGGACAATGCCTCCCGGTCGCCGGCAACAGCTACAGCCAGCAGGATATCCAGCGAACCGGACAGACCAACGTTGGTCAGGCGCTGCAGATGCTGGATCCGCGGGTGACCGTCCACGGTCACTGAATAAGTCGCGATCGGGCTCATCACCCACCGCCGCGCTGCGGAAGCACGGCGGTGGGGCTATACCACGTTGCGCAGCGACGGCGTGTCGCGGCTGAGTTCAGGAAACCGTGCAAGAAGCGTGCGCCGAATGCCATCGGCGTCGAGGCCCGCTTCGGCGAGCAGTTCCTCGCGGGTGGCATGTTCGAGGAAGACATCCGGCAGCCCTAGCTGCAGCAGCGGGATCGCGATGCCTTTCGCCGCGAGAAGTTCGGCCACGGCCGAGCCTGCGCCGCCAGCCACGGCATTGTCCTCCAGCGTGACCAGCGCGTCGTGGCTACGCGCAAGTTCCAGCACCAGTGCCTCGTCCAGCGGCTTCACGAAACGCATGTTGACGAGGGTGGCGTCGACTTCATTCGCAACGGTTTCCGCGGGCGCGAGGGTGCAGCCGAATGCGAGCAGCGCGACACCGTGGCCGTACCGGCGGATTTGTGCCTTGCCGATCGGCAGGCCCGCCAGTGCCGGGTCGATCGCGACGCCGGGACCGCCGCCGCGCGGATAGCGGATCGCCGCGGGACCGTTGTGGCGAAAACCGGTCGTCAGTAGTCGTCGGCATTCGTTCTCATCGGCCGGCGCCATCACCAGCAGATTGGGGATGCAGCGGAGATACGTGAGGTCGAAACTGCCCGCGTGGGTGGGACCGTCGGGACCCACCACGCCGGCGCGGTCGATCGCGAAGGTGACGTCGAGATCCTGCAGCGCGACGTCGTGGATCACCTGGTCGTAGGCGCGCTGCAGGAAAGTCGAATAAATCGCGACCACCGGTTTCATGCCTTCGCACGCAAGCCCGGCCGCCAAAGTCACGGCGTGCTGTTCGGCGATCGCGACGTCGAAATAGCGGTCGGGAAACTCGCGTGAGAAACGCACCATGCCGGAACCTTCGCGCATCGCCGGCGTGATGGCGGCGAGTCTCGAATCGGCCGCCGCCATGTCGCACACCCAGCCGCCGAAGACATCGCTGTAGGTTGCCGCCTTTCCCGCCCCACGCGCAACGCCGTGCACCGGATCGAACTTGCCCACCGCGTGGTACTCGATCTGAGCGAGTTCGGCGGGCGCGTATCCCTTGCCCTTGGTGGTGATGACGTGCAGCAGTTGCGGCCCGCGGCGATCCCTCACCTGACGCAAGGCCGCGAGCAGCTTCGGCAGGTCGTGCCCATCGACCGGGCCCGAATAGGCGAAGCCGAGTTCCTCGAACAATGCTTCCGGACGTGGCCTCGATTCGCCGGCTTCGCCCGCGCGCAGGCGCGCCAGCGTGCGGTCGAGGCCGCCGACGTTTTCGCTGATCGACATGCCGTTGTCGTTCAGCACGACCAGCATGTCGGGCGCGACGCCGCCCGCGTGGTTCAGCGCTTCGTACGCCATGCCGCCGGTGATCGCGCCGTCGCCGATCACCGCGACGACCTTGCGGTGATCGCCTCGCCGTTGCAAAGCGATCGCCATGCCCAGCGCGGCGGAGATCGACGTCGAGGCGTGGCCCACGCCGAAGGTGTCGTATTCGCTTTCGGCCCGGCGCAGGAATGGCGCCAGTCCATCCTTTTTCTTGATCGTGGTGATGCGGTCGCGGCGCCCCGTCAGGATCTTGTGCGGATAGCCCTGGTGGCCCACGTCCCACACGATGCGGTCGCGCGGCGTGTCGTACAGATATTGCAGCGCGATCGTCAATTCGACGACGCCCAGGCCCGCCCCGAAGTGGCCGCCCACGCTCGCAACCGATTCGATCAGGTAGGCGCGCAATTCATCGGCGACTTTCGGCAGTTCCGCTTCGGGAATCCGTTTCAGGTCGGCCGGCGATTCAATGCGGGCGAGCAGCGGATAGCGCATTGGGTCGATCATCCGCGCATTGTCGCGCAGTAGCGGGGAGAGCGCTCTGAAGCAGGGATGGGGGTATTTGGGGAGGCGGGATTGATGAAACCGCGGCTCGCACGAATAGGCTCTCCCGTCTCCCGTCTCCCGTCTCCCGAGTCCCGAGCTACGACGCCTTCGCCTCGTCGGCGGCTGCCGTCCGCCGTCCGAAGCGCCGCAGCGTCTGCCGGATCCGGATCTGCCGGCTGACATCGCGCATTTCGTGGATGCGCTTGGCGTTCGCCGCGAGCACGTCGCTGCGGGTCAGGACGCCGACCATGTGCGTGGGATTGTCGCGCTGGACCACGATCAGGCGACCGACGTTCTCGGCCACCATCAGGTCGGAGGCGTCGCGCAGGTTGTGATCCTCGAACACCACGATCGGCCCGCGCTTCAGCATGTCTCCGATCCGGGTCAGGCCGGGTTTGTCGGGATCCAGCAGGTCGCGACGGGTGATCACGCCGCGCACGCGGCCGGCATCGTCGATCACCGGATAACCCTGGTGCTGGGCGCGCTCGCGACCGGACATCAACCAGCGCCGCACTTCGCCCAGTTCGTCGGACGTTTTCAGCGAACGCACGTCACGCGTGCAGGCGTGGCCGACCAGCACCTGCTCCAGCGGATCGGCGGCGTACTCGCTCGGCACCTTCACACCGCGGCGTTCGATCTTCTCGGTCATGATGGTGCTGCGCATCGTCAGCGCCGAGATCAAATAGGCGGCGGTGCAACCGCCCAGCAGCGGAAGCAATGCTGCCGGCTGGCGGGTGGTTTCGTAGCAGAAGATGATGGAGGTCAGCAGCGCGCGCGACGAACCGGCGAAGATCGCGCCCATGCCGACCAGCGCGGCGATGCGCGGATCGATGCCGAACGACGGCCACAAGTAATCGGTGCCGACGCCGATCAGCGCGCCCATCGAGCCGCCGATCATGAACAGCGGCGCGAGCGTGCCGCCCGAGGTTCCGCTGCCGAGCGAAATCACCCATGAAATGAATTTCAGGAACCCGAACCCGGCGACGATGAGCAGGGTGACGTCCACGGTCCCGTTGCCGGTGACATGTCCGATCGCTCCGAAGTTGCGGAAGTTGTCGAAATGGCCCGAGACCAGCGCGTCGATATTGTCGTAACCGACGCCCAGTGTGTGCGGCGAGATCCAGCCGATCACGCCCGCCGCGACCGCGCCGATGGCGGGCCACCACATCCAATGGATCGGCAGTCTGGAGAACAGGTCCTCGACGCCGTAAACCGCCCGGGTGACCCACACGCTGAGATAACCGACGACGAGGCCCAGCACCATGTAGGTGCCCAGCGCCCAGCCGCCGGGCTCGATGACGTTCGGCATCGCGAAGACCGCGCCGGCGCCGTAGGTCATGTAGCGAACGCCCACGGCGATCCCCGCCGCGAGGGCTACCGGAATCAGCGAGCGCGGACGCAGTTCGAACAGCAGCAGTTCGACCGCCATCGCCAGCGAAGCGATGGGTGCTCCGAACACGGCAGCCATGCCGGCCGCGGCGCCGGCTGCCAGCAGCACCTTGCGTTCCTGCGCGGTCACGCTGAGCAATTGCCCGATCAGCGAACCCATCGCGCCGCCGGTGGAGATGATCGGGCCCTCGGCGCCGAAGGGGCCGCCGGTGCCGATTGCGACCGCGGACGACAGGGGTTTCAGCCAGGTGACCCGTGCCGGGATGTTCGATTCGTGTTCGAGGATGCGTTCCATCGCCTCGGGGATGCCGTGGCCCTGGATCGCGCGCGAACCCCAGCGCGCCATGATGCCGGCCGCGAGTCCGCCGATCACCGGCATCACGATCACCAACGCTCCCAGATGGTTGCCCGCTGGCGACAGCACGAACGAGCCGTGGTGCGCGTTCGGGCCGATCACGTCGGAGATGCGTCCGTAAAAGCAGAGGTCAGTGATCAGGTTGATCATCAACATCAGGAGTTGCGCGACGCCGGCCGCCAGGCCGCCCAGCACGATGGCGAGCGCGGAGATCAGCAGGATGCGGCGATCGACCAGCGTCGATTTGAGCGGCATCTTCGCCTGGTCGAGCGAAATGCCCAGCGCCGGGGCAACCGGCAGCGCCTCGGTGCTGCCGGTTGTGCGCATGCTCTCCCGGTCGGACGGCCGGCTTTTTTCGGCGCGCACCGGATCACGATCCGGCGCCACGGAAGGCGGGTCTTGTGGAGTCATCCTGGGCGAGTACGCAACGGCTGCTGCGGCGCAGCATAGCGCGCACGCACCTGCCGGCCAAGGGCGTGCGCCGATCCCGTTTGGTTTCCAGCCAGCCGAAGCGTCGAACGGATGCGGCCGTTCGCGGCCGCCATCACGCCGCCGGCCGGCGGTTCCTCGGCAGGTGATGGACCAGGAATTCCATCTGGTCCGCGAGGATGTTGCGGTTGGACAGGATCAGGTGTTCGACCCAACTCGGCTTGTACGGCACCGCCAGCAACGGCATGCCGGCCTGCTGGGGTGAACGGCCGCCTTTCTTCAGATTGCAGGCGAGGCACGCCGAAACCACGTTTTCCCACGCGTCGAGGCCGCCGCGAGAAAGCGGCAGGACATGGTCGCGCGTCAGCTCCCCGCGGTTGCAGTGGCGTCCGCAATACAGGCACAGGAAGCGATCGCGCGCGAACAGCGCCGCATTGCTGAGCGCCGGCGTGGGGTCGATGGCGCCGCCGTGGCAATGGCCGCGGCTCGCGACGATCGGGTGCAGCTTCAGGATGCTCTGGTCGCCGCTGTCGCGGCGGAACCCGCCGTGCAACGTGAGGCAGGGTTCACCCAGCGTCCACGCCACCGCTTCGCGCACATACAGACATGCCGCATCCTGCCAACTGATCCAGTCGAGGATGCGCCCGGCCGCGTCCAGCGACAGCACGCGCGTCGTGTGCAGATCCGCGACGGTGCACCCGCTGTGTGCGATCGAGCTGGCTGTGTGCGAGTCCATGGTTCGCGCAGCATAGAACAACTTCGTGAACGGGCGGTAGGGCGGCACGGTGCAAGCTGCGATAGGCATGACCGGCAACCCACGTCGGTCTGTCACCCACTTCGTCATTCCGGGGCTGCCCGCGCTCTTGCGGGCAGAACCCGACTGCGAGGCAGGACGCCGAAGCGAGCGTCGGCGCAGCCGACGACCCGAAGGGCGAGCCGCTGGAAGCGGCGAGTCTATCCAGTTCTTCGTTCTTTCGAAGCAAAAGCTGGATTTACTCGCGTCATCCCGCGCTACGCGCCGCCTGTGGCGTTCGCGTTAGCAGTCCTGCAAACGCAGTCGGGTTCCGCCGCCGATGAAGCTTGGCGGCGGCCCCAGAATGACGATTTTCCTTGGCTTCGTCACCTGCGGCGTCGCCGCCGCGCTATGCTTCCAAAACCCGGACGCTTGCGACGCCCGACCCGGACAGAGGATTGACCGGCATGGCTGACGTGTTCGTTTCCTACGCCCGTGCAGACAAGGCACGCGTCGCGCCGCTGGTCGCCGCGATCGAGGCCAAGGGCTGGTCGGTGTGGTGGGATCCCGAAATCAGTCCGGGTCGTGAGTTCGATGATGCGATCGATACCGAACTCGTGGCGGCGAAGGCCGTACTGGTGGTCTGGACGCCCGTTTCCGTCGAGTCGCGCTGGGTGCGTGGCGAGGCGCGCGATGCCGCCGAGCGCGGCATCCTCGTTCCGGTCCGGTTCGACCAGGCGCGCCTGCCGATCGACGTCCGCGCGATCCATACCACCGATCTCGACGGGTGGCGGGAAGATCCATCCCACCCCGCTGTGCTGGAATGCCTGCACGCACTGGCCGGGATGATCGCGCGCGCCCACGTCGCGCAACCATCCCATGGTTCGGCAACCGCGCATGCGTCGATCGCGCCCGCCAAGGAGGCGCCCCGCTTCTCGATTTGCGTGCTGCCCTTCGTCAACATGAGTGGCGACTCGGAGCAGGAATATTTCAGCGACGGCATCAGCGAAGACATCATCACCGACCTCAGCAAGATCTCGGCGCTGGCGGTCACGTCGAGCAACACGGCATTCCGTTACAAGGGCCAGCACGCGGACATCCCCAAGGTCGTGCGCGACCTGAAGGTCACGCACGTGCTCGAAGGCAGCGTGCGCAAGGCCGGCGGTCGAATCCGGATCAATGCGCAGTTGATCGATGGCGCCAGCGACAACCATGTGTGGGCCGAGCGCTACGATCGTGATGCCAGCGACATCTTTGAATTGCAGGACGAGATTTCGCAGGCCATCGTGAAGGCGCTGAAACTGCGGCTGTTGCCCGAAGAAAAGAAGGCCATCGAGCGGCGCGGCACCGAGAACGCGGAAGCGCACGATCTCTACCTGATGGCGCGGCAGATTTACGTGACCAGTCAGGAAGACATGCGTTCCGCACAGGCGATCGTTCGTCTGTGTACTCGCGCGACGGAAATCGATCCGGGCTACGCACAGGCATGGGCGTTGATGGCGATGGGTTATCGCAGCCTGCGTGAGTTGGGTGCCCAATCCGATGACGGTATGGAAGCTGCGCAACGCGCGCTCGCACTGGACCCTGACATGGCCGAGGCGCATGCCGTCAAGGCTTACATCCTGCTGATGAAAAGCGACACGGATGCCGCGGCTTCCGAAGTTGCCATGGCCCTGAAGCTGGATCCGGATTCCTATGAAGCGATCCGTGCCGCAGGACGCTTGAGCTATCAACTGCACCGCTACGAAGATGCAATCCGTTTGTACGAGAAGGCGGTTGGATTGATGGAAGGGGATCTCAATTCAGCCGGAATGTTGATCAGTTGCTACAGCGTGCTGGGCAACACGGCTGGCGTGCGCAGGGCCGCCGAATTCGCACTGAAGCGCGCGGAGTCCATTCTGGCGCGGGACCAGAACAATTCCAGCGCCGTCGTTTACAGCGCCTACGCGCTCGCTGCGCTTGGCGAAGGCGAGCGCGCAAAGACCCGCATGAATCGCGCGATAGTAGTCGACCCGGACAACTGGGACATGCGCTACAACTTCGCGTGCGCGTTGAACGGTCACCTGAAGGACAAAAATGCCGCACTCGAAATGCTTGAGCCGCTGTTCGTCACGACCACCGATCCGCTCTTGCGCTACTTGAAGGCGGACCCTGACCTCGAGTCCCTGCACGACGATCCGCGTTACCAGGCCATGGTCGCCGCCGCGGAAGCACGTCTCGCCGCGGCGAAAGCCGCGGTCGAACCGGCAAATCCCGAACCCATTGCAGGGGTCGGCACGCATGGCTGACGTCTTCGTCTCCTACGCCCGCGCCGACAAGGCGCGCGTCGCGCCGCTGGTCGCCGCGATCGAGGCGAAGGGCTGGTCGGTGTGGTGGGACCCGGAAATCACACCGGGCCAGGAATTCGACGACCAGATCGATGCCGAGCTGATGTCGGCCAAGGCCGTGGTGGTCGTATGGACGCCGACGTCGGTGGTGTCACGCTGGGTGCGCGGGGAAGCGCGCGATGCCGCCGATCGCGGCGTGCTGGTGCCGGTTCGGTTCGACCAGGCGCGGTTGCCGATCGACGTGCGTGCGATCCACACGACCGATCTGGACGACTGGAACGAGAATCCGGACAGCGCACCGGTGCAGGCGTGCCTGCATGCTCTCGCCACCATGATTGCGCATTCCGCTGCGGCGCAGGCCGCCGCAGCGAAGCCCCAAGCCACCACGACAAAAGACGCAGCGCCGCACTACTCCGTCTGCGTATTGCCCTTCCTCAACATGAGCGGCGACCCGGAGCAGGAGTACTTCAGCGACGGCATCACCGAGGACATCATCACCGACCTCAACAAGGTGTCGGCGCTGGAAGTGGTGTCGCGCAACAGCGCGTTCGCCTACAAGGGCAAGCAGATGGATGCGTCCGGGATCGCGCGCAAGCTCAAGGTCACGCACGTGCTGGAAGGCAGCGTCCGCCGCGCGGGCGGACGCGTGCGGATCACGGCGCAGCTGACCGACGCGGCCAAGGACCGGCAGGTGTGGGCCGAGCGCTACGACCGCGACACGGACGACATCTTTGCGTTGCAGGACGAAATCTCGCACGCGATCGTGAAGGCTTTGCGGCTGCAATTGCTGCCGGAGGAACGCCGCGAGATTCGCCGCCGCGGCACCGACAGCGTCGAAGCGCATGACCTTTACCTGGTGGCACGCCAGATTTACGTATCGACGCAGGAAGACGAGCGTGGTTCGCAAGCCATCGTTCGCGCCTGCCGACGCGCCACCGAAATCGATCCGCGTTACGCGCAGGCTTGGGCCCTGCTGGCCTGGGGTCAGCGCAGCCTGAGCGCGTTCGGTGCCGACGCCGACGACGGGTTGGCCGCCGTGGATCGGGCCCTGGCATTGAATCCCGAGCTTGCGGAGGCGCATGCGGTCAAGGCGGACATCCTGCGCACGCGGGGTGAGATGGATGCGGCATTGGCGGAGGCCGCAGCGGCGCTGAAACTGGACCCCGAATCTTACGAAGCCAACCGGGTGGCGGGCCGCATCGCCTACCTGCAGCACCGCTTCAAGGATGCGGTGGCTTACTACGAGAAGACGCTCGGCCTCATGGAGTCCGACGTCAATTCGGCGATGATGCTGGTCAGTTCCTACCACGCGCTCGGCGATGCTGCCGGAAGGCTGCGCGCAGCCGCGGTGGCGGTGCAGCGGGCGGATGCGGTGCTGGTGCACGACCAGAACAACGTGGCGGTGATTGCCTTCAGCGCCAATGCTCTTTGTGCGTCCGGGGAAGCCGAGCGCGCCAGGGCACGCATGAACCGCGCGCTGTTGATCGACCCAGACAACTTCACCATGCGCTACAACTTTGCGTGCGGGTTGTGCGTGTATCAGCACGACAAGGATGCCGCGCTGGACATGCTGGAGCCCGTGTTCGCCCGGATCACCGAGGACTGGCTGCGTTACATGCAGGCGGATCCCGATTTCGAATCGCTGCACGACCACCCACGCTTTCAGGCGATGGTGCTCGCCGCGGAGGCGCGCCTCGCGGCGGCAAAAGCCACGGCATCCGTGGCGATTGCCGGGAGTTGACACATGGCCGACGTCTTCATCTCCTACGCCAGAGCGGACAAGGCACGCGTTGCGCCGCTGGTCGCCGCGATCGAGGCGAAGGGCTGGTCGGTGTGGTGGGATCCGGAGATCAGTCCCGGCCAGGAATTCGACGACCAGATCGACGCGGAAATCGACGCCGCGAAAGCCGTGCTGGTGATATGGACGCCGACCTCGGTGGCGTCGCGCTGGGTGCGCGGCGAAGCGCGCGAGGCTGCCGAGCGCGGGATTCTGGTGCCGGTGCGGTTCGAGCAGGCGCGCCTGCCGATGGATGTGCGCGCGATCCACACCACCGATCTCGACGAATGGAACGAGAATCCGGCGAGTGCGCAGGCGCAGGAGTTCCTGCGTGCGCTGGGTGCGATGATTGCGCGCTCGCAGGCCGCGCAAGCTGCGAAGGGCAGCAGTGCCCCGACGTCCTCACCGTCGGCACAGGAATCCAAACGCTTCTCGGTGTGCGTGTTGCCGTTCGTCAACATGAGCGGCGACTCGGAACAGGAGTACTTCAGCGACGGCATCACCGAGGACATCATCACCGACTTGAGCAAGGTGTCGGCGCTCGCCGTCGCGTCGAGCAACAGCGCCTTCATGTACAAGGGCAAGCACGTCGACATCCAGAAAGTGGTGCGCGAGCTGAAGGTGACGCACGTGCTGGAAGGCAGTGTGCGCAAGGCCGGGGGGCGGGTTCGCATCAACGCGCAGTTGATCGACGGCGCCACCAACAATCACGTCTGGGCGGAGCGCTACGATCGCGACGCCAGCGACATCTTCGCGATCCAGGACGAAATCTCGCAGGCCATCGTCAAGGCTTTGCGGCTGAGATTGCTGCCGGAGGAGAAGAAGGCCATTGAGCGGCGCGGCACCAACAGTGCCGAAGCACACGATTTGTACCTGATGGCGCGGCAGATTTATGTCACCGGCCAGGAGATGGAGGAGCGGTCTTCGCAAGCCATCATCCGCATGTGCACCCGTGCTACCGAAATCGATCCGCATTATGCGCAAGCTTGGGCATTGATGGCGATTGGCTATCGGGGCCTGCGTGCGCTCGGTGTGGGGTCGGATAGCGGCATGGCGGCTGCCGAACGCGCGGTGGCGCTGGCCCCCGAGCTTGCCGAAGCGCGTGCCGTCAAGGCCTACATCTTGTCGCAGGAAGGCGATACCGATACGGCGGCGGCGGAAGCCGCGGTCGCACTGAAACTGGATCCGGAATCCTACGAAGCCAACCGCGCCGCCGGACGCATCAATTACCAACTGCATCGCTACGAGGACGCCGTCAGGCTCTTTGAGAAGGCCGTCAGCCTGATGGAAGCAGACCTCAATTCGGTGATGATGCTTGTCAGCGCCTACACGGCGCTGGGTAACGTAGCCGGCATGCGCCGCAGCGCCGAACTGTCGCTCAAGCGCGCCGAACCCCTGCTGGCACGAGACCAGCACAATGCAGCCGTCGTGGCGTATAGCGCGTACGCCCTCGCTGCATTGGGCGAGGGCGAGCGTGCCAAAAACCGCATGAATCGCGCCCTGTTGATCGACCCCAGCAATTTCAATATGCGCTACAACTTTGCGTGCACGCTGTGCGTGTATCTGAAGGACAAGGAAGCTGCCCTGGAGATGCTTGAATCCGTGTTCGCGACGATCTCGGACGCTTTCCTTCCGTACGCCAAAGCCGATCCGGATTTTGCATTCCTCCACGACGACCCGCGCTATCAGGCCATGGTCGCCGCCGCCGAAGCGCGCCTCGCCGCGGCGAAGGAATCGGCACCGGCGGCAGCCAAGCAACCTGCGTAGCGCGGAGCCCCCACTTTACTCCTCCCCCTTCAAGGGGGGCGAGTCGACGCGCTCGCGAATCGCAGATTTGCGCGTCGACGAGCGCGCGAGGCAGGACGCCGAGGGCGGGGTTGCTTTGCGAGCGCAGGACGCGCGAGCTTAGCAACCGGGAGGGGGATGGGTTGCATTGTCGGCAGGATTCCGGGACGCATGGTGTGTCCGACCCCACCCCCACCCTGACCCTCCCCCTGAGGGGGAGGGGAAAGAGCTGCGCAGCCCGTCGTTGCGTACCCGTCACATCTTCCCCGCTTCCAGCGGCCGCTCGCGGTGCATCACTGCCCATTCGACGTGCTCGGCCAGCGCGGCTTCGCCCAGATCGCGCAGGATGCCGCGTTGCTCTTCCACGTCGTCGGTGCGGTCGAGCGCCTTGCGCGCGTCGCCGAACACGCGGCTCATGAAGCGGTACTGCCGGATCAATTCGCGGTCGGCCTTCCGGAACGAATAGGCCTCGCGCACCGCGGCGAAGATCGAGAACACCGCCATGATCACGATCAGGTCGTTCTTGGTGTCCGCCGAAAGTTCGTGCAGCAGCACCGCCATGATCACGCTGATGAAAATGGCGGCGAGCAGGCAGATCACGCCGATCATCTCGTTGATGTGATGGGTGCGCTCGCGTTGCTCGGTGCGGCGCCGGTAGTAACCCAGCTCGCCGTGGGTTTCGTCGCCGATCCAATCCTCGATCACGCCGCGCACTTCGGCTCCGTCCGGCCGCGCGGGATAGGCGCTGCCGCCGAGTCCCGCGCTGCGCATCACGTTGCGCACCCAGCCCAGTTCGATGTCCTGCTTCTGCATCAGGCTGTCGTGCGCGAATTCTGGATCGGTGGTCAATGAAATGCCGGCGCGCCGCCAATAGCACTGCACGCGCAGCCCTTCGGCCAGCGCGCGGTAATCGAGGTACTTGCGATGCCAGGCGCGCCGCTTGGCGATCAGGCTGGTCACCACGCCGACCGCGAACAGCAGCAGGAACACGTACAGCATGTTGTCGGAGCGCGGCAGGTTGTCGTACGCCGTGAAGGCGATGCCCATCAGCGCGGCCGCGGTATAAATGATGCGCAGCCCCAACAGCACGCGTCGCTGGAAATGCATCGCCAGCCAGTCGGCTGCGGCGAACAGACCGGCGGCCGGGCCGCACGCGGTCGCGCCGTGCTGTTCGTCGATTTCCGCATGGAACGCCGTGATCTCGATGTCGTACTTCACGCGGTCCAGATTGAATTCGTTCGCATGCGCGAACACGCGCCGGAACGCGGCAGGCATCGGCGCATCCGGTTCGCTGGTTTCATCCGAAGTCCGCCAGATAACCTGTCCCGCCCGGAGCGGTGCGGGCGGTGCGCCATCCTGCTCATCGCGCGAACACACCAGGTGGCACAGCAGGCGTTCGTCGCCGCCGCCGCCAAGCCAGCGCTGCGCGCGTTGCCGCCGCTCGAATGCGCTGGGCAGCGTGCCCGTCAGGTAGTAGTCGACGATCTGCGCGGTGCCGCCCAGCTTGTCGCTGTCCTTGCCGTCCCAGATCGCCAGCAGCAGGTGGCAATGGCGCGCGACGAACATCCCCGCCTGCGCATACTGACGATTGCGCTCGATCCCATCGCGGTGGATCGCGTCCACGCTGTGCCCGGGCAACAACGGAAGTTCGATCACCTGAGCCTGCGCGCACAACGTATCGAACGTCTCCCGCGTCGCGGCGTCCTCGAAATCGCGCGCATACAGCTCGCGTGCGAACGGCAACGGCGCGATGACGTGGGCGCCAAGCGCCAACCCTTCCTGCGCCACCCATTGATCGCCGCCCTCGGCCAGCGAGGAAATCACGGTCAAGGGCGAATGGGGAAACTCGTGCTGCAGTTGTCCCAGAAAATGCCGAACGCGTCGCCGTATCGATTCGATTTCCCCGGCTGCAACATTGCGATGGCTGGTGACGCCGATCACCAGCGGGGCCGTGGCGGCTGGCTGTGTAGCGATAGGCCGGAGCGTCGGCGTCACGGGTTCCACGCCGCCCGGTACTGCTGCGGGGAAGGGAATGCCAGTGGTTGCCGACGAGCGTTCCATGACCGTCAATCTACTCCGCTGGCGCGCCGGCGGTGCCGTGCAAGCACGAATTTCCGCTGACGCGCGTTATCGTCTGTTCCACCTACCTACTTCATGACCGGATTGTTGCGGATTGTCGGATCGATAATGCCCAAACGTCCATCGGAACGCTGGATCAGCAGGTCGAACTTGAATTCAGCCGGTTCCGGGTTGGCATCGAACAGCGAAAGCTGGATGGTGCTGCCTCGGGATGCGAACGTGCGCCTCGGGAAGGCCGCGTGTCCGAGGGGGTCGCGATCGCCACCGTGGCGTTCGGCCATCTCTGCGCTGACACCGCCGCGCACCTCCTTGAAGCTGATGCCGACCGGGCTATAGCTGTACCGATCACCATCCGAGCCGGATACGGAAAGCTCGAGGTACACCTCGGCGGTGACGACGATTGGATCGTTGATCCTGCCTTGGCTGACCGTGCCGTGGCCGGTATCGGTCAGTTCTACGTCGGCGCGGCTGAATTCCCGGCCAATTTCGTAAAAGTCTTTCACGATGATGGAAATCCGTGCGGTGGAGCAGGGTGCGCGATCAGTCGACATGCTGGTCTCCTTCGCTTGCTTGGGATGACTGGCCGCCGGTACTCGCCGGCCAGGGTTGCAACGGCACGTAACCACTTGTGTTCAGGCGATCGAGGGCGATTCGCGCGCCTGCTCCGTCGCCGGTCAACAGGCACAGGCGCACCCACGGGTCGAGCAGGCGCCAATAATGCGAACCGGATGCGCGTGTGGCGAGCAAGGCATGGGCTTGCGTCCAGGCTGCCCGCGGCGTGGTGGACGATTGGGACTGCTGCTGCGCCCCCAGGACCAGTAGTGCTTCGGCGCGATCGGCCAGACTGCCATCGTCGATGGCATCGTTCGTCGTCTCCTCGCGTGCTTCGGCGAGCGCGCGGTCGGCCGCCTCTGCCGCCGCCGAAGAGTTGCCGCGGCGTTGCGCGATGCGTGCACGCAGCAGCCAACCGCGGCTGAGCACCCGATGGATCTGCCGATCACCCGGCGATGTTTTCGATCCTGCGGGCTCCTGAAAATGCCGCATCGCCGTTGACAGCAATTTCTCGGCCTGGTCAGCACGGCCTGCGACGAAGACGTATGCCGCGAGGGTCACCTGCGCGTTTGCCAAGCCGACCCGCCACGACACATTGTTCGGGTCGTGTTCCGTCAGGACTTTGTAGGCGTCGGCCGCGTCGGCGAGAACGCGCGAGCCCTCTTCGCGTCGGTCTGTGCTGCCCAATGAAGCTCCCAGCAGCACCTGTGCGTCAGCCCATGCCGCCAGCCAACGAAAATCCGCGGGATACTGGCTGCGCAAACCGGCAAGCTGAATGACTTGTTCGCCGAACAAGTGCTGGGCGCCGGCCAAGTCACCCCGGCGCTCGGCCACGTTGCCTAGCCAAGAGATTGTGTCGGCAACTTGCGAGGCCAAATCGGCATTGTCGGGCTGGGCGCGGCGAAGTTTTTCCTTGACGGCCAACTCGGCCTCGAATCCCCGCCGCGCGGCATCGAGGTTGCCGCGGTCCAGCGCCAGCACCGCCAAGTTGTGTTCGCCGTCGCTGGTTTCGAGCTGCCAGTCCTGGTTGTTCGGATCGATCTTCAGCAGCGCCAGCGTGGAGTCGCGGTAACGCGTCAACCACGTATTGGCTTCCGTCAGCTTGCGCTGCTGCCAATAAACGTTGCCGATCCAGTATTCCGCCTGCGCGCGGTCGAACACGAATCGGCCGTTGTCCGGATGCCGCGTGGTCAGCTCGGCACTGCGCTGGTAAGCGCGCTGAAACGCATCCATGGCGGGGCCGTAGCGCGCTTCATCCAGCCGGATTTCTCCGATCTGCACCAAGGCGCGCGACTGCTGGGTGAGTTCATCGTCGGTCAGTGAACCGGGCTTGCTGGCGGCGAACAGCGCCAGCGCCTTGTCGGTGACCGACGCCATCAGGTCGAGTCGCCCCACGCCCTTGAGCTTGTCGTGCAGGTCGCCGAGCATGTAATTCAGCGCCTGCTCGGTTTGCGCCTGCCGCTGCCGCGCCTCGTTGCGCGCGATCACCGCATTGAGGGCCAGCACGCTCGTGATCGCCATGCCCAGCAGTGCCGCGGCGGCGACCAGCAATACGCGACGCCGCCGTCGATGCGCCTCGCGCTGGATCAGCGCGTCGAAGCCCACGCCCAGCATCCCGGCAATCAGGCGCAATTTCGCGGCGGGCTTGCTGTCGTGGCCGGGGCGGACATCGGCAGCGATCGGTTCGGCGCGCTTGTCCGAAAGTTGCCCGGTCGCATCCAGCGCGAAGCGCAGCGCGGGGCAGAAACATTCTTCGGCTTCGCGGCCGGGCAGGTCCGCCGCGTTGGGTTCGCCCGCCACGATCAGGCAGAGGATGCGCCCGCCGCGGCCCATGCGCTTGAACGCCAGCACCTCTTCGTTGACCCAGCGCGAAGCCGCCGCCGCTGGCGAGCAGATCACGATCAGGGATTCGGAACGGTCGAGCGCGTCGGTGATTTCCTGGCCGAGATCGGTGGCGCTGGCCAGTTCCTCGCGATCGCGGAAGATCGGCTGCAGGCTGCGCGGTATCACCCCGTGCGCGGCTTGCGTGCCGATCAGCCGCGACGGCACGCGCCAGGTTTCCAGCGCCTTGTGCAGCCAATCCGCCCACGCCCAGTCGTGGTGGCTGTAGCTGATGAAGGCGCGATAGGTGAAGCGCGAAACCGACGACGCGGACATGGCCGCCTCCGCCCCTCGCGGGCTCGGGTCATCCCTGACGGATGCGACCCTCGCGAAGCGCTCGGGAATCGCTCGTCCGGTTGGGCGACTCTGCCACATTCACACAGGAATGTGAAGTACGTCACATTTGGGACGAATTTTTCCTCTTTTCAGCAACCTGGCATCGCCCGATTCGAGTCGAACGGCGAGATTGATGCTGCCTGTGATCGCTGCGGTTGCAATCGCGCCGGCAAGACCCGCACGCGGGTCGGATCGACTCGACCTCGCGTGCGGGAACCGGAGTCAATGACCTTTCGCTGTCTGCTGCCGTGCCGCAGCGCCGGGTTGTTGTGGGTGTGCCGCGCCGGAATTTCCGGGTCCCAAGTTCAAATTCCGATATGTCTCAGGGGTTGCTGCTGCGTTGTCGTCGTTTGTTGGTTGGTTTGTTGCTGTACAGGCTTGTGTGGGTTCACAGGGATCGCTTGGTTGTGAATGCTCGGCCCGCTGCTTTGGGCATTAGCTACCCCCCGCCCGCGAGCAAGAGCGCGACGACAGCGGACGACACTATTGCACGTTTCATGATGCTCTCCTTCTGAGTGTGCGGCGGGATTGCCGCGGTGAAACCGCGATAAACCACTCTGTTCAAAGTCGGCGGATGGATGCGAGGCGTCACTTGTTGTTGATAACCGGACCGGTGTTGCCTTGGGCTGTGGGATTCGGTCGCGATGACGCGGTGCTGTATTGCACGCCATTCAAGGTCACCACGATGGTGTAGCCGTATGCAACTGCGCTCGTATTGTTGTCGGTGATCGTGATCTCGGTGCTACTGACGCTCGGGGCGCCGAATGGCGGATTGGGCAGTCCGCTCAGCGACGTGAACGTGAACGTCTGGTTGGAAGCGCGCTCCCACTTGATCGTCTGGTTGCCGCTGTTGACATCGTGGATTCTGGGCTGCACGGTGACTGGCGGATTGGCGCTGGCGTCGAGCGATACCTGGATAGCCATGACACATCTCCTGTACGGATACGGCGCTAGGGGCGGGCCGCGTCGCCTTGCATGATCTGGGCAAGCCGTTGCTGGAATGCTGCGTTGGCGGGATAGTCGATGCGCTTGCTGGCCAGCAGCGCCACGAAGTCCGGCGTGCGATAACCCATAGCGTTCAACTTCGCGATGATCGGCCGCGCGGCCTCGGTTTGGTCGAGCCGCAGCAGCGTTTCGGTGTATGCAGCAAGAAAATTCGGGTCGTCGCCCGCGCGCAACGCGGGTTGCAGCAGGTCGCGCGCTTGCGTCCACTCGTGCTGCGCGGTCGCCGTGTCATGGGTTCGTGCGGCAACCCGTCCCAGCAGCAGATGTGCTTGCGCGTCGAGTAGCAGATCACCGCGATCGTTCGGCGCCTTGGCGCGCATCTTCTCGATGATGGTTTGCGCGGATCGTACGGAACTTTCCGCGGCAGCGAAGCTGCCTCGTTCGAGTTGCAGGCGTGCGTTCTCGAGTCGTGCCTGTGACAGTTCGTGCTGGAAGTCGCTGCTGATGGGGTCTTTTTTCAGCAGTGCTTCGAGCGTTTGTGCTGCCTGCTCGTCCGCGCCTTGGGCTTCGTCGAGGCGGCCGAGTTGTCGCAGCAATCCTCCCGCTTGCTGGCTGTAGAGTGCGAAGTCCTCTTGCCAACTCGTATTGGTGGAGTCGAATGCGAGCAATGCTTTTGCCTGAGCGACTGCTTGCTCGCTGTAGTGCAATCCGGCATCTGTCTCGCCACACCATGCAAGTGTGCGGCCCAGGATCGCATTGCTGATTAGCAAGCTTTCTTGGGCTGCGCGATCTTGGGGGGCGTCCAGCGCCAGCTTCGACTTGATCCGGTGCTCGGAGGCGTAGTCCGTCAGTGCTCGATTGATTTGGCCACGCTCTACCGCCAATCTGCCGAGGCTGTCCCATGCCCACGCCAGACTCGATAGCCGGTCGGCATTGGTGGGCGCGCTGTCAACCAATGACTGCTGAAGCTTCAGCCTGGCATCGTATTCGGTTTGCGCACCTGTGAAATCACCACGTGCTTCCAGCACGTGCCCGGCATTGTTTCTCGCATACGCCAAGTTCAACGTTACCGCACTGTCGTTTGGTGTTTTTGAATGCGCCCTGCCTAATACGTCGATAGCCAAATGGAAACTTTTCAAGGCGTTGTCCAGATCGCCCTGTTGCCAATACGCATTGCCGAGCGAATTCAAACTTTCGCCCCAATTCGTCAGTCGGCTTGCATCGTTGGGCGCACGTCTCGCCAGTTCGGAAGCCAGTGTTGCTGCTGATTGCCACGCCTTGGTCGATTGTGCGAGTTGTCCGTGCGCTTCGGTCATCACGATGCCGATCTTGTCCAGCGCCTTCACGCGAAGTTCCAGCGCCGTGTCGCTGGCATCGGCGGCAGGCAGCGAAGCGAAGTAGGCCAGCGCCTTGTCGTCCACCGCCTCCATGATGTCCAGGCGGTGCACCTGGTTCAGCTTGTCGTTGAGATCGCCGAGCATGAAGCCGACCAGGCCTTCGGCCTGCTTCTGCCGGCGCACGGCAGCCTGTTTCGCGATCACGGCTTCGTGTTGCGCGATCACCGCGCGGTGTCGGGAAACCAGCGCGAAGATCGCCAGCACGATGGTCACCGCCATCACGCCCACGGCGAGCGCGGTGATCGCGGTCATGCGCTGGAGTTGCCGGCGCTGCTCGCGCTGCTTCAGCGCATCGAAGCCGACGTCCAGCATCCCGGCGATGAGTCTCAGTTTCGCGTTGGGTTTGCCGTCCTTGCCGGGTCGCGCGTCGGCGGCGATCGGTTCGGTGCGCTGGCTCGTGGGCTGGCCATTCGCATCGAGCCTGAATCGCAGCGCCGGGCAGAAGCATTCCTCGGCTGCGCGACCGGGCAGGTCGGTCGCATTCGGTTCGCCGCCGACGATCAGGCAGAAAATGCGATCGCCTCGGCCCATCCGCTTGTACGCCAGCACTTCCTCGTTCACCCAGCGCGACGCGGCCGATGCGGGCGAACAGATGACGATCAGGTTTTCCGATTGCGCGAGCGCCGCGTTGACTTTCTCGGCGAGGCTGTCGGCGCTGGCGAGTTCGTCGCGGTCGCGGAAGATCGGGATCAGCCGGCGCGGAATCGTGCCATGCGCGGTTTCGGTGCCGACCAGCCGTGACGGCACGCGCCAGGTCTCCAGCGCCTTGTGCAGCCAGTCCGCCCACGTCTTGTCCTTGTGGCTGTAGCTGACGAAGGCGCGGTAGGTAAACCCGTCGTGGGAGGACGACTCAGCCATGACGAAGCCCTTGTACCCGTTGCGTCGAACCATCCGTGGCGAAACGCGATCGTCGGGCGCACAGGGCGCTGGCGGGTCGCCGCGATCCGGCAGCGCCGGATGCGAGTCGCGGAAGCTAACACAAAACGTGAACCGTGTCCCGTTTCGGGGGCTTGCGCTAGCCTTTCAGTGGCTTGGCCATGCGGAGCAACTCGGTCCTGAAGCCGGCGCGCTCGTAAAGGGCGCGGGCCCGCGCATTGCCGGGAAAGACCGACAGCGTCAACAGCTTGCAGTGGCGCGTACTGGCCCAGGACTCCGCGTGCGCGAGCAGCGCACGGCCGATCCCTTGGCCATCATGGTCCTTTGCGATCGCCAGATCGGAAACATGGCAGACGCGGGCGCCGGAGAAGAAATCGCGCTGGACCTGAAGTTGCAGGAAGCCGGTGCGGTCGCCGCGGAAGTCTTCAGACACGAAGAAGTGACTGCCCGCCGGGCGCTCGCGCAAGGCATGTTCGACATCCTTGTGGATCGCGGCGAGCACGTCGCGCTTGCGCCGGCCTTTCGGCAGAGCGAACGAGGCGAAGCGCGGCACCAGCGACAGGATGAACTCCATGTCGTCGGCGGTGGCGGGGCGAATGGCGATGCGCGGTTTGCGTGCATAAGGTTCCCCCTCACGCGCCAGGCCTGTCCTGAGCACCGTCGAACGGCGTTGCGCGCTTGCCTCCCTCTCCCCGGCGGGGAGAGGGCTGGGGTGAGGGGGCGAACGGCGCCTCGGCTTCATCCAAACAGCTTGTCCGGCATCGCGAAGATGCTGTCGGGCCCCGCCTGCATGGCCGCGAGGTGCATGCGCGTACGCGGCAGGATGCGGTCGAAGTAAAAACGCGCGGTCATGCGCTTCGCCTGTTTGAAGTCGTCCGATTGCGATGATGCATCCGCCGCGGCCACGCTGCGCGTCCACGCGTCGGCCAGGGCGATGTAGCCGCAATAGAACAGGTAATCGACCGCCGACGCGCCGATCTCGTCCGGGTTCGATACGGCGCGCATGCCGAGCCGCTGCGTGACTTCGGTCCATTCCTTGGCGAGTGCAGACAGTTTCGGAATGAATTCCTTCAACGTTTCGTCGCTCGCGTGCTGCGCGCAGAACGCGCCCAGGTCTTCCAGGAACAGGCGCAATCCTTCGCCGCGCTGCTGCACGATCTTTCGGCCCAGCAGATCCAGCGCCTGGATGCCGGTGGTGCCTTCGTAGATCGTGGTGATGCGGGCGTCGCGCGCGTACTGCTCCACGCCCTGCTCGGCGATGTAGCCGTGGCCGCCGTAGATCTGCAGCGCGAGATTGGTGCACTCGACGGCGTTTTCGGTGAGCAGCGCCTTGATGATGGGCGTGAGGAACGACACCAGCGCGTCGGCTCGCTTCACTTCTGCCGGGTTTTTCGCGCGGTGCTGGATGTCGACCAGGGTCGCGGCGTACAGCCCGAGCGCACGTCCGCCTTCGATCAGCGCCTTCTGGGTCAGCAACATGCGGCGGATGTCGCCGTGCACGATCAGCGGGTCGGCGGGTTTATCCGGGAACTTCGCACCCGAGAGAGCGCGCATCTGCAGGCGCTCGCGCGCGTAAGCCAATGCGTTCTGGTACGCGCGTTCGGAAAGTGCCAGGCCCTGCAATCCGACCGCCAGCCGCGCGGTGTTCATCATGGTGAACATCGCGTTCAAACCCTTGTTGGGTTCGCCGATGAGCCAGCCCTGCGCCGCGTCGAAGTTCAGCACGCAAGTGGCGGAACCCTTCAATCCCATCTTGTGCTCGATGGATCCGCACCGGACCGCGTTGCGCTTGCCCTTCTTGCCGTCCTTGCCGATATGGAACTTGGGCACGATGAACAGCGAGATGCCCTTCACGCCTTTCGGCGCGTCCGGAAGGCGCGCGAGCACGAGATGCACGATGTTGTCGGTGAAATCGTGCTCGCCCGCGGTGATGAAAATCTTGGTGCCGCTGATCGCGTAGCTGCCATCCTCGTTCGGTTCCGCGCGCGTTTTCAGCAGGCCGAGATCGGAACCGCAATGCGCTTCCGTGAGGCACATCGTGCCGGTCCATTCGCCGGAGACGATCGGTTTCAGGAAGGCTTCCTTCTGCCAGTCGGCGCCGTGCATGCGCAGGGCTTCGGTCGCGCCGTGCGAGAGCAGCGGATAGGTCCCCCACGCGAGATTGGCCGAGTCGACCATCTCCTTGACGGGTGCGCCAATGGTTTCCGGCAAGCCTTGTCCGCCGAACGCTTCGGGCGCGGTCAGTCCGGCCCAGCCCCCTTCGATGTATTGTTCGTACGCATGCTTGAAGCCTTCCGGTGTCGTGACCGCGCCGGTCTCTTTGTCGAAGGTGCAGCCCTGCCGGTCGCCGACCTCGTTGAGTGGTGCCAACACCTGTTGCGAAAATTTCGCGGCTTCCTCCAGCACCGCGTCGATGGTTTCGCAGGTAAGTCCGTCGCAGCCCGGCAATTTCGCGAACAGTTTCCCGACATCCAGCAGGTCGTAGAGATCGAAACGGATGTCGGCGAGTGGGGCGGTGTAGTGGGTTGTCATGGGTCTTTTCGGCGTCTTGCGAACCGAACGGGGTTGCTTTGAATACTGGCGTATCGGCTGAAGCGAATAGGTCAGCAAATGAACGCAAATTCACGCAAATGAATTGCGTTGTTTGAGACCGATTCGCGTTTATTTGCGTTCATTCGCGGACTGATTTTTCTTGTTGTCGAATGCGGCGCGGCCGCGAACTCTCAACGCCAGATGTTGCTGACGCCCGGCACCGGCGAAATGTAGCCCGAGCCGTTGAGCTTGAATGGCTGCGCCTTGCCGGTGGTGCCCTTGCCGACCGAGAGCGTGCCTTTGAGTTCGTAGCGGATCGCGTTGCGCTTGGCGGCGGCCAGCGCGGCGACGCCGGCCGGATCCGGCTCGAACGTCGCGGTCGCGATATCGGCGTCCATCGCGGGAATGTCGAGCCCGGGCGAGATCGCGACGTGGCCCGCCGGCTTGCCGTCCAAATCGAGCGTCGCGTCGATCGCATAAACGTGCATGCCGGTGTCGTAGCTGTAATTCTGGAAACGCACCACCGCGGCCCAGGTGCCGTCGCTGTTGACGGTGAGTTGCTGGATGCTGGCGGTCGGCGGCTGCAGCTTGGTGCTGGCGCCGAAGCAGCCGGCGAGTGCCAGCGTCACGCAGGCAAGCAGGACGAGCGCGGCACACGTGCGCGGTGAGGTTCTCGACAAACGGTTGGTCATTGGCCGGCTCCTCGGTGGCGTTGGCAGACGCTAATCGACAGGTACTTTACCCCGTAGCGCGGGCCTGCGGCGTGTCGGGGGACGCTGTCGACACCTGGAACGTCCGGATGTCTTCCAGGGCGGCGAGCCGCCCATCCTCGATCCGCGCCACGCTGTCGGCCAGCGCGATCACCTCGTCGGGCTGATGACTGACCAGGATCGTCGTGAGCGCGAACTCACGTTTGAGCTCGTGCAGGTATTTCAGTACCTCCACGCGCGCTTCACGGTGGAGGTTCGCCAGCGGTTCGTCCAGCAGCAGTGCGTGCGGTTGGCGCAGCAGCGCGCGGCCGATCGCGACGCGGCGGATCTGTCCGCCAGAAAGCTGGCCGGGCCTGTGCTTCAGCAAGCCGGAGAGTCCGAGCAATTGCACGACGCCGTCGCACTTCGCCGGCGCCGCTCCGCGCGGCATGCCGTAGCGCAGGTTCTCGCGCACCGTGAGGTGGGGGAACAGCCGTGCATCCTGGAACACCACGCCCAGCCCGCGCCACGCCGCGGGCAAGTCGATTCCTGTCGAACTGTCGAACAAGGTTCGTCCATCGATCGAAATGCGTCCGCGGCGCGGCCGCAGCAGGCCCGCGATCGCGAGCAGTGTCGAGGTCTTGCCGCAACCGGAGTGGCCGAACAGCGCCAGCGCACGCGCTGGCGACGCCAGTGCCAGTTCCAGCGAAAACTCGCCGCGTTGCAGCGCGAGATCGAGTTCGATCATGCGAGCTGGGCCACAAGTATTCCGTTCGCGCTGAGCGTAATGAGCGCAGCGAATGAAGTCGAAGCGCAGCGCGTTCTTCGACTCCGCCCCTTCGGGGCTACGCTCAGAACGAACGAAGGAAACTTCATGCCTCGGCCTCCGATTGCCGCGCGCCGCCGCGCAGCAGCATCAGCGCGGCAATCAATCCCGCAACGAGTGCGACGACCACAGCAACCAGGGTCAATCGCAGCGCGCCGCCTTCGCCGCCGGGCGTCGAGATCAGCTCGTACAGGGCGATGGGCAGCGTGCGCGTCTGACCGGGAATCGACGACACGAACGTGATGGTGGCGCCGAATTCGCCGAACGCGCGTGCGAACGCCAGGGCAAGGCCTGCCACCAGTCCGCGCAGCGACAGCGGCAGCGTGATGCCGAAGAAGATCCGCCACGGACCCGCTCCGAGCGTGGCGGCGGCGTGCTCCAGTTTCCGGTCCACCGACTCGAACGCGTTGCGCAACGCCACCACCAGCAACGGAAACGCCATTACCGCCGCGGCCAGCGCCGCGCCGGTCCAGCGGAATGCGATGGAAAGTCCGGCTGCATCGAGCAGCCGCCCGATCGCGCCGTGGTGGCCGAACACGATCAGCAGGATGTAGCCCGTGACCACCGGCGGCAGGATCAACGGCAACAGCAGCAGGCCTTCGAACAGCGGCTTGCCGAAGAAACGCGTGCGCGCCAGCAGCCACGCGCAGCCGACCGCGACCGGCAACGAGCACACGACGCCGACCAGCGAGACCTTGAAGCTCAAGGCCAGCGCGACGGTTTCAGGGTGGGTCAGAAGATTCATGCGGCATGCAAAGATCGAAAAGCGATTTGTCCGCGAATGAACGCAAATGGCCATCATTGCATTGTTTCGGAGCGACCTGATTTTGCTCGTCATTCCGGGGCCGCCGCAGTTCCGTCGCGGCGAACCCGGAATCCAGCTCTCTGCTCTTCGTGATGTTACAAAACCTGGATTCCGGGTCCGACCTGCGGTGACGCCTGCAGGCCGCCCCGGAATGACAAGCGGCGATAGTCCCCGCTAACGCAGTTTGCGTCGCGATACATCGAAGCCCCACCGTTCGAAGATCTTTGCCGCACGCGCGGATTCCAGCGCAGCTACCAGCGCTCGCGCGGAGCCATCGTCGTGGCCTTTCACGATTGCGACCGGATACACGATGGGTTTGTGGCTGTCCGGAGGAAATGTCGCCAGCACCTTCACGCGCGGTTCCGACGCTGCGCCGGAACGGTAAACGATGCCTAATGGACACTGCCGCAACACCACCAGGTTCAGCGCTGCGCGTACATCGCGGGCCATCGCCATGCGCGGCTCCAGCGGCTTCCACATCCCGAGTTCGGTCAGCGATTGCTTGGCATAAATGCCAGCCGGCACCGAGTCGGTGAGTGCGATCGCGAGACGTCCGCCCTTGCCCAGCGCTTTCAGCAACGGCGCAGCGCCGTGCGAGAGGTCGACGGTCGCGTGCGAATCCGACGGCGCAATCAAGACCAATGCATTGCCCAACAAATTCGTGCGCGTGGCCGGCACGATCGCGCCGTGGCGTGCCGCGTCATCCATCCAGCGCTCGTCGGCCGAAATGAAGATATCGGCGGGCGCATCGTCTTCGATCTGGCGGGCAAGCGCGGACGAAGCGGCATAGACCAGCCGTGGCGGTGGGGTGCCGAGCAGGCCTTCGTGGGCCATCTGGTCGAGCGCGGGTTGCAGGCTCGCGGCCGCGAAGATCGTCGCGGGCGCCCCGATCGCCCACGGTGCGGTCAGCAATGCGAGCACGGCAGCCAAACCGATTGCAAACCTTTTGGTTCGCGACATCGCTACACTTCCCGGCACTACGTCGCGATGATTCTATCCATGTCTACATCCGCCCCCATTGCAACCACGACCCGCCGCGGCGCCGTCGCCGTGTGGCCCTTGGTCATCGCATGCATCCTCATCGCGCTCGGGTTTGCGGGGTTGCTGGCCCCGTCCGTGCACGCCTTCGACATCCGCATCCTGATGGCGATGCGCCATCCCGCCGATCCTGCGCAACTGCTGGGGCCGCACTGGTTGCAGGACGGCTTGCGCGATTTCATGGGACTGGGCGGCATCGGTGTGCTGGTGCTGTTCATCGCGGCCGGCTTGATACTGCTTTGGCTGGCCGGACGCCGCCGCGATGCGGGGTGGTTCCTCGGTGGCGTGATTGGGGCGTTCATCATCGCGTCGGTGCTGAAGCACGTCATCGCGCGTCCGCGCCCGGAGCTGATCCCCCACGAAACCTATGTCTTCACCGCGAGTTTCCCGAGCGGCAACACGCTGATGGCGACGGTGGTGTGGCTGCTGCTGGCACTCGCGCTGACCGACGGCACCGGCAAGCGGATGTTGCGCGATTTTGCGGTGCTGGTCGCGCTGGCGATCGCGTTCGCGGTTGGCGCCACCCGCGTCTACATGGGCGTGCACTGGCCCAGCGACGTGATTGAGGCGTGGGGGCTCGGGATCGGCTGGGTGTGGTTGCTGCGGTACTTCGGCGGAACGCGGCTCAACGCCCCCAGGTGACGGTCAACGTGGCTTTCGCGAGCGTGTGCTTTTCGATCGCAGCCAGCGCATCCTTGCGGCTGAAGTGCGCCGCGAGACCGAGTTCGGGGACGTCCAGCGCATAGACCGTGATCACGTAGTGGTGCGGCTTGCCCGGAGGCGGGCAGGGGCCCGAATAACCGGCGTTGCCGAAATCGTTCCTCAGTTGTTCGGTATCGCCGGGCTCGTTGCCGCTGTGCGGCGTGCCGGCACCGGGATTCAGCCCGTGCGCGCCGACGTAGATGTCATACGCGATCCAGTGCCAGAAATTGGCGTCCGGGTCGTACATCGTCACGGCGTAACTTTTCGTTCCGGCAGGCGGATCGTGCCAGTGCAGCGGCGGCGACTGGTTGCGCCCGCCGCATTCGGTGTAGACGTTCGTGAGCAGCATGTTTCCGCCGTCATGCAGCGTTGGGCTGTCGAGCGTGAAGGATTGCGCCGCCAGTGCAGCGGCCGGCGCGATTCCAAGGCACAGCCAGAGCAGGACGCGTCGCATGGGCTCAGGCCGCGACAGCGCGGCGCGCACGCGGCGCGTGCTCGCGCAGGTATTCGGCGAGCACGGTCGCATTGCAGTGCCTGGCGTCGTGCGCCGCGAACAGCAGCGTCGCGTTCGGATGTTCCTTCAGCAGTTGCTGCAATTCCGCGACGGCTTCCGGATTGGCGTCGAGTTCCGCGCGGTAGCGTTTGCGGAACTCCTCCCACTTCGCGGGATCGTGCCCGAACCACTTGCGCAATTCGGTGCTGGGCGCGATGTCGCGCACCCACGCGGTCAGTTGCAGTTTCGCCTTGGACTGCCCGCGTGGCCACAACCGGTCGATGAGAATGCGCGCGCCGTCGGCCCTGGTGAGCGGTTCCGTGACGCGCTTGACCTTGAACGCCATGGCAGCCTCCGTTGTGTGATCGCCGCCCGTCACGGCATGATACGCGTTTGCCTGTGAAAGATTTGCCATGGTTCGACGTTTGATCGTGCGCCGTTCGCCCATCCACGGCAACGGCGTGTATGCCGCTGTCGATATACCCGCACGCACCGTGCTGATCCAGTACAAGGGCCGCCTGCTGACCCACGCCGAAGCCGATCGCCTGTATGACGACGGCGCCGATACGGGCCACACTTTCCTGTTCACGCTCAACGACAAGTACATCGTCGACGCGAACGTGGGCGGCAACAGCGCGCGTTGGATCAATCACTCCTGCGCCCCGAACTGCCGCGCGTACATCGAGGAGGTCGACGGCGCGCGCAGGGACAAGGTGATGATCGAGACGAAGCGCGCGATCAAGGCCGGCGAGGAACTCACCTACGACTACGGCATCGTGCTGGACGTGCCGCACACCGCGAAGATGAAGCGCATCTGGGCGTGCCATTGCGGGACGAAGAGATGCACCGGCACGATCCTGAAGCCCAAACGGAGTCGCAGCTAACACAGCTCATACGGCTCTGACACGCGTCGGTAACGCGTGCTTTGGCATGCTGCACGTTCGCTTTCGACGAAGGAGCAGCACCATGAGCAGGGATGCGTTGAAGGGACGCAAGATTGCGATTCTGGCCACCGATGGATTCGAACAGTCGGAGTTGCTGAAGCCCAAGCAACTGCTGGAGGAAGCCGGCGCGACCACCGAAGTGATCGCCCCCGGCGACAAGCAGGAAATCAAGGGCTGGAACCATGGCGAGTGGGGCGAGCATGCGCGCGTGGACGTGCCGCTCGAAGACGCCGATGTCTCCGATTACGATGCGCTGGTGTTGCCGGGCGGGGTGATCAATCCCGACAAGCTGCGGCTGCACGATGAGGCGATCGACTTCATCCGGGAGTTCGGTCGGACCGGCCGTCCGCTGGCCGCGATCTGCCACGGGCCATGGACGCTGATCAACGCCGGGCTCGTCAAAGGCAAACGCATGACGTCTTGGCCGTCATTGCGCACCGATCTCGAAAACGCCGGTGCCCATTGGGAAGATCGCGAAGTCGTCGAGGACGGCAGCCTCATCACCAGCCGCAAGCCGGACGATATTCCCGCGTTCACGAATGCGCTTATTCATGCGCTGCAGGAACGTCGGGCCGAAGCGGCCTAAGCGTCAACCCGCGGCATGTACAAACCGCCGCCGTCGCGAGCACGCACTCCTACGAAGCCGCTTTGCAGGAGCTCGTGGGCGCGACCGGCGAGCCATATATGGTGCCCGTCACTCCTCTTCCGCCTTCGGCTTGTAAGCCTCGGTGAGCTGCTTCTGGATTTGCACCGGCACTGGATCGTAGTGCGACAGTTCCATCGCGAAGCGGCCTTCGCCGCCCGTGAGTGAGCGCAATTCGGTCTGATAATCGACGACTTCGGCCAGCGGTGCCTGCGCCTTGATCACCAGTACGCCGCCGCGCAGAGCATCGGTGCCGTTGATGCGCGCGCGCTTGGATGCGAGTCCGCCGGTGACGTCGCCCATGTATTGCTCGGGCACGTTGACGTCCATGTTTACGATCGGTTCCAGCACGATCGGCCGCGCTTTGGAGACTGCGTCCAGGAACGCCTTCTTGCCCGCCGCGACGAACGCGACTTCCTTGGAATCGACCGGATGGTACTTGCCGTCGAACACGACGACGCGCACGTCCTGCATCGGGTAACCCGCGACCGCGCCGTGTTCGAGGACCTGGCGCACGCCCTTCTCGATGGCCGGAATGAACTGGTTGGGGATCACGCCGCCCTTGCTCTCGTCGCTGAATTCGAAACCGCCACCGCGCGGCAGCGGCTCGACGCGCAGGAATACTTCGCCGAACTGGCCGGCGCCCCCGGTCTGTTTCTTGTGGCGGTGGTGACCCTCCGCCTTCGCGCCGATGGTTTCGCGGTACGCGATGCGCGGCGGATGGGTGATGACCTCGACGCCATACTTGCTCTGCATCCGCGCGAGCGTGAGTTTCAGGTGCAGGTCCGAAAGGCCGCGCACCACGGTTTCGTTCAACTCCTTGTTGTGTTCGACCGCAAGGCAGGGATCTTCCTCGGCGAGCTTTGCCAGCGCGGTTGCGAGTTTCTGGTCCTGGCCCTTGTGTTTCGGTTCCACGGCAAGGCCGAACATCGACAGCGGGTATTGCAACGGCTGCAGGTGGATTGCGTCCTCGTCGTGCGAGTCGTGCAGCACCGAGTCGAAATGGATTTCCTCGACCTTGGCGACACCCGCGATGTCGCCCGGGATCGCCTGCTCGATTTCGATGTGGTCCTTGCCCTGCAGCCGCAACAGGTGCCCGACCTTGAAGGGTTTCTTGCCGTCGTCGATGAAGAGTTGCGAATCCTTCCTGACGGTACCCTGCCACACCCGGAACACCGCGAGCTTGCCGACGAACGGATCGTTGATGATCTTGAAAACGTCCGCGATCACGTGCGCGCCGGAATCGGGTTTGGCTTCGATGGGCTTGGCGTTGGCGCCGGTGCCTTTCACGAAGGGCGGCGGGTTGGCCTCGCCGGGATGCGGCAACAATTTCTGCGCGATATCCAGCCACTCCGCCACACCCGCGCCGGTGCGCGCGGAGGTAAAACAGATGGGCACCAGGTGCCCCTCGCGCAGGCACTGTTCGAACGCATCGTGCACGTCTTCCGGGGAGAGGTTCTCCTCGCCATCTTCGAGATAGCGTCCCATCAGGCGCTCATTGACTTCGACCACCTGGTCGGTGATGCGCTGGTGCGCGTCCGCGACCGCGCCAAGGTCGCTATCTCCGCCATGCGCAAAAAAACAATCCACGACCTTCGTGCCGTGCCCTGCCGGCAGGTTCACCGGCAGGCATTCCGGTCCGAATTCGTCGCGCAGCGCATCCACGACCGCGGCCAAATCCACGTCTTCCATGTCGATACGATTCACCACCAGCATGCGCGCCAAGCCACGCTGCTTGGCGTAGTGCATCAGCCTGCGGGTGCCGTGCTCGATGCCGTTGGCGGCGTTGACGACGACGACGCAGGTTTCGACCGCCGCGAGTGCGGACAAGGTCTCGCCGCGGAAATCCGCGTAACCCGCGGTGTCGATCAGGTTGACGTGGCAACCGCCGGTATCCAGCGAGGCGATGGACGAGTGGATGGAATGCTGGCGTTCCTTTTCCTA
>JAJPJT010000033.1 GCA_021324095.1 Gammaproteobacteria bacterium
AAGCGCGCAGCGCTTGGCGGGTGAGGGGGGACGTTGCGGGCCTCGATGGCCGAGGCCGTCATTGCTCCACCGGGTGCGGATTCGGATTGAACGCCGGTTGCACCGTGTTGTTGATGTTCACGGGCGTACCGTTCTTCAACTTCAACTGGCCACTGGTGACGACCACGTCACCCGCCTTGACGCCGGACAACACCGCCACCTGATCGCCGCGGGTCGGCCCGACGGTGACCACCACTTGCTGCACGTAATGCGACGGACCGGACTTGGTGTTTTTGGTGTCCGCCTTCGGGGCGCCCTTCTTCGGGTCCGCTTGCTTGGCATCGGCACTGCTCGCGGGCGGATCGCCTTGGTGCACCACGAACACGGTGTCGCCGTACGGCGCGTACGCGATCGCCGTCTGCGGCAGGGTCAGGTAACGCTGCTCGCTGCCGGAATCCACCGCGACCTTCGTGAACATGCCGGGCACCAGCAGCTTGTCGGGGTTCGGCACGGTAGCCTCGACGCCGACGTTGCGGGTCGCAAGATCAACCTTGGGATCGGTCGCAGTGACCGTGCCCGTGAACGTCTTGCCCTTTAGGCCATCAGCGCTGATTTCGACCTTGCTGCCGATCCGCATCTGGTCCAACGACGACTGCGGCACGGTGAAGTCGACGTACACCGGATCGAGCTGCTGCAGCGTGACCACGCTGTTCCCGACGTTGATGTATTGACCGGGTGTCGCTGTGATGATGCCGACGCGGCCCGCAAACGGCGCGCGCAGCGTCTTCTTGTCGACCAGCGCCTGCTGCGCGGCGACATTCGCCTGCGCACTTTTCAGGTTCGCCATGTCGGTGTCGTATTGCGCCTTGCTGATCGCCTGGACCTCGAGCTGCGCCTTGGAGCGCTTCGCGGTCAGCGCAGCGAGCTGCTCGGCCGCCTGCAGCGACGCCAGTTGCGCGCGGTCCTGGGCGTCGACCAGCTTCATCAGGATCTGGCCTTTCTTGACGTCGGCGCCGGATTTCACGTCCACGTTCTCGACCAGGCCCGCGACGTCGAAGGCGAGATCGGTGCCGTGCACGGCGCGCACGTTGCCGAAGGCTTCGACATGTGGTTGCCACGACTGGTACTCGGCGGTCATGGTGCTGATCGTCTGCGGCGGATTGGCCATCGACGCCATGAACTTGCCGATATAAATGCCCTTGATGGTGTTCCAGGCGACCAGCGCCCCGAACAGTATCAACAGTGCAACGATCACGATGATCAGGCGCTTGCGCAACTTCGGCCGCGCGGGCAACACGTAAGTATTCATGGATTGATGCCTGATTGCTTGGTGGCTTCGGAGATCTGGATGCTCGTCATTTCTGCGATCGTCCCTGATCGCCGCGGTCGGAGACCTGCATGGTGGTTGAGAGCGGTTGCGCCGATGCGGCATCAGAACGGCCATCCCTTGCCTGACTTCCTGGCAAGCCTTGCCATCCACCACCGAGCGCCGCATACAACGCGGCGGTGTCGGCAAGGCGCGAGGTACGGGCGGCGATTTCGGCGATGCGTGCCTGCTGGTACTGGCGCTCGGCGGACAGCAGGGTCAGGTAATCGACGGCGCCCACGCGGTACTGGGTTCGGGTCAGCGACAACAGCTTTTGCGCGTCTTTCTCGGCCGTGCTCTGCGCCTGCAGGGATTGCGCGTCGTAATCGAGCGCCTGCAAGGTGTCGGCGACGTTCTGGAAAGCAACCAGTACGGCCTGCTGCCAATTGGCGAGCGCCATGTCCATGCCGGCCTCGGCGGCGCGCTTCTGGTGGAGCAACTGGCCACCGTGGAACAGCGGCTGCAGCAAACCGAGTCCCAGCGACCAGCCCCCGCTGCCGGCGGCAAACAGGCCGGACGTGGTGAGCGCGGTGCTGGCGAGGCTGCCGTTCAAGCTGAGCTTGGGCAGCATGTCGGCGGTGGCGACCCCGACCGCGGCGGTCGCCGCGTGCAACTCGGCCGACGCGGCGCGGATGTCCGGACGCTGCGCGACCAGCGTCGATGGCAGGCTCACCGGGATATCCGTGGGCAGCGTGACCTGCTCCAGCGTGACCGGCTGCAGCTTCAGTTGCGCGGGCGTGACGCCGAGATACGTCGCGAGCTGGTTCTGCGTCACCGCCAGTTGCTTTTCGAGCGGCGGCAGCGTCGCTTCGGTGGACGCGAGTTGCGAGCGCACCGCGAGCGTGTCGGACAATGATTTCGCGCCGATCGCCTGCTGCTTCTGCGCGATGTCGAGTTCCTGCTTCAGCGAGTCCACGATCTCGTGCGTGGCCTTGACCTGCTCACGCAGCGAAGCTTCCTGCAGCGAAGCCGTGACGACGTTCGCCGCCAGCGCGAGATAGATCGCATCGAGTTGCGCGCGCTGCACGTCCGCCTGGGCCTGCTGCGTCTCGATGCCGCGGCGCACGCCACCGAAGATGTCGAACACGTAGCCGACGCTCACGCCCGCGTTGTAGACGTTGTACGGCCCGAGCGCCTGGCCGGTGCCGGTCTGTGCGGCGGACTGCTTGGCGCGGGTGGCGCCGAGGCTTGCGTCGAGCGACGGGAACAGGCTGCCGCGCGCGGCCTTCGCCGTTTCCTCGGCCTGGCGCAACGCGGCTTCGGCGGCGGCTATCGAGGGACTGTGCTGGAATGCCTGCCGGACGCGCCGATCCAGTTCGGCGTTGCCGAACGTGGTCCACCAGCGTTGCGGGACGTTTTCGCCCTCAAGGAAATGCTGCGCATCGCCGCCCGCCGTCCCGGCCGAAGCCGTCGACGACGGCAGCGGCGCCGACGTGTAGCGATCCACGCGCGGCGCAGCCGGCTCGCGGAAATTCGGGCCGACGGCGCAGCCGGCCAGCATCGAAACCGCGATCACCACCGCCGTCCGCCGTACGGCGGACTTCAATTGGGTCTTGGGCTGCGTCATTCAGGCTCGTCACCGGTTTGAAGCGTTTGTCGGAAGCCGCCAAAACGGCAGCTCACATAATTGAACCGCGCGGTATTGTATTTAGCGTTGATGCATTGTGCAAGTGCAGCAATCGAACCGAAAGGGCCGAATGTCATGACTTTGCACGTGACACGTGTCAGCGCGTTTCGATGACATGACGAATCACGCGTGCGGAATTCGACATCGATCGCGCGGGACAGTGCGCGCTGGGGGACGACCGCAAGCCTTTGTGTGAATTCAGGTTGCGAACGGCCGTGAAGCCACCCGGTGCGGCTCTGCGAGATACGCTTCGCTCTGCATTTCGATCAGGCGGCTTTCCGTGCGCGCGAAATCTCCGCGCAGGCGCTTGCCGTCGTACAGCTCCACGACCGGCGTCTGCGCCGTCACCGCAAGTTTCACCCGGCGGTCGTACAACTCGTCGACGAGGTGCACGAAGCGCTGCGCGGCATCCTCGTTGAATGGGGTGAATTGCGGCAGCCGCGAAATCAGGATCGCGGGCCAGGTCTGGGCGAGCTCGATGTAATCGGCCGAACCGTAGGGGCCGTCGCACAGTGCCGCAAAATCGAACCACGCCGCCTGCGCGCACACGCGATGTGCGTGCAAGGCGCGATCGTTGACCGCAAGCTCGACGTCTTCCTTTATTGCGCCCTGCGCCAGTTCATCGAACAGCCGCGCAAGCGCGGCTTCCGCGCGCGCGTCATCCGGCGTGAGATACACCGGCGCGCGGGTGAACGCACGCAGGCGCCAGTCGTGCGGCGACGCCAGTTCGAGGACCTCGCAATGCTGTTCGAGCAAGGTGATCGCAGGCACGAAACGTTCACGCTGAAGACCGTTCCGGTACAGATCGCGCGGCGGCGTGTTGGAAGTTGCCACCAGCGCGACACCACGGTCGAACAGTGCGCGCAGCAGGCCATACAGGATCATGGCGTCGCCGATGTCGGTCACCATGAACTCGTCGAGGCAAAGCACCCGCGCGCGCGCCGCGATGTCCGCGGCAACGCGCGGCAGCGGATCCCGCACGTCGCCGAGCGCACGCAATCCTGCGTGCACGTCCAGCATGAAGCGATGGAAATGCACGCGCAGCACTATGCTCTCCGGCAATGACGCGGCGAATTGGTCCATCAGCATCGTCTTGCCGCGGCCGACCGCACCCCACAGATACAGGCCGCGGATTTCAGCGGGACCGCTCACGCGTGCGCGCAAGCGCGCCAGGATGCTGGGCGGGGGCGCCAGCAGGGCTTCGTGGAGGCGATCGAATGCGGCCAGCGCCGCTCGCTGTGACGGATCATCCTGCCAGCGGCCCGCAACAATGCCAAGCGCGTAGAGTGCGCTGGGCAAAGCGGCACCAGCGGGCGTCGGTGTATCAAATGCAGGGTTGTTGTTCTGATGCTCCAATCGAAGCTGCTGTTGTGGAAAGTCAGGCCACGGAAGGCCGTTCTGGTCTTCACGACCTTGAGGCAATTCCGAACACGAGTTTGGGCGAAGCGGCGATCAGGGACGATCGCACAATAATGGCGGCAGCCAAGCACGCACGGCGTTCTTCACCGCGCCACGCAGATCCATCAGCCGCCGATGGAAGAAGTGCCCGGTCTCGGGCATCCGGATCAGGGTCGGCTTCGGATCGAGCTTTTCGATCCAGTCGAACACGCCCTGCGGATCGACGACCTCGTCGTCTTCCCCCTGCACCACCAGCCACGGACTGGTCGGCATCGCCAATTCGGTGACCTCGTAGCGGCCGACCGGCGGCGCCACCGTGATCAGCACATCCGCGCCGAGCGAGCGCGCACAGCGGAGCGCAATGTAGCTGCCGAAGGAAAATCCGGCCAGCCACAATGCATCGCCCGGGCGCACCTGGCGCACCCACTGCGCCACGGTCACCAGGTCGCCGCTTTCGCCGTCACCGTTATCGAACGTCCCGGTGGACGCGCCGATGCCGCGGAAGTTGAAGCGCACCGTGGCAAGTCCCGATTCCCGGAGCGACCGCTCCAGCATCGTGACCACCTTGTTGCGCATCGTGCCGCCTTGCTGCGGATTGGGGTGGCAGATCACGACCGTGCCCGCGCGGGCGTGTTCCGGTTCCGGCACGGCGGTCGCCACTTCCAGCGTGCCGGCGGGACCCGGCAGCGCGAAGTGCGCGGCCGCGTCCGGGAAAACCGCGGGGCTGGGCGGCAGGGGATCGCTCATCGGCGCCATCATATAAGGAAGCCGGGGCGAAACGGGCGGTGGCGCCGGCATGCTTCCGCGGCGGAATGGTCGATCCGGCACGGCCCCGTTCGTCGTTCGGGTGGAGGCGCCAACCGGCGCATCGCAGACAGGAGAAAACCATGTCCTACATCGACGGCTTCGTGATCGCCGTACCCAGCGCCAACAAGTCGGCATTCATCGAGATGGCCCGGAAAGCCGACCCCATCTTCATCGAGTACGGCGCCATCCGGGTATTCGAATGCTGGGGCGATGATGTCCCGGTGGGCAAGCTCACGGATTTCCGGCGCGCCGTGCAGGCCACGGACGAGGAAACGGTGGTGTTCTCGTGGATCGAGTGGCCGGACAAGGCCACGCGCGACGCGGGCATGGCCAAGGTCATGCAGGATCCCCGGATGAATCCCGACAGCTTCAAGGCCATCTTCGACGGCAAACGGATGATCTTTGGCGGGTTCGCGCCGGTGATCGAACTGGGCCCGGGCGCGTAAGCGAATGCGCGTGCCGCTGCGTTGACCACGCAGCGCGAACCGCGCGCGCATGGGAAGCATAAGATGGACTGCCGTTCTGGAAGCGTGCAAGTCCAACGTGAACCACCTCGCCCATGCCCTGCTCGCCGATGCCGGCGGCATCGAGTTCGCGCTGGGCAGCGCGCTGGGAGACTTCGTGCGTGGTCGTCCCGATCCCGCGTGGCCCGCGGCGCGCCAGGCGGGCCTGCGCTTCCACCGCGCGATCGACCAGTACACCGACATCCATCCGCAGGTGGTCGCCGCGCGCACCTTGTTCGATGCACCGTTGCGCCGGTATGCGGGCATCGTGCTGGACGTATGGTTCGACCATTTGCTGGTTCGCGGCTGGCGCCGCTGCAGCGTGGATGAATCGCTCGCCGATTTTTCGCGGCGCTGGCTCGCGCTGCTGGATGCGCGCGCGGCAGACCTGCCGGATTCGCTGTGCGCGTTCCTCGCGTGGATGCACGCACACCAGCTACCCGAGGGCTACGGTGATGACGAAACGCTCGACCTGGTTTTCCATGCGCTCGCGCAGCGGCTGTCGCGCCCCTCGCCCATCGGCGACGCCCTGCCCGTGCTGCGGGCGCGCTCGATCGTCCTGCAACGGCATTTCGACGCGTTCTTCCCGGACCTCAAGGCCTACGCGGCCGGCTTGCGCGCCACGTTGCTGATTTGATGCCTAGCCGGCCGCGGCGGGTCGCGGCATGTCCGTCGGCTCCGTGCGACTGGCAATCACCGCGCGCCAGCCGAACCAGCCGGCGAGACCCGCTGCCGCGGCCGAGACGACACCGATCACGCCCAGCGATGCGCCGAGTGCGCGCAACCCATCCAGCGCGCTCGCGACGGTGACGTCGCCGAACCGCCACACTGCGGTATCGACGAAGTTCTTGCCCTTGTAGCGGATCTCGCGCTCAGCGCGCGTATACAGAGCGTCCGAAGCCGGCTTGGTGACGCCGTAGGCGAAACTGCGCGTCACGATCAGCATCAGCGGAACCAGCTCGATCGCCACGCCGGCGATGCCGAACCGGGCCGTGCCGAAGAAGGCCACCGCCAGCAGCATCACCACGTTCACGACAGCCGGCAAGACCAGGCCGGAAACGATGCCGAAGCGCGGCAGCATCCAGCGCGTCAAGCCGACCTGCAGCAGCATTTCAATAAGATTGACCGCGAAATCGATGTGTCCATAGAACGCGGTGCGTGCGGCGGCCTGCGCGAAATGCGCCTTGGCGTAATCGGCAACCAGCGCGTACGCGAGCGTGCCCACACCGTCCGAGAACAGCATCAGCAATGCCATCCGGCGCAGGAACGGATCAAAGAGGGTCGCCCGCAGGCCCGCCAGCAGAGACCCGCCGATCGGCGGCGGCCCGGCGGCGCCTGCATGGCGGGTGGATGACAGATAAAGCATCAAGCCGAGCGCCACGAGCAGCAGGATGGCAGACACCGCAAGCAGCGGCGCGACACCGATCCGTACCACCAGCAGCGTCGTCAACGCCGGGCCGGCCAACGCGCCGAGTGCGCCACCCAGCGCGATCATGGGAAACACGCGCCGCGCCGTCGCGGTGTCGAACAGGTCGGCCATCAGGCTCCAGAACAGCGACACCACGAACAGGTTGAATACGCTGACCCAGATGAAGAATCCGGTGCCGAGCATGCGTGCGCCGATGCGCGCCTGCGCCGCGAAAAGCGGCATGAACCCGACCAGGCACGCGATGAAGAAGCCGTAGCTCCAGCCCAGCACCGCCCGCCGCGGCAGGTGCGCGCTCAGCCAACCGAACACGGGCGTGATCGCGAGCATCGCGAGGAAGGTGCCGGTATAGAACCACGGCAGCGCGGCCGAGCCGGTCGCGCCGGCCAGCTGGTCGCGCACCGGCCGGATCACGTAGTACGCGGCGAGCACGCAGAAGAACGCGAGGGCGGCCAGGCCAACCGCGCGTCGATCGTCGCCACGCGCGTTCGGTCGCCAAACATTCTGTGAGCCAGTCAATGAATGCCTGTTCGAAGCGGCTGTTGTGGAAAGTCAGGCCATGGACGGCCGTTCTGATGCTTCGTCAACTTGGTGCGCGCATGCTTGGCCCACAGCCTCGGTACGCGGCGATCAGGGACGATCGCACAAAAGTGGCGGCAGCGGGCAACCCAGCACCGCACACACCACGCGCAACATCTCCGATTCCGCCACCGTCACCTTGCCGTCGGCCGCGATGGCGGTGGTGAGCGCGCGCACCGTCAACTGCTTGCCTTCCGGCGTCAGGCGCGCGAGCGCCGCCAGCGCACGATCCAGCCCGGCCTGCCAGTCATCCGGCACGGCGTACATGATCGAGGCGTTCGGCAACGCTTCCTGCATCGCGGCCTGGAAGGCGCGCTGCGCGGTTTCGTCGTCGTCGTTCCCGAAATGCGCGACCAGCGCGACGAGGTCGCGCAATTCGTCCTGGGCGGCGGCAAGCTTCAGCGTGCCCGGCTTGAAACTCGCCGAAGGATCGAGCGCCGCGACGACCTGCGCCTGCACCAGTTTCGCGAGGCAGTATTCATCCAGGTCGACGTCACCGCCGGCGTGGATGATCGCGTCCAGCGTCGTCACGAAACTGGCGATTTGCGGACGCGGCCGGCGCTTCAGTGCCGGAAACGCGAGCTGCGCCAACGGCAGGCGCAGCATCGGGTGCAGGTCGCCCATCTGTGTCGCGAGGCTCCGCGTCGCATCCGCCAGCGAGGCGTCGAACGCCTGCGAAACGGTGTCGACCTGCTGCGCCATCAGGTCTGGATGGTCGGAGATCGCCAGCGCGAACACGATCGCGAGCGCGCCGCGCGGGTCGTGCGCGGCCGCAGCCAACGTGGCCGGAATGTGCGCGTGCAGGTCGCTCGCGGCCTGATAGTGATTGATGCCGGGTGAGCCGACCTGCGCGGAAACCGCCGCTGCCGTGATCGCGACCTCCGCGCCGCGGGTCGGGACCACGCCGCCGATGGCGCCCCCGCGTGCCTGACCGGGAGCTGCCGGCGGCGTGCTGCGGATGTCCGCATCGCCGTCGACGCGCGCGAAATCGTGCACGGCCCTTTCCCATGGGTGCAGGTCGGCGTGCAGGTCGATATGGTTCGGATCGCCGCCCGCCGCAAGCCACTGCTTGACGTAGGCGTCCAGTTCCTCGGGCTTGAAGCCGGGTTCGAGCGCCTGGATGCGTTCGATGATCGGCGGGTGGGTCGCGAACAACGAACTCGCCTCGGCGTCGCCGAACAGCATGTGGCGCACCTCGTCGCGGCGCGGCGCCTGCAGCGCCGAACCTTCCTCGAACACGGCGATTTTCTTCAGTGCCCCGGCGATTCCCGACGTCTGGCGCGTGAACTGCACCGCCGAGGCGTCCGCCAGCGACTCACGTTGGCGCGACACCGCGGCCTGGATCAGCCGTCCGAAGAATACCCCGATCGCGCCGATCGCAAGCAGCGCGAGCCCCGCCAGCGCGACCTGGCCGCTGCTGCCGCGTCCACGTCCGCCGCGCCCATCGTTGTCACCGACGCCCCAGAATCCGCCCCACATCAGGAAGCGGCCGATGACCCAGATCACCATGATCCCGAACAGGAGCCCCATCAGGCGGATGTTGAGGCGCATGTCGCCGTTCAACACGTGGCTGAACTCGTGCGCGATCACGCCCTGCAACTCGTCACGGTTCAATTTGTCGAGGCAGCCCTGCGTCACGCATACCACTGCGTCGGTCGGCGTGTAGCCTGCGGCGAAGGCGTTGATCGCGGCTTCGTTCTGCATCACGTAGATTTCGGGCACCGGCACGCCGGAGGCGATTGCAACTTCCTCGATCACGTTGCGCAGGCGCCGCCACTGTGGGTTGTTGGTGTCGGCGGGCACCTGCACCGCGTGCATCTCGCGCGCGACCGCCGCGCCCCCGCCGGCGAGACTGGCGACACGGTACGCCGAGCACAGGCCGATCAGAACCACGACCGCGACCGCGATGCCGATCAGCGGCCCCGGCCGGAAGCCAACCAGGAAAAATGCACAGACCACATCGACCGCGATCACGATCGCGAGCACCGCCAGCGCGAACAGCAGCACCAGCATGCGGCTCGAGTGGCGGACCTTGGCCTCGCGGGCGAAGAAATCCATGTCGGAGCGGGATTGGGGGCTAGGGGCTGGGGAAAGGCTCGACCTCGCCGACTCCGCGAAGTGGAACCACAAAGTTATCGATCAGCAAATCACGGAACGTCCATGGCTGGAGGTCAACATCCAGATTCACGAACCCAGCCCCCAGTTCCCCGCCCGACTCACGCGAAGGAAACCTTCGGCACTTCGCGCTTCGCCGGATCGTCGATTGCCAGCTGTTCGGCCGGCGTGAACCCGAACGGCCCCGCGATGAGGGTGGACGGAAACACCTGGACCTTGTTGTTGTAGTTCATCACCGAATCGTTGTAAGCCTGTCGCGCGAAGGCGACGCGGTTTTCGGTCGAGGTGAGTTCTTCCGACAACTGCATCATGTTCTGGTTGGCCTTCAGGTCCGGATACGCCTCGCTGACCGCGAACAAGCGGCCCAGCGCCTGGGTGAGCTGGTTCTCGCTGCCGGACAGTTGCTTCATCGCGTTGGGGTCGCCGGGCTGCGCCTTGGCGGCGGCGAGGCCGGTCACGGCCGCGGCGCGCGCCTGCGTGACCGCTTCGAGCGTTTCGCGTTCGTGCGAAATATAGCCCTTGGCGGTCTCGACCAGGTTTGGAATCAGGTCATGGCGGCGGGTAAGCTGGACGTCGATCTGCGCGAATGCGTTCTTGTACGCGTTGCGCGAGGTGACCAACCCGTTGTAGATCGCGATCAGGTAAATCACAATGATGGCGATGATGATCAGGACGATGATCCAACCAATCATTGTCGTGTCCTCTTTTGAAATTCCGATGTTGCTTGACCGACGCTCGTGCTCAACCACAGCGCCATACTTCCACAACCCCGAAACGCCCGCTACGCGGCCGTTTCTGCCCCCTTGACTCAAGGGGGCAAGCATCCCGGCATTATTCCCGGCGTAACAATTGGCCGGGCTGAACAGTGCGGCGATCGCGGATGATCGCACAAAAATTGAGCATAAGCATGCGAGTATCCGTTTTCTGTGCAGGGCTGACCTGCGTCCTCCTTTCAACCATCACCCTGGCTGCTCCACGCGTCCAAACCCACGGCAATCCGGTTCCACCCGAACCGACGGTGGTGCACACCGGGATGCACCAGGCAGCGCTTCCCGCGGCGCGGGTCGACGCGGCCATCAGGGATTACGACCATTGGCTCGACCAGCTCGCCGCGGAAAACCGTACCGCCGGCCTTGCCACGGCCGTCGTGATCGATGGCAAGGTGCGTTTCGAACGCACGATTGGTTACGCCGATGCCAACACGGGCGAGCAGATCCAGCCGGACACCGTTTTCCGGCTGGCCTCGCTGTCCAAGGCGTTCGCCACGGCCGTCACCGGATTGCTGGTGCGCCAAGGCTATCTGACGTGGGATACGCGTCTCGCGACGGTGCTGCCGTTCTTCAAGTTGCGCGATGCCAACGCTTCTCAGGAAGCGACCGTGCGCGACATCCTGAGCCAGAGCATCGGGCTGCCGCAGCATGCCTATGACAACCTGATGTCGGACGGCGTGCCATACCAGGAACTTGAACGCAAGCTCGCCACGGTGCCAATGACCTGCGACCCCGGCGACTGCTACGGCTACCAGAACGTCGCCTTCTCGCTGATCGGCGACGTGATCCACGCCAAGACCGGACAGTTTTTCATCCAGCTCGTCGACCGTTACCTGTTCATGCCGCTCGGGATGACCACCGCGAGCTACGGGCGCGACGGTCTCGAGGGTAGCCGCAGCTGGGCGCGCCCGCACTATCAGCACGGCAAGGAATGGATCGCCTACGAACCCAACGACAACTTCTACGTACCGCCCGCCGCCGGCGTCAATGCCAGCATCCGCGACATGGAGCAGTGGCTCATCGCGCAGATGGGCGGGCGTCCGATGGTGCTGCCCGCTTCGCTCCTCGAAGTGCTGCACGCGCCGATCATCGCGACGCCGAGCGAACGGATGTTTTCGAACTGGCGGCGCGCGCGCGTCAAGAAGGCATGGTATGCGCTGGGTTGGCGCGTGTACGACTACGCGGGGCACACGCTGATTTTCCATGCAGGCGCGGTGAAGGGCTACCGCTCGATGATCGGGTTCTTTTCCGAATACCACGCCGGCGTCGTGGTGTTGTGGAACTGCGAGAGCAACACACCCGCAGGATTAATGCCGGAGCTGTTCGATGCCTTGCTCGGGCTGCCGCACGAAGATTGGGCGGGGCTGGACCGGGCCGAACATTCGGCGAAGGAAAGGTCGCGGCACACGCGGCGAGCGAGGCGCAAGCGCTGATTGCGGAGCGATCTCGCTCGCTGCGCGAGCGAGATCGCGCGCACGCGCCCTGCAAAATCTGCTCAGTGCAGGCGATCTGCTTGAAATCGGGCATTCGATGCCTCTGCAAGCAACCGTCCTTGGTGCGGCTTCGCCCGGCTCTCCTTGGCCTGCACTACTCGCAAGCAGCCATCCATGGTGCGGCTACACCGGCGCAGCCAAAGGCTGCGCTGTTTCACCCACCAAACTTGAAATCGAGGCGCCGCTGCAGAACCGCCGAGACGGGCTCGCCGTCCTTCAGCGCCGGCTCGTACTTGGACAGCTCGACGGCGCGGATCGCGGCCTGGTCGAACACGCGGCGCGGCGATGAGCTGACGATGTGCGCATCGGTCACGCCGCCGGTCGAGGTAACCGTGAACTGGACCACGACATAACCCGAGGTCTGGTTGCGCGCGGCCTCCACCGGGTACTCCGCTGCGACGGCTTGCACCACCTGTGCACCACGGGTCACCCCCACCGGTTTCGGCGGAGGTGGCGGAGCGGCTTTCGCCACCGGCGCAGCCTTGGTCTCCGCCGCCTTGTGCGCGGCCAGCTTCGCTGCGGCTGCCTGCTCGGCCGCCGCCCTGGCCGCCGCCTGTTGGGCAGCCGCAAGTTCCTCCGCCTGCTTTGCTTTCTGCTGGGTCTTTTGCTGCGCCTCCAGTTGCTGGCGGACCTGCAATTTCTGCTGGGCATCCAGTTTCGAACGCAGCAGGGTCAGCGTGTAGTTGGTGGGGTCCGCCTTGGCCAGGACGTCGATCTCGCGATTGGCTTCGGGGAAATTGTTCTGCGAAATCGCCTTCTCGACATCGGGCACGCTGAAGGGGAACGTTTCCCGCAGAGCGTCCCGCGCGACCTGGTTCTTCGGATCCTTGGCCAGCACGGCTTCGTAATATTCCATCGCGTTGTCGCCGGCGGGCGCCACGAGCCGATGCTGGGCATAAGCCTCCCGGGCCTCCGAAAGCAGGTCAGGCACACTCATCCCCGCCAGCTTGGCCTGCGCCGCGACCTGTACTTGCGCCGATGAAGCTGCAGCGGGTGCGGAGGCCGGCAGCTCCGCAGGTGCCGACGCGGCCGGTTTGGTGTGGACCACTGCGGGAGCCTTGGACGCGGTCGGACTCTGCCCCTTGCCGCACGCGGCGAGCAGGAGCGCGATGCCGGCGACGATGGCCAGCCCGCGCATCGTACCCGCAAAAGGAAAACCTGATCCGGAATGACTGGAACCAAGAGTGATCATGCGCCCACCTGTGTACGTAAGATCCGGTCACGAGGCATGCACGAATCATTCCATCCCCAGTGCAATGTCCCGGCGCGGAAAAGATTGCTCCAGCGCTCGGTGGCAGGGTGTGACGGATTCGACATTAAAGAACGCCTGATCCGTCGTTGGGATGTTTGCTCGATCCATGTCGCCGCGCCCCCATAGCCTCCGAGGCCACGTCGTCCTGATCGAGACGAGGTCACGGACGCTGCCACGCCACGCCGACATGGACCGCGAACATCGATCGCGGTTTTCCCGGCAGGATCGTGACCGATCGGGCGGATGCCGGCCCGGAAACGGAAAGCCCCGGCAGAACCGGGGCCAACACCTTTACGGTTTTGCCTGCATCCCCGTGCTGGGCGTCACGGGGAGGGCAGGCTTGTCATTATGGTGTCGAAGAAAACGAACAACCCTCGAACTCAGGTTGCCTACTTCTTCTTTGCACGCTTGGTCGTGCGCTTCGTCTTGCTGGCGCGCGCCGTCTTGGCCATCACGGCCTTCTTCGCAGTGCGCTTGCGCGCGGTCTTCTTGCCCGCGCGTTTGCGGGCCGGCTTCTTCGAGGCTTTCCGCGCCGTCTTGCGCGCGGTCTTGCGGGCCGTGGCGGTTTTCGCCTTGGCCGATTTGCGGGTGCTCTTCTTGGCCGCCTTCTTGGCGGGTTTCCTTGCAGCTTTCTTGGTAGCCATGGTTCGTCTCAGCTCCTCATCGGTTGGCAGTGGTTGCCCAGTGAACGCATGCAGAAACGCCTCGCACAAAAGATCGCTGTTCGTGGCGTGCCGCAGGTTGGACACTTGACGACGTGTACGTTCGTCGGAAAGAAGCCGGAGTACATGCAGCGGAATCGAAACGGTGATCTTCCGAACCTTTTCGGATTTCAGACCGTGTGCGACGTATGGCTTGATGTACTTGGCAGTCGGCATGTTTCCGTCTTGCGACATGTCGTCGGGCGGAAAGCTAGCCCCAAGCAATCATGCTGTCAATCGGTTTTTTGCGGCGAATGAAGCCCTTGCGATCGCGTGCGCCGCGCCAGCCGGGCCGGCCGCGTGCACGTTTCCGTCGGGACTTGCACGCGTGAAAGGACGTTTAGACGTCCACATGAAAATATTCCACGCAACGCCCATGCACGCGCAGACCCGCAAGAACACTGGCTTGCGCGGCCGGCAGGCCTCACGCGACGGCGAATTCGGCGCATGCACGCGGTGCGCGTCGCACCCCGCGTGCGGGGCGGCGCGGGGACACCGCCTCAGGCTGAACGACGGGCAAATCCGCCAGCAAAAAATTTACGCGCGATGCAGCGGATTCCTGCGCAGGCAGGGTCGATTTCGAACGCTGCGCGCCGTCGTCACTCCTCGTGCTCGATCAGTTCCGCGTAGTCGTCGGGACCGAGCAGCGCGTCCAATTCTTCCGGATCGTCGAGCTTCACCACGAACAACCAGCCGTCACCGTACGCATCCTCGTTGATCGTTTCCGGCTTGTCTGTAAGTCCCTCGTTTACCTCGGTGACTTCCCCGCTGACCGGCGCGTAGACGTCCGAGGCAGCTTTCACCGACTCGACCACTGCGCACCCGGCGCCCGCCTCGACCTTGTCACCAACCTTGGGAAGCTCGACATAGACGAGATCGCCGAGCAATCCCTGCGCGTGATCGGAGATGCCGACACGCGCCTGCCCGTTGTCCTCGACACGCACCCACTCGTGCGATTTCTGGAACTTGAGGTCACCGGGGATATCGCTCATGGCACTGTCCTTGGTTGGTCGGGAAAGAAGATTTTAGCCACAACTTCGATGGAAACAGGAGCGACACAAAGTGCTGAGCAAGGCTCTCGCGGGGGACGTCGTGACAAATTCCGTTCGTGCTGAGCCCTTCGACGAACCC
Source organism: Gammaproteobacteria bacterium (assembly GCA_021324095.1). GTDB lineage: Bacteria > Pseudomonadota > Gammaproteobacteria > Xanthomonadales > Rhodanobacteraceae > 66-474. Next base: position 15,148 of record JAJPJT010000033.1, read on the forward strand.
AGGACAGGCTTGTCAAAGCACGGACGGAACCGGATGTTCTCAAGCCCATGACTTGCCTGCCGCTCATCCTTCGACTTCGCTCCGCTACACCCAGGGCGAACGGCTGTCGAGCTAAATACCCTCACACGCCTTCCCGTCACGCACGAACGGATATTTCACCGCGCGCAGTGGCAACTGGCGACCGCGAATGTCTACCCTCAATCCCCCACGCGCGCCCGCCGGCACCCGTGCGAACCCGATCGCCTTGCCCAGCGTGGGCGAAAAGATGCCGGACAGCATCTCACCATCGCCTAGCTGGGTGATCACGCGCTGGCCGTGGCGCAGCACGCCCTTGTCGTCCAGCACCACGCCGATCAATTCGCGCGGCACGCCGCCGGCCTTCTGCTTTTCCAGCGCCGCGCGGCCGATGAAGTCGCGGCCTTCGTCCAGCGACACCGTCCAGGCCAGGCCGGCTTCCCACGGCGTGACGTCCTCGTCCATATCCTGCCCGTACAGGTTCATGCCGGCTTCGAGACGGAGCGTGTCGCGCGCGCCGAGCCCTGCCGCGTGCACACCCGTCGCGGCGAGCGCATTCCAAAGTGCCACTGCGTGCTGTTCGGGCACGATGATCTCGAACCCGTCTTCGCCGGTGTAACCGGTGCGTGCGATGAACAGCGGCATGCCGCCCGGACCGCGCGCCTCGGCGGCGACGAACTTGCCGAGTTTCTCCACGCGTTCGCGGTCGCCGGCATCGATCAGCCCCAGCACCTTGCCGCGCGCCTTCGGTCCCTGCACCGCGATCATCGCAAGATCGGGGCGCTCGCTGACCTTCACGTCGAACGCAGCGGCCTGCTTTTCGAGCCACGCCAGATCCTTGTCGCGGGTCGCCGCATTCACGACCATGCGAAACCGATCCTCGTCCAGAAAGTAGGTGATCAGGTCGTCGATCACGCCGCCATGCTCGTTGAGCATGCACGAATACAGCGCCTTGCCGGGTTTCTTCAGCTTGCCGATGTCGTTGGCGAGCAAGTGCCTCAGGAACTCTCGGCAACGCGCACCGCGCAGGTCGACCACGGTCATGTGCGACACGTCGAACATCCCCGCATCGCGCCGCACCGCATGGTGTTCCTCGATCTGCGAACCATAATTGAGCGGCATGTCCCAACCGCCGAAGTCGACCATCTTCGCGCCCGCGGCGCGGTGGGTGGCGTTGAGGATGGTGTGTTGGGTCACGGCAAGGGCCCGCTTTGGAAACGCATATTATCGCTGGTGACCGCTACACTTGCGCGCATGAACCGGACCCCGACGACGCCCGGCCTGGTCGAGTGGCTGCCGCTTGCGGAAACCGGTGAGAACGTGCTGCGCTTCACCGGGGACTGGACGCTGCCCTACTTCGCCCAACTCGAAGCGCAACTCGACGCGCTGAAACCGCGCCTGCCGGAGACACCGGACGTCGATTTCAATGACGTCGGCCGGGTCGACACCGCGGGCGCGGGACTGATCGCGGTGGCGCTGGGCCCCCGCTCGTTGCAGTGGCTGGCCGAGCACGACCGGGACGTGCCGCAGCAACTGCGCGGCCTGCTCGACACCGTGAGCGAAGCGGTCGCGGAAATCTATGCGCACCCGCCGCGGCCACGGCCCAATTTTGGCTTCGTGGACATGCTGGCCGACATCGGCCGGAACGTCGTCCATATCGGAAAGCTCGGGGCCAAGCTGCTGGCTTTCGTCGGCATGACCCTGGAAACGCTGGTTCGCACGGTCTGGCGGCCCTGGCGCTGGCGCATCACGTCGCTGATCGCGCACATGGAGCAAACCGGCCTGCACGCAGTGCCGATCGTGGTGCTGCTGTCGTTCCTGATCGGCGCCGTGATCGCGTTCCTCGGCGCCACCGCACTGCAGCGCTATGGCGCGACGGTCTTCACGGTGGATCTGGTTTCGTACGCGTTCCTGCGCGAACTCGGCGTGCTGCTGACCGCAATCATCCTGGCCGGCCGCACCGCCAGCGCGTTTACCGCGCAGATCGGCTCCATGAAGGTCGGAGAAGAAGTCGACGCGATGCGCACCATGGGACTCGATCCCGTGGAGCTGCTGGTGCTGCCACGGGTGCTGGCACTGATGATCGTGACGCCGCTGTTGACCTTCCTCGCGATCCTTGCCGGCGTGGTCGGCGGCGCGCTGGTGTGCTGGTTCGCGCTCAACATCACGCCGACGATGTTCATTTCGGTATTCCAGACCGACACGCCGCTGCGCTACCTGTGGCTGGGACTGGCCAAGGCGCCGATCTTCGCGTTCCTGATCGCGGTGATCGGCTGCCTCGAAGGTTTCAAGGTGAAGGGCAGCGCGCAGTCGGTGGGCGAGCGCACCACGTCGAGCGTGGTGCAATCGATATTCCTCGTGATCGTGGTGGACGCGCTGGCCGCGCTGTTTTACATGGAGATGGGCTGGTGACCATCGCCGTTGCCGCGAAGCAGCGCGAAACGCTCGTCGAGGTGCGCGGGCTCCGCAGCCAGTTCGGCGATCAGGTGGTGCACGAGAATCTCGACCTCGACGTTTATCGTGGCGAGATCCTGGGCGTGGTCGGCGGTTCTGGCAGCGGCAAGTCGGTGCTGCTGCGCACGATCCTGGGCCTGCGCCGGCCGGACGCCGGCAGCGTCAGGTTGTTCGGCGAAAACCTGCACGGCCTGCCGGAAAGCCAGCGGGTTGCGGTCGAGAGCCGCTGCGGCGTGTTGTTCCAGAACGGCGCGCTGTTTTCGTCGCTGACCGTGAGCGAGAACGTGCGGGTGCCGCTGATGGAACACACGCAGTTGTCGCTGCACGATGCGCTGCGCGTGGCAGCGCTCAAGATCGCGCTGGCTGACCTGCCGCCGGAGGCCCGCCACAAGTTTCCTGCGGAACTTTCAGGCGGCATGGTCAAGCGCGCGGGACTGGCGCGCGCATTGGCGCTGGACCCCGACATCGTGTTTCTCGACGAACCGACTTCGGGTCTCGATCCGATCGCCGCGGCGTCGTTCGACCAGTTGATCCGCACGCTGCGCGACGCGCTGGGGCTGACGGTGTTCATGATCACCCACGACCTCGATTCGCTGCACGCCATCTGCGATCGCGTCGCGGTGCTCGCGCACAAGCGTGTGATCGTGGCCGATTCGCTGGACAAGGTGGAGCGCTTCGACGACCCTTGGATACGCGAATACTTCCAGGGACCGCGTGGCCGCGCGGCGGAATCGATCCGCGCGTTGGGGTGAGGAACGGATGAAGCAGCAACGTCATGAACCCGGATTTTCAGCCGCCTCGAGTCGAGAGGGCGGTTCGCCCGCGCCGCAAGCTGCGAACGGGGGTGGGAGAGGTATGGTGCGGGTTTCAGGGACACCGCGCGGTGCTTCGTACGACATTTCGTACCGTCCGGCTCCCGCCAGGAGGTAACGATGGAAACCAAGGCTCACCACGTCCTGATCGGTGCCTTCACCCTGTTGGTGGTGGCGCTGGTCGTGCTGTTCGCGTTGTGGCTGGGCAAGACCAGCCTGAACAAGCAGTACCACTATTACGACATCGTGTTCACGGAGGCGGTCACCGGCCTGTCCAAGGGCAGCCCCGTGCAGTACAACGGCATCCAGGTCGGCGAGGTCAGCCACCTGAAGCTCGATCCGACCGATCCGCGCAAGGTGATCGCGCGCATTCAGGTCTCCGCCGACACGCCGATCAAGATGGATACCCGCGCCAAGCTCGGGCTGCTGGGGCTCACCGGCGTCGCGTTCGTCCAACTGACCGGCGGCGCGCCATCCAGCAAACCCCTGATGCCCACTCCCAGCGATCCGGTGCCGGTGATCAAGTCGGAGACTTCGGCGTTGAGCGCGCTGCTTTCCTCGGGCAGCGACGTGGTCACCTCGATCAACGGCATCCTCGACCGCTTGAGCCAGATCATGTCCGAGCAGAACGTGGGCCGCATCAACCATACGCTCGAGAACATCAACCAGACCACCACGGCGCTCGCCGCCGAACGCGACGACCTGCGCACCCTGATCCAGCAGGCCGCCGCAGCGTCGAAGGAACTCAACCAGACGCTGGCGGGCGTCAAGCACCTGGTGAACGGCCCTGCCGACAAGACCCTGCAAAGCGCGCAGGCGGCGATGGCGTCGTTGCAGCAAAGCACGCAGACCCTCAATCGGTTGCTGACCGACAACGAGGGCTCGCTGCAGTCGGGCATGCGCGGGCTCGGCCAGATCGGCCCGACCCTGCGCGAACTGCGCGCCACCGTGCGCGACATCCACCAGCTCACCAGCAAGCTGCAAGCCAATCCGGCCGGTTACCTGCTGGGACGGGACCAACCCACCGAGTTCACGCCCAAGCAGCACTGATGAACTCTCAAGAATCACAGCAGTACCGCACTCCCCTGCCCCCTTGAGTAAAGGGGGCAGAAACCAATGCCGCACATTGGTTTCGGGGGTTGTGGAGGTATGACGATGCAGCGCAAGGACGGATGCTGGCAAACTCAATCATTTACTCCAAGTCATCCCGACAAGGCGCACCCATGACCCTGCCAAGATCCACGTTCGCCGCCGCGTGCACGCTCGCATTGTGCGTCGTCGTCACCCTGCTCGCCGCCTGCTCGGTGCTGCCGGCGCGCGAACCCGTGCAGATCTGGCAGCCCGAAGAAGGTGTCGCCGCAACTGCCGGCAAACCTGCGGCCGATTTCAGCCTGCAGGTGGACACTCCCAACACGAGCGGTCCGCTCGACGGAACAGGAATCGTGGTGATGCCCGAGCCCGGCCAGGTCAGCACCTACAAGGGCGCGCGCTGGAGCGAATCGCCTGCGTTCCTGGTGCGGCATCGTCTGGTCGACGCGTTCATGGCGGCGAAGTTGCAGGCGGTCACTACGGACGACGACCGCTTCGCATCCGACTACACCCTCTCTGGCGATCTGCGTGCGTTCCAGTCGGAATACCAATCGGGATCGCCCGTCGTGGTGGTGCGTTTCGACGCGCAACTGCGGCGGAGCGGATCGCGCAACCTGCTCGCGACCCGCAGCTTCGTGATCAAGCAGGATCCGTCGGGTGTCGACGTTCCGCAGATCGTCGCTGCGTTCGGTGCAGCCGACGACGCCCTCGCGCAGCAAGTCGTGGCATGGACGATCGACGTCGCCCAACGCGACAAGTCGACGCAACCCGCAGACGCGGGCGGCAATGCATCGCAGCGGAACCGATGACCGAGGTGCTTCCGCTCGCGTTGCGGGGTCGTTTACGTTTCGCCATACCACCCGCCCCACGCTGGCGCGCAGGACGGGCGTTTGACCCACAGGCTGGGTGGCAAGCCTAGGCTGACAGCGCGAGGGCGTAACCGGCGCGCTCGACGCCGGCCTTCGGACCCGGATCAATAAAATAGCGGGTCTTGAGAAAGCCCGCGATCCTGGAACCGCGCAGTTGCTCCGGCTCAAACGCGAAGCGGTGCGCGAAGGCGGTTGCGGGAATCGGGTTGTCGCGCGCGTCAGCGAGTCCTCGCGGCAATACCTCTTTCTCCAGCTCTTCGAACAGACGAAGGCGCAAGGCTACCACCGGGTGGTTTCGTACCAACGGATAGCTGGTGGGCGGCGCGAATTCTTCGAAGCCGTAACAACGTATGTAGAACTGCGCATGCCGCGGATGTACCCCGATGACGATATCGGTCGAACCGGTATGCAATCCGAAGTAAATGGCCCAGCGCATCATGCTGAACAGGGCGCCGACACCGCGTGCAGCAGACCGGCGACGGTCCGCCAGCATTCCTACCTCGAGCAGGCGGCGGCCGTCTCGCCGCAGCGCATCCAGATAGGCCGCATAGACACTATCCAGCGCCAGCCCCGAGGCATTGTCGCGGACCAGTGTCATCGTATAACCGACGTCCGGCCCTTCCGGCCCCCATATCACGCATGCATGCTCTCCCACGGCGGTGGGGACGGCATGGATGCCAAACGGATTTTCGTCGATGAGTCCCAACTCTGAATAGCGGTCATAGACCAACCCCCAGGCCGATTCCACCTGCTGAAGGCTTGTCGCGCAAGAGCACGGGGGTTCGCTGCTGCGCAACGCCGGGCGCGTCAGACGCGCAGTGATGTCGATGATGATGGTCTCAGGCAGTTCTACCGATGTAATTGCGTTCATGTTTCAGTCGCCGGTTCGCGGAACGTTGTTGAAAGGCATGCCGCTCCCTTTGACGACATGGACGTGAACGCCGCATTGCAGAAGCCGATCGGGACGGACCCGTCGGTGCTGCAATGGACGCGGCATCGGAACCCGGCCCGCCATGCGGCGAGGCCAGTCAAGCAAAAAGTGTTGCGAGCGATGGATGACCATCGCTCGTGCGATCGCGCGCAATCCCACGGCGCGTGCCGCGGCAAGCGCGAGAGCGTCAAGTTGGGAATCCCACGCGAGCGGACCCGAAGACAAGCCGCCGCGAACGGCTAACATGTCGACCGCCGGTACCGTTGGGCCGCGATGCTGCCGCGGATGAATCCCGCAATGCTGGACCCCTGGATCCGGCCCGGATTGGCAGTTGTCGGAAACCGTCATTTGGCTGAGCGACAAAACCTGATCGGGTGCACTCCCCATTCCCATTCCCTTGGTCGTTCAGCGCACGTTCCCCTGAAGGCTCGGCATTGTGTAACGTGTGCGGAGTGGATGTGTGAAATGTTTGCTATGAATAGGCAATTCGTTCTCACTTTTTTGTGAACTGTGTTCCAGATGTGGCGGATCGCAGAAAATTTTTCGGAGTGTGATTGCTGGCGCTTGACACTCTGCTGATTCATGCCTGAGTCAGCATTCCGGCCATTGCGTCAGCGCACGTTCAGGTCGTGGTCCAATACGTGCGCTCCCATTCACGACAAAGCTCTGACCCGTATTCAGGATTGCAGCGATCATTGATCGTCACCCCGTTTGGCGAGGCAACGTCCGGAGTACTTGCTCAAAGGCACGCGCGGGGCCGGTCCGCGAGGTTGTCGTCGCCGGATGCCTGCGTACGAGACGTGTACTCCCGCGTTCTGGCAGACCAAGTCGGACCTTGCAGCGGGAGCGGCCGGGGGCGACCGGATATCCATCTGATCCGTGATTTTGTTCCCGACAAGACTGGATTTTGGTGCGCGCCTTTCCCTCACGTATAGTGGCTCTGCGCGAGCTCATTGCCGGACACACAAAGCGCTCTAATCGGCCGGGAATACCCCGGCCTGATTGTCGGCATTTGGCTGAACGAGTCGCATAGAGAGGGCGGGTCGTGGACCGGGACATCAAAGCAGGCTTGTTGCGTGCCGGCATCGCCGCACCCTCGGCTGACAATTCGCAGCCATGGCGGTTTGCATGGCGCGGCGACGACCTGGATCTTCGAATCGATGCGGAGCGCAGCGGCTACGTATCCGACACGCGATATGTGCTCAGCGACCTGGCGGCCGGCGCCTGTCTCGAAAACATCATCGTGCGCGGCCGATCGCTCGGCTATGCAGCGGACCTGCAGCTCTTTCCGCAGCACGACGACGCGCTGTGGTTTGCCCGACTCCACTGGCGCCGCGATCCCGAGTCCATCCCACGCGAGCCCCTCGCGAGTGCGATCGAGCAGCGCCACACCGACCGGCGTTTCCCATGGCGTGGTCCGATCAATTCTGATACGCAGGCGCGCCTCACCGCCCAAACCGAGATGATCGCGGGGCAGCGGCTTTGGTGGCCACGAACATCGAGGGAGAGGAAAACCACGTTGAGCGTCATCCGACAGGCCGAGACGCTGCGCTTCAGGAGCCCGACGCTGCACGCGGAACTGTTTTCGAGCGTCCGTTTTTCCGCGGGCTGGCATGCCACCTGCGAGGAAGGTCTGGCTCCAGCGGCGCTCGCCGTGGAGCCGCCTATGCGCCCGATCTTCCAGGCCATGCGGCGTCCCGCGGTAATGCGCATGCTCAATCGCTTGGGCGCGGCGGCGATGTTGGGGTGGCGCTCGGCCTGGCTGCCGATTCGGTTGTCCCCCGGACTCTGCCTCATCGTGATTTCATCCACGTCACGCTCCGATGTGCTCGCGGGCGGTCGCGCCCTGCAGCGCGTGTGGCTGCAAGCCACCCTAGACGGGTTGTCGGTACAGCCGTACGCAGCGGCGGGCGTACTCGGCCTGGGGTTCGTGCCCGTGGAACCGGCGTACCGGCAGCCGCTCTCGCGCATGCGTGCGACCCTCAACGACTTGTGCGCGCCGGGATATGGGATCGTGTTTCTGCGCCTTGGCCATGCGCGGTCCGCACCGCGCGCCCGCAGCGGGCGGCGGTCGCTCGAAAGTTTCGGCGATTTCCAATAGGGCGCGATGTCAGGTGGCGCGATCGCCTTCAGGCGAATGCCCGGCGCTCGAAGGTTCGATCAAAGCTTCAGGGAGACAAGCACCTTCGACGCCTTCGGTTGCTGCCCGATTCAAGCCGGCAGCGGCGGCGACCCGACACCCTCTGTGTCGAGATCTTTTACAAAAACGGCTTGCGGTCGCTTCGACCTGACAAAACCTTTTCTATCAAACCTTTATAGTGATTATGCCCTGTCGACCACCGGCTGCGCCGTGTTTTGTACCTGCTATTGGGCCCTCGAATCAGGCTTCCCGGTTCGTTCGCCGCCTCTCGCTCGGCGGGCTGTCGGGATACCTTACAAAAACTTCAAAAATCAACCCCTAATGGATGGTAAATTATATTGAATACAAACACTTATTTACATGGCACGCTTGATGCTACCAAACCCGTGGGCAACTGTCACTCGCGTGCCAGCGCCGGATTCCCAAACACCACTATCTGAACGGATTCAGTGAAGGAGAAAAGCATGTTTACGAAGAAGAGCTTAGGGGTCGCACTGGTCGCCGCACTGGCACTGGGCGCGAGCGGAGTCGCATCTGCGACGATCGTCAATGTGGACGGCGTCACTTGGAATACAGCCAGCCCATTCGACCTGACCATCCAGTCGCTCAACCTCCGCGAAACCAGTGTTTCGGGCGTGGGTGACGTGTTGCACGGTTACGGGCAGATCGGCTCGATCAACGGCAACAACAACTTTTGCATGGGTTGCGACCTGACGTTCACGTTCCAGTACACGGTGGCGAACATCACCGGAAACCAGGTCGCTTTCGACAACGGCAGCTTCCAGTTCTACGTTCAGGGCGCCGGCACCTTCAGCTTTGGCAATCCGGGCTCCGTCGGCGGCACACCATGGGTCACCCTGAGCGGCCATACCGCTCCGAACACCGCCTTTGTGTACCCCGACGGGCAGCTCTACGCCTTGGTCAGCGGTACTGTCAGCCATCCGACATCGGGCTCCACCGGAACCGGGCTGGTGGACGTGACAGGAGGTCCGGCGGCGTTCTGGCTCAACAGCAACAGTGTTCCCGACGGTATCGGCGGATTTGCGGACTTCAGCCTCAATTCGTCGTTCCTGACGTTCCCGGCTAGAGGGTGCGGGTCAACGCCCACTACCAACTTGGACAACATCTGCAGCTATCCAATCGAGGGGAACGGCTCGCTGGTCGGTAGGACTGCGGTTCCCGAGCCGGGCGAGATAGGTCTGTTGGGCCTTGGCTTGGGCTTCCTGGGCTTCCTGATCCAGCGGCGTCGCAAACAGGCTGACCGCAAGGCGTAAGGCAATCGCCTTAGGCACGCGGTTTGATGATCGATGGCGCCGCTTTCCGAAGCGGCGCCATTTTTATGCGCGTTGTTTTCGCCGGACTGCTTCCCCCGCAATCGGCCTACACCGGCACTCGCCGGTTTTCCTCTTCTCCCGGAGAGGGGGATTCATGCCGGAGCGTCGCGGCCAAGTCACAACCGCGATCCCAGTCTTGTGCCCCGCTGCATGCCGGTGTTACGGTCCCCGACTCGACAATAGATTCAGGCGCCCCGCTGGACGCAGGACCCCCAATATGTCTGAAGCACCGGCCGCTGTTGCACCAGCCACACCCGAACCGTTCGACTACGCAACCGCATTCAGCCGTACCATCGGCTGGATCACCAGGGCCGAGCAGGCGAAGCTTCGTTCCAAGCGCGTCGCGATTGCAGGTCTTGGCGGTGTCGGCGGCAGCCATCTATTGACCCTGACCCGGCTCGGCATCCAGTCGTTCAACCTGGCGGACCTCGACCGCTTCGGCGTTGAAAATTTCAACCGGCAGGCCGGCGCGTTCCAATCGACCGTGGGCCAGCCCAAGGTCGACGTGGTGTCCCGGATGGCACGGGACATCGACCCGGACCTCGATATCAACAAGTTCCCCGGCGGCGTCACCTTCGACAACATGGAGCAGTTCCTGTCGGGGGTGGACCTGTATGTCGACGGACTGGACTTTTTCGTACTAGACATCCGCGCCAAGCTGTTCGCCCTGTGTGCCGAGCGTGGCATTCCGGCGATCACCGCGGCGCCATTGGGCATGGGCGCTGCCGTGCTGGCGTTCCTGCCGGGCCACATGACCTTCGAAGAATATTTCAGGCTGGAAGGCAGGCCGACGAACGAACAACTGCTGCGCTTCATGGTGGGATTGGCACCCGCCGTGCTCCACCAGCCCTACCTGGTCGATCCGTCTGCCGTGGACCTGGCCCACCATCGGGGACCGTCCACGCCGATGGCGTGCGAAATCTGCGCCGGAATAGCCGGGGTCCAGGCTTTGAAGATCCTGCTCGGGAGGGGCAAGGTGCTCGCGGCACCTCACGGCCTGCACTTCGACGCCTATCGCAACAAGCTCGTGCACACGTGGCGGCCAGGCGGCAACGACAACCCGCTGCAACGACTTATCCTGTCCATGGCACGCCGTCGTTTCATGCGCAAGTAAACCTCCTCTCCCCGACAGCTTCACGGTTGGGAGAGGGTTTCTCGAGCATCGCGGTGCATCGCGACGAGTAACTCCCCGTCGCCCCGTGCGATAGCGCTCAAAGAGGCGGTTCGACCGGATACGCCGGGGCGGTGTCCAGCGCCGACGCACACACTTCCGCGAGTTCCAGGAGGCGCAAGTCGGAACCCGGCGCGCCCACGAACTGCATGCCGATCGGCATGCCATCGGGCAACCTGCCCATCGGGATGCTGACCGCCGGACAGGCAGAGAGACTCGCGAACGCGGTGAGGTCCGCCTGCGACGCCGGGACCGGCGCATCGATTGGGAACGCGCCCTGCGGCGTGGTCGGCATCACCAGTACGTCCACGCGCGAGAACACCCGGCGCGCCTTCAGCACCGCGAAATCCAGCATGCGGTCCGCGATCACGTAATCCGCCGCGGACTTGCGCGCCGCGAAATCGAGCATTCGGCGGAAGTCTTCCGACACCGGATGCGCCGTGTCGGCGAGATCATCCGCGAAAGTGTTGCGCATCTCGGCTTCCATCAGCAGCAGGCCCGCGCGGCGCATCTTCTGGAACGGCCAGTCGGAGAAGTCCAGCATCTGCCGGTCGGCCAGTTGCCGCTCGAGCTTCGCGAGTGCGGCGCCAAAGACATCGATCACCGCAGGTTCCACGCCAATCGCGGCGAGGTCCGGCAGCACGCCGCACCGCAACTGGTTCGGATTCCAGTCCGGCGGTTGCAGCGCAACCCGGCGGCGGCGCGAACGCGGATCGTCGGCGTCATAACCGGCCAGTACCTGCAGCATCACCACCAGATCGCCGACGCTGCGGCCGAGGATGCCGACAGCATCCAGTCGCCGCGCCGCCGGCACCAGCCCGCGCACGGAAATCTCGCCATGGGTCGGCTTGAGTGCGAACACGCCGCAGTAACTCGCGGGAATGCGGATGGACCCCAGCGTGTCCGAACCGATGGCCACGGGCACCAGCCCCGCTGCGACCGCGGCCGCGGAACCACCGGACGAACCGCCGGCCACGCGGTTCACGTCGAATGGATTGCGGGTGGTGCCGAAATGCGGATTGCGCGTGGCGGCGCCCAGCGCGCCCTCATCGAGATTGGTCTTGCCGAGCAACACCGCGCCGGCCGCGCGCAGCCGCGCGACCGCGTGTGCGTCGTTGCGGGCGACGTGGGCGGCGCGCGACGGCAGGCCTGCGCGCGTCGGGTAGCCCGCTACGTCGAAGTTGTCCTTGATGGCCACCGGAATCCCGTCGAGCCTGCCGATCGGGCCTTCGCGTCGACGCCGCTGCGCACTGACGGCCTGGTCGCGGACGATGTCGGGGCGCACGTCCACGAACGCGTGCAAAGCGGGATCGCATCGCTCGATCGCGGCAAGGCAGGCGTCGCCCAGCGCTTCCGGCGTGGTGCGGCCCGCCGCCAGCCAGTGAAGGCATTGCCAGACGCCACCTTGCCGCAGCGCTTCCGTCCCCAGATGTCCTTCCTCGATCGCGCCCATGCATCCCTCCTGAGTGACCGATTATGCGGGTTTGCCGCGTGTCCGGGAACCCAAGACAATGAACGGTCTGGGACGGACTGCGACCGGGAGCCGCCATGAGCGAACGCGAAACGATGGAGTACGACGTGGTCGTGGTCGGGGCCGGGCCGGCGGGGCTGGCGTTCGCGATCCGCCTGAAGCAGCTCAAGCCCGACGTGCGCGTGTGCGTGATCGAGAAGGCCTCGACCGTGGGTGCGCACATTCTTTCGGGGGCGGTCATCGAGCCTGCGCCGCTGGATGAATTACTGCCGGGCTGGCGCGACCACCCGCCGCCGATTTGTGTTCCTGCCACGCACGACGAGTTCCTGCTGCTGCGCGACGCGACGCGCGCTTTGAAGCTCCCCACGCCGCCGCAGATGAACAATCACGGCAATTTCATCGTCAGCCTGGGCGCGCTGTGCGCGTGGCTGGCGCCGCAAGCCGAAGCACTGGGCGTCGATGTGTTCCCCGGCTTCGCGGCTGCCGACGCCGTATTCGACGAGAAGGGCGCCGTCGCCGGCGTGCGCATCGGCGACATGGGCGTCGCGAAGGACGGTTCACACAAGCCGGGTTACACCCCAGGCATCGACATCCTCGCGAAGCTCACGGTGCTGGCCGAAGGCTGCCGCGGCAGCGTCAGCAAGACGTTGATCGCGAAATACGGGCTCGACAAAAACTGCGATCCGCAAACCTACGGCATCGGCCTCAAGGAACTCTGGCAAGTGCCCGCCGGCCGCGTGCAGCCGGGCCGCGTTACCCACACGGTCGGCTGGCCGCTCGACGATCGCACCTATGGCGGCAGTTTCATCTATCACCTCGACAAGGACCGCATCGCGATCGGTTTCGTCGCCGGTCTCGATTATTCCGATCCGCTGTTCCGGCCATGGGAAGCCTTCCAGCAACTGAAGCATCACGCGCGCATCAAGCCGCTGCTGGAAGGCGGCCAGATCGTGTCGGTCGGCGCGCGCGCCTTGATCGAAGGCGGGCTGCAATCATTGCCGAATGTCGAAATGCCCGGTGCTATCCTGATCGGCGACGCGGCCGGCTTGATGAACGTCCCGAAGATCAAGGGCACGCATCAGGCGATCCGGTCCGGAATGCTGGCGGCGGAGCATTTCGCGGAGAAGCAATCCGGTGCGGGATTCGATGCGCGCCTGCGCGCCTCGCCCATCGCGAAGGAACTGCACAAGGTGCGCAACATCCGCTCGGGCTTCCATGGCGGCCTGTGGCGCGGATTGCTCAATGCCGCTTGGGAAACCGCCGTGGCAGGCCTGTCGCCGTGGACGCTGAAGAACCATGCCGACTGGTCTTCACTCGAAAAGCTCGACCCGCCGGCGACCAAGCAAAACCGTCCCGGCCCTAACGCGAAGTCGCCCCGCGAACGCGGCTGGATCGAACGCACCCTGCCGCCGCGCGACCGGCTGGCTTCCGTGTACTTCGCGGCGACGGAACACGACGAGGACCAGCCGGTGCACCTGCACGTCGCCGACACCAGTATTTGCGTCGAACGCTGCACGGTCGAGTACGGCAACCCCTGCCAGCGGTTCTGCCCCGCAAACGTATACGAAATGGTGGATGACATCGGTACGGACGGAAACAAGGCGTTGCGCCTGCAGATCAACGCCGCCAACTGCGTGCACTGCAAGACCTGCGACATCAAGGACCCCTACGAGATCATTACCTGGGTGACGCCGGAAGGCGGCTCGGGACCGAATTACCAGAACCTTTGAAACGGGACTCGGGACTCGGGACTCGGGACTCGGGACTCGGGACTCGGGAAAAGCGTACCGCCCATTCTGTAGTTGAGACGAACGCATGACACGCATCGCCCTCGTTACCGCGCCCGCGGCGCGCGGCACTGACTACGACATGCCGCCGTTGCTGGCCGCCATGCGACAGGCCGGCGCGGATGCGCACGAGGTCGACTGGGACGACGACGCCATCGATTGGCCGGAATTCGATCTCGTGCTGCTGCGCTCCACCTGGGACTACTTCGAGCGCCTGCCGGAATTCCTGGCGTGGGCAGAGCGGGTATCGGAGCAGACGCGCCTCTTGAATCCGCTCGACGTGATCCGCTGGAACACCGACAAGCACTACCTCGCTGATCTCGAACGCGCCGGCGTGCCGGTGGTGCCGAGCACGTTTATCGAACCGCGCGAGAATGCACACCATGCTGTTGATCAGTTTCTTGCGCAATATGGCCCCCTCACCCCAACCCTCTCCCCACGGGGGAGAGGGGGCAAAAACGATATTGTGGTCAAACCCGCGGTCGGCGCAGGCTCGCGCGATGCGCAGCGCCATGCTCGCGATGATCGCGCCGCGATCGTGGCGCATGTGGAACGGCTGCTCGATGCAAAACGAAGTGTCTTGCTGCAACCCTACCTCGATCGCGTGGACCAGCACGGCGAAACCGCGCTGCTGTTTTTCGACGGCGTCTTCACCCACGCGATCCGCAAGGGGCCGCTGCTGAAGCGCGGCGCGGGCGCCACGACTGGGCTCTTTGCAAAGGAAACCATCGAGCCGCGCACACCTTCTGCGGATGAAATTGCCGTCGCGCAACACGCCGTTGCCGCCATTCCGTTCGAACAACCCTTGCTGTATGCCCGCGTCGATTTGATCCACGACGACGATGGCTCGCCGCGGCTGCTGGAACTGGAACTGGTCGAGCCTTCGGTTTTCGTGGGCTATGCGGATGGTGCGGCGGAACGCTTTGCGCAAGCAATCGTTCAACGTGCGGACCTCGAAAAACCCATCGCCACCCGGCGCTGCGCGCCACCCTCCCCTTGAAGGAGAGGGCTGCGGCGTCACCTATGCGCTGGCAACCGCGGCTCTTCTCCTCCTCGAAGGTGGAGGACGGAGGAGACGGGTCACCAGCCGCGCCCATCGGGCGCGACACGCCACCATGGCGCGTCCATGAACAACGCAACGAATACGCCCGAACGCCCACCCCTGCCCCGCAACGTGCGCCTGCTGATCGGGATGCGCGCGGTGCGCAGCATCGGCCAGGGCGCGATGGTGGCGTCGTTCACGCTGTACCTGCATGCGCTCGGCTGGAGTGGCACGGCGATCGGCGCGGTACTGATGGGCGCGTTGCTGATCGGCACGGTACTGACCATGATCATCGGACCGTTGAGCGATCGCGGCGGCCGACGAGCCTTCCTGTTCGGCTACGACCTCGCGCAGGCGGTGGCCGCAGCCGTCGCGATGTTCACGACGACGCCGTGGATCCTGGTCCTCGCCGCGGTGGTCGGGGCATTCGGTCGCGGCGCGAACGGTTCCGCGGGCGCATTTTCGCCCGTCGAGCAGGCGTGGCTTGCGATCGAGTTGCCGATGCACCGCCGCGGCAGCATCTTCAGCATCAACAGCGCGGTCGGCTTCGCGGGCATGGGCATCGGTGCATTGCTGGCGGCGGTGCCGGCGTGGTGGCTCGGCCACGCGATGAGCGCGAGCGACTATCGTTGGCTGTTCGTGTTGCCGCTTGCAGGTTCGCTTGGCGCCTGCGCGCTGTTGTGGCTGGCGCGCGACCCGAAGGTGGAAGCGTTACGCGATCGCCGCGATGCAGCCTCCACCCGCCTCCGGGCCGAGGAAAACAGGCTGCTGGCCAGACTGGTGCTGGCCAATTCATTGAACGGGCTCGGCATCGGCCTGATCGGTCCGCTGATCGCCTACTGGTTCGCGATCAAGTTCCACCGCGGGCTGATGGAGATCGGCCCGGGCATCGCGCTGGGCCTGATCGCCGGCGCGGGCGGCTCCTTCCTGGCGGGCTGGATCGCACGCCGCCGCGGCATCATGAGCGCGGTTCTCTGGATGCGCGGCGTCGGCGTCGCCCTGCTGGTCGCGATGCCACTGGTGCCGTGGTTCTGGCCGGCCATGGCGCTGTACATCGTGCGGGGCGTGTCGAACCGCGGCACCGGCGGGGTGCGCCAGGCGCTGGCGGCCGGTTTGACGCGGGTCGAGCGTCGCGGCCTCGCCAGCAGCCTGCAGAACATCTCGATCCAGTTGCCGCGTGCGATCGGCCCGGTGATCGGCGGCTTCCTGTTTCACAAGGGCTACCTCACGCTGCCGTTCCTGCTCGGCGCTGCGCTGCAGCTCGGCTACCTCGTTCTGTACGCGCGCTTCTTCAGCCATACCGAAGCGGCAAGGGTGCGCGAAACGTAGTCAGTTACAATGACGTCAGGCAACCGTAGATAGCTGCATGCTTTCCCTTCTCCCTCCGGGAGAAGGTGGCGCGAAGCGCCGGATGAGGGTTCGGTCTGCGACAGCAGCGGTGATTCCCCATCGGCAAGTGCGTACCCTCACCCGCCCCTGACGGGGCACCCTCTCCCGGAGGGAGAGGGAACGCCTTCGGCGTGACTCTGGAGCCGACGCCAAGCTGTGTGGCACTTGGTGTTTGCCGGTCACGCGAACTCAATGTTGTGGATTTCTAATGAAAATACTGGTCGGTTACAAGCGCGTCGTCGATTTCAACGTGCGCATCCAGGTGAAGCCCGACGGAACGGGTGTGGTCACCGACGGCGTGAAGCTGTCGCCCAATCCGTTCGACGACATCGCGCTGGAAGAGGCCTTGCGGCTGCGCGAAAAGGGCATCGCCGAGGAAGTGGTGATCGCGACGATCGCGCCCGCCGACGCGCAGGCGCACCTGCGCAACGGCCTCGCGATGGGGGGCAACCGCGCGATCCATGTGGTCACGCCGGATCCCGTTCAGCCGCTCGCCGCCGCGCGCACGTTCCTGAAGCTGATCGAGAAGGAACAGCCGGGCCTCGTGATCCTGGGCAAGCAGGCGATCGACGACGACTGCAACCAGACCGGACAGATGCTGGCAGCGCTGTGGGACCGCCCGCAAGCAACGTTCGCGTCGAAGCTGGACATTTCCGGCGAAAAAGCCACGGTGACGCGCGAGGTCGACGCGGGTCTCGAAACCATCGAAGTCGACCTGCCCGCCGTCGTGACCACCGATCTGCGCCTCAACGAGCCGCGATTCATCAAGCTTCCGGACATCATGAAGGCCAAGTCCAAGAAGATCGACACCATCGAGCTGTCATCGCTCGGCATCGAGCACGGCGGCGAGATCAGGACGACGCATTACGCCCCGCCGCCCAAGCGTTCGCGCGGCGTAATGGTGAAGGACGTGGCCGAATTGGTCGGCATGTTGAAGCAGAAAGGGTTGGTGTAGTCCTTCCCCCAGCGGGGGAAGGTGCCGAAGGCGGATGGGGGCATCTCGGAACGGCCAAACGCCAGTCGGAAGCACCCCCACCCCAGCCCTCCCCCGCTGGGGGAGGGAGCAACAGGACCATTTGAAATGATGAGCAAAATCCTGATCATCGCCGAACATCTCAACGGCCAACTCAATACCTCGACCGCACGCTGCGTCACCTGCGCGCGGGAACTGAAACCCGACGCCATCGACGTGCTGGTGCTGGCCGACGCGCCCGATGCCGTTGCCGCGGAGGCGGCGAAGCTGGACGGCATCTCGAAGGTGCTGACCGTCGCGCGTGCCGAGAACGCGCACGCCTTGGCTGCAGTGCTCGCACCGCAGATCGCCGCCGCAACGAAAAATGGCTACAGCCACGTGCTGTTCCCGTCGACCACCTTCGGGAAGGACGTCGCTCCGCGCGTGGCCGCGCTGCTGGGCGTCGGCCAGGTCAGCGACATCATGTCGGTGTCCGGCAGCCATACCTTCATGCGCCCGATCTACGCCGGCAATGCGATCGTCACCGTCGAGGCGCCTGCCGACGCGATCGTGGTCGGCACCGTGCGCACTGCATCCTGGCCGACGGTCGGCGACGGCAGCAGCGCCGCGCCGATCGAAGCGCTGTCGCTCGACGCAGCGATTCCTTCGCACACCCGCTTCGTCGAACTGAAGCAGGCGTCCAGCGAACGCCCCGACCTGCAAAGCGCAGCGAAAGTGGTGTCGGGCGGTCGCGGGTTGGGCTCGAAGGAGAACTTCGACATCATCTACAAGCTTGCCGACAAGCTGCACGCGGCGGCCGGCGCCTCGCGCGCCGCGGTGGACGCAGGCTACTGTCCCAACGACATGCAGGTCGGCCAGACCGGCAAGATCATCGCACCCGAGCTGTACATCGCGATCGGCATCTCCGGCGCGATCCAGCACCTCACCGGCATCAAGGACGCCGGCACCATCGTCGCGATCAACAAGGATGCCGACGCGCCGATCTTCGAAGTCGCCGACATAGGCCTTGTCGGTGACCTGTTCAAGCTCGTGCCGGAGCTGGAAAGCACCATTTGACCGGACAATCGGCGATTGCCGATCGGCTACAATTTGGCCGTTTTCAGATCCGGACCCGGCATGTCGAACGACGCTCCACTTTGGACCCCCAGTGCCGAGCGCAGGGAAGCGACCAACCTGCACCGCTTTGTGCGCTTCGTACGTGAAGCCACCGGCAACGAAGACATCGGCAGCTACGCGCCCCTGTACGATTTTTCAATCAGGCACCCCGCACGCTTCTGGCAACTGGTCTGGGAATTCTGCGGGGTGCGCGCCAGCGGCGATTTCGAACCGGCCCTGGTCGACGGCGACAGGATGCCGGGCGCGACGTGGTTTCCCGACGTCAAACTCAATTTCGCGCAGAACCTGCTGCGCTTCAAGGATGAAAGGCCCGCGCTGATCTTCCGCAACGAGTGGGGACACAAGCGCGACATCACCTACGCACAACTGCACGCGATGGTCGGGCGCGTCGCCCACGGGCTGAAGCAGGCCGGCGTGGAAAAGGGCGACCGCGTCGCGGGATTCCTGCCCAACCTGCCCGAAACGATCATCGCGATGCTGGCGACAGCATCGCTCGGCGCCACGTGGTCGTCGGCGTCACCGGATTTCGGCGTCAATGGCATCGTCGATCGTTTCGGTCAGATCGAACCGAAGGTGTTGTTCTGCGCCGACGCCTACGCCTATGGCGGCAAGCGCCACGACTGCCTCGGCAAGGTGCGCGACGTACTGGCCGCGATTCCGTCGATCGAACGTTGCGTGGTGATCCCGTACTCCGGTGAGTCGCTGCAACTCGATGGATTGCGCGGCGCCATCACATGGGATGATTTCGTGGGCAGCGAGGATCATCCGCCAGAATTCGTGGCGACGCCTTTCAACCACCCGCTGTACATCATGTATTCCTCGGGCACGACCGGAAAGCCCAAGTGCATCGTGCACGGCGCCGGCGGCACGCTGCTGCAGCACCTCAAGGAACTGGTGCTGCACACGGACCTGAAGCGCGAGGACCACATCTTCTATTACACGACCTGCGGCTGGATGATGTGGAACTGGCTGGTGTCCAGCCTCGCGGTCGGCGCGGCGGTGGTGCTTTACGACGGCTCGCCCACATATCCCGACGGCAACGCGCTGTGGAACCTTGCGGACGAGGTCGGCATTTCCATCTTCGGCACCAGCGCCAAGTGGATCGATGCCACTGCAAAGATGGGCTTGAAGCCGCGCGAGACCCACAAGCTGCACGCGCTGAAGACCATCTTGTCGACCGGATCGCCGCTCGCGCCGGAAAGTTTCGACTACGTCTACCGCGACGTGAAGGAACGCGTGCTGCTTGCGTCGATTTCAGGCGGCACCGACATCGTTTCCTGCTTCGCGCTGGGCAACCCGGTGCTGCCGGTGTGGCGCGGCGAGCTGCAGTGCCGCGGACTCGGGATGAAAGTCGAGATCCTGGACGATGCGGGCAAGCCGGTGCGCGAACAGCCGGGCGAGCTTGCCTGCACCGCATCGTTCCCGTCGATGCCGGTGTATTTCTGGAACGATCCGGACGGCGAGAAATACCGCGCGGCATACTTTTCGAGAGTGCCCGGCGTGTGGTGCCACGGCGACCGCGCCGAGCTGACGAGGCACGAAGGCATCATCATCTACGGCCGTTCCGATGCGACCTTGAACCCGGGCGGCGTGCGCATCGGCACCGCGGAGATCTACCGGCAGGTCGAGCAACTGCCCGAAGTCTTGGAGTCGGTCGCCGTCGGCCAGCGCTGGCAGGGTGACGAGCGGATCGTGCTGTTCGTGCGCCTGCGCGACGGCGTGCAACTCGACGACGCGCTGCGCGATCGCATTTGCACACAGATCCGCGACAACACCACCGCGCGCCACGTGCCAGCGAAAATCCTGCAAGTGGCCGACATTCCACGCACCATCTCAGGCAAGATTTCCGAACTCGCCGTGCGCGCGGTGATCCATGGCGAGGCCGTCAAAAACACCGATGCGCTGGCGAATCCGCAGGCACTCGACCTGTATGCTGCCCTGCGCGAGGCACTCGCGAGCTGAGCGAGGGACTCGCGAGCTGAGCGTACGATCAAACAAGGCGGAGATCGACACCATGCTGATCCCGGTCATCCTGAGTGGCGGCAGCGGCACCCGTCTCTGGCCGCTCTCCCGCAAGAACTATCCAAAACAGTTTCTCGCGTTGAGCGGCGATTCCTCGCTGTTCCAGCAAGCGGTCGCGCGTACGCGCAAGCTCGCGGGTGTCGCAGCCCCCATCGTGGTTTGCAGCGAGGACCACCGGTTCCTGGTCGCTGAGCAGTTACGCGAACTGAACATGGAGGGTGCCTCCATCCTGCTGGAGCCCTTGGCGCGCAACACGGCCCCGGCCATTGCACTCGCCGCATGGCAGGCGCAGAAAACGCATCCGGACGCCACGTTGCTGGTGCTGCCGGCTGATCACCTGATCGGTGACACGGCCAGCTTTGCGAGTGCCGTCGACAAGGCTTTGCCATTGGCCGAACAAGACTGGTTGGTCACTTTCGGGATCCGGCCGGAAAGTCCCGCAACGGGCTTCGGCTATATCAAGCGCGCCGAGCCGCTCGACAACGCCGGTTTCCGCGTCGGCCAATTCATCGAGAAGCCGGACGCCGCGACGGCGAAGCGCTACGTCGACGCCGGCGATTACGAATGGAATTCGGGGATGTTCCTGTTCAAGGCATCGCGCTATCTCGACGAACTGCAGCAGCACGCACCGGCGATGCACGCGGCAAGCAAGGCCGCCTTCGCAAAGGCGAAGAGCGACCTGGACTTCGTACGCATCGACAGGGAAGCGTTCACCGCATCGCCGGACAACTCGATCGACTACGCGGTGATGGAAAAGACGACGCGCGCGGTAGTGGTGCCGGTGAGCTGCGCGTGGAGCGACATCGGTTCCTGGGATGCGCTGTGGGCCGCGTCCGATCGCGACCGCGACGGCAACCGGCTGGAAGGTGACGTGATCGCCATCGACAGCCGCAACTGTTTCGTGCGCGGTACCGATCGGCGGCTGGTCGCGGCGCTCGGCCTCGAGGACATCGTGATCGTCGACACACCCGACGCGGTGCTGGTCGCGCCCCGCGCGCGCGTGCAGGACGTCAAGCGGCTGGTGGACAAGATCAAGTCGGCCGGAAGGCAGGAACACATGTTTCACCGCAAGGTGTACCGGCCGTGGGGCAGCTACGATTCCATCGATATGGGGCCACGCTTCCAGGTGAAGCGCATCATCGTCAAACCCGGCGCCGCCCTCAGCCTGCAAAAACACCACCATCGCGCCGAACACTGGGTGATCGTCTCGGGAACCGCCGAGGTGACCCGCAACGACGAAGTGTTCCTGCTGGCGGAAAACGAAAGCACCTTCCTGCCGCTCGGCGCCGTGCATCGCCTGCGCAATCCCGGCAAAACGCCGCTGGAATTGATCGAAGTGCAGTCGGGCAGCTATCTCGGCGAAGATGACATCGTGCGGCTGGAGGATGTTTACGGCAGGGCGTGACGGTTCAGCGGCTGCTGATTCCGCAGAATGATTGATGGGTTTTTCCGCATGGCCGCAGACGCTCCGTGCGTCACCGGATCCGCACTGCGTCGGCTTCGATCTCTGCCTTCGAAAAGGTCGCCAGTGTCGATTGCGTTTCCGCTGCTGTTTACGAGCATCGTAACCTGCATCAACGGACTCGCCGATGCACTCAGCTCAAATATCGCGTGATTGCTCGAGCTGCTCTCCACATCGATAGCAAAGCCTGTCAACCAGTCTGGCGGCCACAGAACATCGGGACACAGAGGGTCGCGAGGCGCGCAGTCGGCATTAAAAAGGTTTCATTTTGCCGTTACGCAACGCATACTCCCAATTGGAAAATTATTTGAGAAGCCACGAAGGAGATCCACCATGAAAGTGCTCATCCTCGGTGGCGACGGCTTCTGCGGCTGGCCCACAGCGCTGCACCTGTCCGCGCAAGGACACGAAGTTGCCATCGTGGACAACCTCTCGCGCCGCAACATCGACAACGAGCTGGAGACCAACTCGCTGACGCCAATTCGTCCGATGAGCGAGCGCTTGCGCGCATGGAAGGAGATTTCCGGACGCGACATCGCTTTCCACAATTTCAACGTCGCGGTGAATTACCAGCGTCTGCTGGATCTGTTGAACGCCTGGCAGCCGCACGCGATGGTGCACTTCGCGGAGCAGCGCGCGGCACCCTATTCGATGAAGAGCAGTTGGCACAAGCGCTACACGGTCAACAACAATCTGAACGCCACCAACAACGTGCTGGCGGCGGTGGTCGAGAGCGGGCAGGACATCCACATCGCTCACCTGGGCACGATGGGCGTCTACGGCTACGGCACCGCCGGCATGAAGATTCCCGAGGGCTATCTCAAGGTCAAGCTCGAGACGGATGACGGAACGCTGGTCGAAAACGAAATCCTGTATCCAGCCAATCCCGGCAGCATCTATCACATGACCAAGACGCAGGACCAGTTGCTCTTCTATTACTACAACAAGAACGACAAGGTACGCGTGACCGATCTGCACCAGGGCATCGTGTGGGGCACGCAGACTGAACAGACCAAGCTGGACGAGCGCCTGATCAACCGGTTCGATTACGACGGCGACTACGGCACCGTGCTCAACCGCTTCCTGATGCAGGCCGCGATCGGCTACCCTTTGACCGTGCATGGCACGGGCGGACAGACCCGCGCTTTCATCCATCTCCAGGATACGGTCCGCTGCATCCAGTTGGCGCTGGAGAACCCGCCCGTGAAGGGCGAGCGCGTACAGATCTTCAACCAGATGACCGAATGCCACCGCGTGCGCGACCTGGCCAGGCTGGTCGCCGAGCGCACCGGCGTGGAAGTGGACCATATTCCCAATCCGCGCAACGAGGACAACGAGAACGATCTGCATGTGGTCAACGATCGCTTCCTGCACCTGGGTCTCGACCCGATCACGCTCAACAGCGGGTTGCTCGAGGAAGTCACCGAGATCACGCGCAGGTACGCCGACCGGTGCGATCGCAGCAAGATTCCGTGCGTGTCGTACTGGAGCACGCAAGCGCCCGGTTACCGCAGCAGCAAACGCGCGAAGGCGCCGTCGCACTGAACGTGTTGCCAACTAGTGCGGTGTCCCGCAAGAAATTTCCATTGTCATTCCGGGGCCCGCACCAGCTTCACGGCGCGGGAACCCGACTGCGGAGGCAAGGACGCCGGAGCGAAGATCGGCGCAGCCGATGGCCCGAAGGGCGAGCCGCAGGATGCGGCGAGTTTATCCATCTGCCATTGCGGAAATCAGCAGCTGGATTGACTCGCGCCATCCATGGCGCTCGCCCTGAGGGCCGCCTTCGGCGTTCGCGTTGGCAATCCTGCCAATGGAGTCGGATCTCGCCTGCTTCGCAGGCTCGTCCGGAATGACAAGTTGTTTTTCGGGACTCCGCTCTAGCCATACCCTGTTCGCGCACCGTACCGCTCAGTCCAGCCGCAACGCGCGTTTGGCGTGAAACGCGACAGTCGACAGGAACAGCAGTCCCAACAGCAACAGGAACACCACGCGATCGATCACGCTGGCGGCGATGATCGCCGCCGTGTCGATGTGGTGAAGCTGTTCGCTGAAATAAAGAAAGGTTTCGCGGATGCCGATCGCACCCGGGGTCAAGGCCACGAACAGCGAAAAGTTTGCCGCGCCGGTATAGGTGACCGCCTGCCACGGGCGCACTCCCGGGTCCACGTAATACAACTCGAACCCATACACGGCCACCTGCACGCAGGCTTGCAGCAGGGTCGCCAACAGCAGCACGCATACACTCCGAACGTTCAGATCCAGCGCCGTCGCGCGCTCCGCGGAACGACCGGCGTACCATCGGACCACGGCCACTGCGGCCGATCCCGCAACCGCCAGCCCCAGGCACGTCTGCCACCAGGGACGGCTCGCGATCAGCAACATGAATGCACTGACCACGGCATAGCATGCGTAATACAGGAGAGAAGCGAGCAAATAACGCTTCATGCCGAGCCCGTGCTGCTTTTTCATGTAGAGCCCGCGCACCACCAGCCCGCCTTGCCCCGGCACGAAGAAATTCACAAGCGTGGAATAAGCCGTCAAGAGGCCGAGTTCTCCGAAAGCGAGCGGAACCCGGCACAGGCGCAGCGTCGCCTGGACCGTCAGCGCCAGCGCCGCGAACCATCCGACGTAGAGCAGCAACAAGCCCGTCACGACCCACAGTGGTGTTTGTCCGAGCTCACGGAGCAGTTCCGGATGTTTCGCCACATAGACCGCAAACGCGACAATCGTCGCGGCGAGGACCGCAACGCGCAGCGCGGGGCGCCATACACCCCTCACACCGACATACCGCGCAGGTACCTGCCAGCATTCGCGACATACTGATACCGGGCGGCAATCGCGAAATACAATCTCCATCCGACGCACCGCCGGAGGTCGCCGTGAAACTCATCGTCATGATCCCCTGCCTGAACGAGGAGCGCACGTTGCCGCTGGTCCTCGCGAGCATCCCCCGGTTCATCGAGGGCGTCGACAGCGTCGAGATCCTCATCATCGACGACGGCTGCACCGACCGAACGGTAGAAGTCGCAAGACGACTGGGAGTGCTCCATTTCGTGCATCACCTGAAAAACCAGGGATTGAGCCGGTCCTTTCGCGACGGCCTGATGCGCGCGCTGGAACTCGGCGCGGACATCATCGCGCTGACCGATGGCGACAACCAGTACAAACAGGAGCGCATCCCAGAGTTGATCCGGCCCATCCTCGAAGGCAAGGCCGACGCAGTCATCGCCGACCGGGACACGCAAAATATCGAACATTTCTCCCCAACCAAGAAGTTCCTGCAGAAATTCGGAACCTGGGTGCTGAACCGGGCCGCCGGTACGAGAGTACCGGACGCCACCAGCGGCTTTCGCGCGTACAGCCGCAAGGCCGCGATGCAATTGAATGTCATCGCCGAGTACAGCTTCGCGACCGAAACCACGATCCAGGCCGCGCACAAGCATCACGCCCTGGGATACGTGACCATCCCGACCAATCGAAAGCTGCGCGAATCGCGCCAGTTCAAGTCCAACTGGCAGCACGTGCGCCGTTCGGCCGTCACGATCGCACGGTCTTTCATCATGTACCGGCCCTACGCGGTCTTTCTCAGCCTCGGGTTCATCCTGCTGATTCTCGGTCTCGCCCCTTTCGTCCACGTGTTGTGGAAGGCAGCTACCGTTCACGATTACCTGATCTTCGGTCCGCACCACATCCGCTCGCTCATCGTGGGTGCGGTCCTGCTGGTCGCCGCGTTCATCTCGTTCACGCTGGGAATCGTCGCCGACCTGGTCCGGATCAACAGAGTATTGCTTGAAGACGTGCTTGAACAAGTCAAACTCGGCCGCTTGCAACCACCTGCCGACATCGAGAAGGCCATTACTCACGAAGCGACTGCAGCCGCAAGGTTCGACCGCTCAGCAATGTAACGAGCGTTCGGTGTCCGTTTTACGCAAACCCACGGGCGCGGGCAGCGGCCGTCATGATCCTGCGCGCCAATACGCAGCAAGCGGCCGTGAGAATGGCCATTCCGGTGATCGTGACAGGGAACAGATAACGGAAGTTGGCATCGCTCGCCAGCAGCAGGATCGGCACCGCGTAGCCTACCGAGAGGATCACATACGCAACGATCAGACGCGAACGCCACAAGCAGAGCGACGCCGCCAGCCCCAGCAGAAAAATGTAGGCTGCGCGCGCGGCAAGCCCATCGAACAATCCCAGCGCCGCGTGGAATGCCGACAACATGGCGAGGCGGCGGTGATTAAAGGTCATGCGGGCGGCGGGGAAAGGAGCAGGAATATCGGAACGTCCCAGTTGCCGCGCTTCCAAGGGTCCGCCCAGCCCCAGCGCATACCAGGCAAAGCGTCCATTGACGCGCAGGAAGATGACCGGGTGGTCCGTCATGAGATGGAGATACGCACGCATGACCCTCCTCGTGGACAATCCTTCCCACGGCCCGCCGAGTTGGGGACACATATATCCAGCACTGTAACAATCCGGGCCCAACGGTTGCCGCAACTGCGGGTTGGCCTGGACGCGCGGGTCCACGACTGCGTGGACGACAGGATCAGGGGTCGATCGCGACGCAGCGAGCAGCCGCAGGGCCGGTCCCTCCGGCGCCGAATCGCGCTGGTAGGCGGTGTGCTCGTACGCGCGTGCCGCGCCTACGCTCAACACGGTCACCAACAAGATTCCGGCCACGGCCTGCGCGGACCGCCTGGCACCCCACTGGCCGCGTATCGCCCAGTAAAACAGGATCGCCAATGGAATCGACGCGGTGAGTGCGTTGTAACGAATCAGCGACATCATCACCACTGCGATTCCCACCCAAAACGCACGCCAGCCTAGGCTGATCGCGTCATCGACGATCATCGCCACGATCACCAACGCACAAGTCGCGACGATGGTGTCCGACGACTGGAACACCGACATGTTCATGCTGATGGGCGACAGCACCATCACGAGCGTGAAAAGCAGCAGCCAGAGCGATCGTCGGCCGATCAAGGCGCGCCCGACCAGGAACAGCGAGACATTGAACGCGAACGCCTGGACGAGAATGTACAGGCCCGCCTCGTGGGTCAGCCAGTAGAACGGAACGTTGATGATCGTGTTGAAGATGGGCCAGTGCGAAGTGACTATGTATTCCCTGAGATGATGCGGCCAGCCGTTGACGACGAACTGGCGCGCCCAAGCCCATTGCTGCGAACTGTCGAAGAAGAACCATCCCGGATACAGCGAGAACGTCACCACCAGCGCGGTCAGGAAACAGATCCAGAGGCTCCACCGCTCGGCGTTGGCTGCGGAGAATCCGATCCAGCGCCGCACCCTTGCGGATCCGGGCACCACCGATCTCCCGTCGTCCGGTTCACATGCAGGGCTGGACGTTGCCACGGATGCATACCTGCCGGTCACCTCCGGACGCAGCCGGTCCGCCGCCATGGGCCTGGCGCCAACATCGTCGACTTCTGGACGCCCCGTCACTGTACGGACACCGTGATATGGGTCGGGCAGATCATCTCTTTCCCGTCGATCCGATAATAGAGGGTGATGCCATAGTCCCCCACGGGAATCCCGGGCAAGTACGCGGCTACCTGAAACCCGGATCGCGCAAAGGCGGGATTGTGCAAGACCGCCGCAACGTCCGGACGATCGCCACCCGTGTGAGCCTGCACGTAGAAATCCTTCGCGCCGACGAGAACCAGAGACACCACCGCCGGAACCTTGCCGGTCGCCTTGTCGCCCGCCCAGCCCTTGAAGCTGGCGGAACCCTGGTGATCAATCGCCGCGTCCCGCGCGATCGTGTTGTTCACCAGATCGACACTGCAACTCGCCCCAGCGGGCTGCGCGCCCGAAAACATGCCAGCCCGAACCGCGGTGAACACGTCGACAGACTGCGCCGCGCCCCCGCCGGTGGCCTGCGCCGCCAATACGTTTCCTCCGACAACCAGCAAGACGAGGGGAAGCACCACCCGCATTGCCCGCCGTGACAGGCACCGTGCAAATTGCGCTTGATTCCGTTTGCGACCGTTGCCGACATATCGGGCATACCCTGGGCAGGTCGTCAACTCTTCACCGCATTGGTCTTGTCTCCCCATTTACGCAGCCGTCCGCCGCCGGTCGATCTCCTGCAACCGCGCGGTGACCGCAGCACCGCACACCGCTCTCGAGTTGGAACGGCGAATGCTCGCCGCCGCTGCCGCACCGATGCGGTGCGCGAATTCGCGATCATCGAATACCTGCTTCATCAGGCGCGCTGCATGGCCGATATCAGGATCAGCCCAGTGCTGTCCCTGCCAGTACGGATATTCGCCGTCGCGCACTGCGATCAATTTGCAATCGACCAGCAGGCTGTTGTCGCGATTCATGAAATCGAGATTGCCGGAATACCCAGTCGCGATCACCGGCTTGCCGAGATACATACACTCCGCCATCCCGAGCCCGAAGCCCTCGGAACGGTGCAGCGACACATAGCAATCCGCCACATTCTGCAATCCGAACATTTCCTCGCGCGACAGGAATCCGTCGCGGATCTCGATGCGCGGATCGTCGGCGACGCTGCGCTTGAGCGCTTCCAGCTTGTCCGGAAACCGGTTTCCGTTGGTCGACTTCACCAGCAGCCGTACACCCGAGGCGCTGTCCTCAAACGCGCGGCGAAATGCGGCGATCACGGCTTCCGGATTCTTTCGCGCGATGAAGCTGTTGAAGTCATAGCTGAACAGGAAAACGAACTCGTCCGGCGGCAAGCCGAACTGCACGCGATCCATGCCGGCCGGCACCTCGAATTCGATTGCCTTGGGCATGCGCAGCACCGGCTTGTCGGTACACGCTGCAATCGCCTCACGCACGAAATTCGTGGGCACCCACACTTCGTCCACGAGGCCGAACGCGCCGTGCCAGTCGCGCGGGAACTTTTCCAATTCCCACACCCAAAACCCGATGTTGTGGTGGCCCGCAAAGGCCTCCCGGCCCAGCACATCACGGGCGATCTGCATCTGGTCGGCATTGATGAAGAACACGTTGTCGGCGTAACGCAGGGTGTCGGAAAAGTGCCGCTCCATCGAGTGGTCCTGCTCGCGACTGGCCGCACCCACATCGAAGTTGAAGATCAGGAAAGGGTGGCCGGATTGCTCAAGTGCCCGCGCATAGGAACGCACGTTCTCGGCGATGCCGAACTCGCCGCACGCGTATCCGAGCATGTTCAAACCGGGACTCACCAAGGATGCGCTCGGCGCACGTCGCTGCCGCAACTTGCGGACCCCGGCAGGAAACGGCAGCGGCGGCAGCGGCATGCCGACCGCGGCGTGTGCCCGCCGGCGCAGGGCCAGTCGCCAGGACAGCGGAATGCGCGCGTACAGCCGCGCCAGCCCGCCATGCTGCTTTCCCCACCCCAGCACCCGCAGCACTGCCCCGCCCACACGTTTGCGCACGCGCCAACCCGCATGCGGCGCCGCGGGCCGGAACTGCTTCCGGATGGGCTGAATGTAGGCGCCGGCAAGTCCCATGTCGGCTGCCGCGTTGTCGATATACCACCGAATAAAGGTTTCCCGTCCCTCGGTCGTGTACAGGTTGAACAATTCGCGGAGTTCTCCGCGCATCCTCCAGATTTCGTACATCACGTGGCTGATCGGAAGCCTTGGCACTTCCGGGAGCTCCGGACAGGCGCGGTTGAACAGACTACGGTCCATTTGCAATGGATGGGGTTCGGGACGTTCGGCATTGATGTCGAAATGGCGACCGTAGGCTCTTCGCAGCGCCGGCGCAATCTTTTCGCCGTCGGGAAAGTGACCGTATGCATACGGCTTCAGCGCATGTCGTGGCTGACCGTTCTCGCGCAGCTTGCCCAAGTACTCATCGTAAAGCGGGCGCAGCCCGCCGATATTGCCGGCATCGAAACGGTTCTGGTGCTTGGAATAGATGCCCGGCTGGCCGAGATGCACACCGGAAAAGTGAGCGAATACCAGCGGCACGCCATTGGTTCGATATGCGCCGTCTGCCGTGCGCGTGACTGGCCGCGACGCAAGGTTCCAATACGCCACGTTGTAACCGTCGTGGCGAAGCACCTCTACGTCCGGGAAAAGCGCCGGCGCCATGTCCATCCACTTCTGGTCGGTGAACAGGCCGGCTTCCAGATCTACGATGCAATCGAACTCCAGCTTGCGTGACCACCAGTCGATCAGCGCACCGCTTCGCGGGTGCGCGGCACTGATCGCGATAAAGCCGCAGTTGTACACGCCGGTGCGCATCAGCGACAGTTCGGTTGGGAATCGTCCATCGTCCGGCAGCGGTTCGTTGAGATGCGGGGTCAGTACGACAAGCTTGCCGTCCGCAAAAGCCTGCGCGGCTTCATCCAGTGGGCGCAATACGTAAATGTCGGGATCCAGATACACCAGACCTGCTTCTGGATGATGCATCCTCAGCCACTCGAACATGTACGGCTTGACAGCCGTATTCAGTTCCATGATGTCGTAGCGAAACACGAATGCGTCGAAATCCGGCAGCCCGAGTTGGTCGATCGTGACCGTTTCGAACAGATCCGTGTCCAGCGCCGGATCGTCGGCTCGCTCGTCGACAAGGCACAGGTAGCGTTTGGATTCCGGATGCTGCGCTGCCACCGACTGCATCAGCGTCAGTGCGTATGCAAGGTAATTGCGCGAGGCAATGGTGAAGAATACGAGGGAATTCACCGCGCGCGCTCCGCA
The DNA here is from genome assembly GCA_021324095.1 of Gammaproteobacteria bacterium. Taxonomy (GTDB): domain Bacteria; phylum Pseudomonadota; class Gammaproteobacteria; order Xanthomonadales; family Rhodanobacteraceae; genus 66-474. Next base: position 45,900 of record JAJPJT010000033.1, read on the forward strand.
TCAGCTTGGTTCATTGGATCAGATACCCCGCCGCCATCGAACATTGGCGACCCATCGGTTCGCGGGGCCTGGGCTCCGTCACAAATACCGACCCTACAACACCGCGGCTGGCGCAGCCGAAGCACACTTACCGCGATTGCGAGTCATCCCGCCAACGCGGGCAGTGCCACAAACGCAAATGAACCTGCTGAGCAGACGAAGGCGGCGCCGACGAGCAGAGCTAAGCTTCGCTTGGGCAACTGCGCTGGTCTTGCTCCCAACAGCAAAGCAATCATGGGCAGTATGGCGAACAGATACCTACCTTGCGCCTGCAACTCGGCCGTCCAACTCAATAACAATGAACTCGCAAGGACCAGAACGGCGCCACCCATCACAACGGCCGTCAAAGCGATCCACTGCTCAGGTACATTTTTTTGTAGGGAATACAGCAGAAGAAGAACTAACAAACCTACAATGACATACAGCAAGTGATGTAACCAGTTTGGCGCCGAGATAGTCATGTAACCATAAATGCCGAAGGCACTAGCCAAGCTGGTGGCTGCCCAGTGGTACTGGGAGAAAGCAACGTCAAACAGTGAGACACCTCGCGCCGCGAGATCAATTGTCGGATACCCTTTTCCTTGCACAATAACCGAGGGCTTGAATTCCGGCGCAGCCCGAGCCTCCTCGACCGCCTGTATTCGTTCGGCCTTCTGCGCTGGCCAACCATTGACATGTATATCCCATGCAACTCGAGGCGCCGCAACAACGATACACAGCAACGTGAAAGATACCAAACGTGCAAAAACCGCACGCTTCTCCTCATCCCGCCAGCAACGCCAAACAAAAAATACGAACCCGCCTGCGGCGAAAGCGATGCCCGCCAGCTCAAAAGGCACGTGCCATCCAGAAATGCGCGGCACACTCTTTACAAATACGCTTGTACCGACCAACAATGCTCCAATTATCTCTAGCACAACCGTGTGCAATCGCAATCTCAAATGCGTGACGGCGAGCCAAAGCAGGAATACGAGCACGACCGGCAAATAATTCGCCTTGGAAACCAATATCAGTCCGATGCAAAGTGCCGCTACCCATAAGGCTGGATTTCGCGTGTCGCCAGATTCCAGAAATGCTCCGAGTCCGCCCTTCTCATTAGAAATAAGTCCCGCTGCAATCATGGACAAAGCCAATGGAAAAGCATCTGAGTTAAAATACGAAAATATGTACCATATTTGCGGAGATAGCAACATGACTGAAAGCACAAAAGCCCATCGACGGTTATAAACCGCAAAAATGCACAGGACTCCCCAAATCCCAAATTGAAAGAAACGGCAAGCCAGCAAATTATTAGATGTAAGCGTTCTTAATTCGCCGGTTGACTTCGCCGCGATCTCATAAACAACATCCAACCCAGACAAATATGAAGTCCCCCATACCGAAGTTGAGGGAGCCGTTGCGGGATCACCTACCGCAGGCGGTAGCCAGTGATTCACATAGTAGTCATATGCTCCCAAATGTGAGAACTCATCCGGATGAACTGATTTTGCTGTAGGACTCGCAATCAACATGGCAAGTATCAATCCAGATGCTAAGGTCATACACGCGACCACCATCCACTGAAAACGGACCTTTGAAACCACTGCCCAGCCCAATACGAATAGGATTACTGCAATTTCGGCGGCCGCTATGGCGCTGCTTCTCAAAATATGCTGTGCGCCAGCGGCCCTCGGCAACAGCACGAGTACGATAAATGCAGCACCCCATAGGCCGACCATCATGACTGGCAATACCAGACGACCGTATTTTATGGAGATTGCAGCCGCAAAATTGGTTGTTTTCACGTTGTCCACGGTGCATTGTCTCTGTGTGCAATCGCTCGTCTCGGTATGTGCGAATCCATATTCCAAGCGTACAAAGTTGAATTTACCCGGCTCCGCTTGAATCTGAACGAACCCAGCGAATTTCGTATGAGCTCAAGTGAGGTCGCGTGATTTTGCTGGTAAACGCTCTCGTCGCAAGCTTTCTATCAACTCCAACACGCCACCAACTATAGCGCCAGACAAGGTCATCGCGAAGATGCCGAATGATAAGGCGAGCGCCTTCTCGCCGGATATCCCGAGGAAGCCCAGGCACCCCACAAGTGCACCTTCACGCAGCCCGATGCCCCCGACTGATACCGGGATTAGAACCGCAAGCGAAACCACGCCAAGAATCCATGCCCAGTCAGCCAAGGGTAAGTGGATAGCCAAATTATCCGCGAGCAACACAAACATGCACATGCCGAGCAACTGAAATACTAAGCCCAATCCCAAGCTTGCCGCGAGACGTTGAGGGGATTGCCCGAACTCGCGCCAAGCCTCAATTGCGCGCCGAAGCGATCGACCAACATGTTCCAAGCGTGTATGGTCCAAGCGCGCGATAACCCGCAACACAGTATTTCGCATCGGCGCAAGATTGAGAGCAAAAATACCCAACGCACAGATAAATATCAGCGAAGCGAAGAATGGCGCCAACCCCTTGGGCAACCGTCTTGTGGAGAATGCAATGCCAGCGCCGGCGACGACCAGCAATGAGATAGTTCCGATGATGCGATCCAGCAAGACAGTAGCTGCGAGCCGCTCGGCGTCTGCCTGGCCTTTTGCCAAACGCCATGCCTTCACCACTTCGCCAGCCAGTTGGCCAGGTAACGCGATTGCGTAAAACTGTCCGACGAGGGTTAGGCCGAGCAAGCGCGTATAACGAAAGCGATTTGCGAACAGCTTCCAACGCATGGCGGCGACCGGCCATGAAGCCACCATTAGTGCAAGTCCACCCATTAACCAAGGCCAGCGGTAACGCGCGAGCGCCATACCGATAGCATACGGGTCGAGACGCCAAACGAGCAGCGCCACGAGCAGCAACCCAAAAAGCGCTTTCAGTACGATGCGCATGAGGTCAATGAATGCCGCTCTCGCAGCAGAAACGCTGTAAGCAGAGCGTTGCTGGAAAACTTACGCCGTGTACTGGCGCCCAAAAAATCATTGTCGTCGCATCCATCGCTGCCCCACTCGCCGCATCGCGAGATCGAAACGATACGCCCAGCGAGTTAACAGTCCGAAGCGGGCAAGCTGGTGGGCATAATTAACGTAATTGCGCGATCGGCTCGATTCTGCGCCAGAGTGCACGCGATAAAACAGGCGCGGCTTGCTCAGGAAAGTGCACCGACCCGAATTGCGCAATTCCAGCAGGTGGATTACGTCCGAACCAGGCCAAGCTGGGTCGGGGAAAGGCAGTACGAGCAGACGTTGGCGCCTATACAGCACTCCCGCCCGTGTCGCAAAGGAGCCGAGCAACGGCCACCAAGGTGGCGGGCGACGCGGCACCAAGTGCCCAAGGAGCCGGGCAAGCCACGCGAGTGGTGCCGCATTGCTGTCAAGGCCCGTAATTACAAGATCACAGTCCACCGTCAATGCCACCTGCACTTGCTCGAAATAGTCGCTCTCCACGGGCCGGTCGTCTGCATCGAGTAGCTGCACCCACTCGCCACGAGCCTCGCGCGCGAGGCGGTTGTAGGCAGAAGCGATACCTGAATTGCGCTCATTTGCAAGCACACGCACCGGCGCAGCAATAGAGGACGTGGCGGCGAAGGAACTCAGTCGAGCCAAGGAGTCGTCGTTGGATCCGTCATCAAGAAACACGATCTCGAAAGGCGGTGGGGTAAGATCGCGGAGGCATGCGAACATTTCGTCGAGGAACGCAGCAGAGTTGAATACTGGTATGCACAGCGAGACGTCAGCCATGATTGCCGGCGGTTGCACGCAGTGTGGTCGACCTGCCGCAGATCGCGTCGACGCCAACCTGTAAGGGGTAAGTGGCGAGGCCAAGTAATCCGGTATTGCTGATCCCGCGCCCAGTCAAGTATCCGAGCGAACTTCCAATTAACGGCGTGTGCGCCAAGCGCACCTCAACGTGTTGGAATCCAGCACGATGCAATGTGCTATCAAGGCTAACGCGATCGAAATGGAACAAGTGCCGGGGAAGGTAGTATCCAAAATAATGCTTGCCAAAAACACGCGCCCAAACACTGCGTCGGTTTGGCACCTCAATGAACAAATGGCCATCTGGACGGAGCGCAGCGGCGAACACTTGAAGCAGTCGCAGCGGTTCAGGATGATGTTCCAGCACGTGGCGCAGGAAGATGGCATCGTATTGGCTTGGGCTCGCGTGCCAAGCAGCATTCGACTGATAAACGACATCTGCTCCCAGGTGAACCAAGCCAGGTGGCGCGGCATTGTGAAAGTCCACCGCCGTCACATTAACCTTGCACTTACGGCTGCGACCCATACGGAGCAAGCCTCGCACGAGCGCGCCATCACCGCAGCCGTAATCGAGTGTCGAGAACGTCGCGTTTTGCACTGCCGTCGTCGCGCCGAGTTGTCCATCGAGGTAGCGGTCGATAACATGATCGCGCAATCGCTGCGCAAAACCGTCCATACGGGGAAAATCGGCGGTACTGCGCTCCTCATACAACTTGGGCAGCTCCTCTTCAAGAGGGCGTGGATTCGTGATGCCAATTCCGCAGCTGAGACATTCATCGACGCCGTAGATGCCCGTATGAGATTCGTAATCAGGCGCGATAAGCAATCGACGCAGGCTCTTACTGCCGCAGACAGGGCAATGATTCAGCGTCTCGGTTTGCAGCATCAGTTGACCCTCGCGGTCAACGACGCACCTAATGGTGAAATTGCTAGCAGCGCCTGCAAAGCCATGCGGTGGTCACGCTGATGCGCCGCATGCTCGCAGCTCAATCGATCCCAAAACGCCACATTTATGCCTGCCGCCGGATTTGGCTTCAGGGTACCTTCTGCGAACCATTGCCCAATTGGAACCGCGAATCCCTGCTTGCTCCGCGTCAGGATCTCCGCAGGTAGCAGCGGGGCAGCCACTTTGCGCAGCAGGTACTTGGTGGTGCTGCCGCGAAGCTTCATGTCCGCCGGCAAGTGACGCACGAATTCCACCAGATCAGAGTCGAGGAACGGCGCCCGCACTTCAAGCGAATTCAACATGCTGGCACGGTCGACTTTAACCAGAATGTCGTCCTGCAGGTAAAGACGAATGTAAAACGCAATCGTCCGCTCGATCGGGTCATTGGATGCGCAGCCCTCCCAAGCATCGATTGCCTCGCTGAACACATCCTCGGGATTTAGCGGCGCGTTGAACAATTCGTCGAGTTCGCTCGGCGCGAGCGGGGCCATCCACACCGGCAGCCAGAGGTTCGATGGAAAGTCGAGCCCACGCAGGGTACGTTTCAAGCGGAAATCGAAGCTCATGTAACGGTGCGACACTGGCAAACGCGCCGCCACCAGTTCGATGGCGCGATGGACGGGTCGGGGAATACACTTCGAGTACGCGCGCGCGTAGCGCAGCGCACGAAACGGGTCGTAACCGGCAAAAAGTTCGTCCGCGCCATCGCCCCCCAGTGCCACGGTCACCTGACGTCGGGCATGCTGGCAAAGCAGGAAAGTCGGCAACAGTGAGGAATCGGCGATCGGCTCGTCCCAGCGCGCCGCGATCTGGGGCAACAAATCGAGTGCCCGCTGGATCGACAATGTTTCGACCTGATGATTGGCACCGATGTGCTTCGCAACCAGACGCGCATAGTGGGTCTCGTCGAAGGTCGCCTCCTCGAAACCTATGGAGAACGTCTTGAGGCGTCCAATACCAGCCTGGCGGAGCGCGAGCGCGGCCACCATGGACGAATCGATGCCGCCGGAGAGGAAGCAACCCACCGGGACGTCGGCGATGAGGCGACGCGCCACCGCCCTATCGAGTCGCGCGGCAAGTTCTTCGCTCCAGCGCTGCTCGGCATTGGCTGGAGGCTCCTCGAAGGGTTCCGGCTGATACTCCCAGTAGCGCGCAATGCGCACCGTGTGATCGCGAAGCTCAAGGCTGAGATTGTGGCCGGCCGGCAGTTTTTGCACGCCGTCGAAAAATGTGAGCGGCGCCGGCACATACCCGTAAGCGAAATATTTCTGAAGCGCGCGCCGCGACAGCGCGGTGGGAACAGCCGGGTGCTCACGGAGTGCGGTCAGTTCGGAGGCGAATACAAACGTGTCATCACGGTGATACCAAAACAACGGTTTCTTCCCAAACCGGTCGCGCGAGAAGAACACGCGGTGTTGAACGCGGTCGTAAAGCGCAAACGCCCACATGCCGTTGAGGTGGTTGGGCAGATCCTCGCCCCAGCGCCGCCAGCCGTGCAACAGAACCTCGGTATCGGAATGATCAGTGATAAAGCGGGCGCCGAGTTTCGTGAGTTCCTCGCGTAGCTCGCGGAAATTGTAGATCTGGCCGTTGAAGACGACAGTCAGCGCGCCGTCGGCCGTCGTCATCGGCTGCCGGCCACCCTCGATATCGAGAATGGCCAGGCGGCGGAAACCAAAATGCACACGCTCATCGGAAACGATCAGGGAGCCATCATCGTCGGGGCCCCGGTGCACGATGCGGGCAGCCATCCGTTCGAGTACGGCGCGGTCGCCTGCGCCGATGAAACCGGCAATGCCGCACATGATCAGGCCCTATCCGCGGCACGGACGACCCGCGCGACCCTGTACACCGGTTTACCCTGGGATTCGTGATACGTGCGATTGAGCATTTCCGCCAGCAAACCCATCAATATGCTCATCATGCCTGTCGCACCCAAAAACACACACAGCAATGGCAGCGGGGTCTGAACGAATGCGGTGCCGTAGAACCCTTTCAACACGACAGCCCAAACGCCTGCGAGGAACCCAAGCATGATACTGAGCAGTCCGAAACCCCCGAACACGTAGATGGGTTTTCCCGCGTAGCGAAACAGAAACTTCACCACCAGAAGGTCAAGCACCACCTTGATGATGCGCTCGAGCCCGTATTTCGATTCACCGTGCAGACGGGGATGGTGCGTGACCGGAATCTCGGTGACGCGCGCGCCGTTCCATGCCGCATAGATCGGCACGAAACGGTGCATCTCGCCATACAGCTTCACGCCTTCCAGCACGTCGCGCCGATAGGCCTTGAGCGAGCATCCGTAGTCGTGGAGATGCACGCCCGAAACGCGCGAGATCAAGCCATTGGCGAGCCGGCTCGGCAGATTCCGCTTGATCGCGTGATCCTGCCTATCCTTGCGCCAGCCGGAGACCACGTCGAAGCCTTCATCGAGCTTCGCCAGCAATGTTGCGATATCCGCGGGGTCGTTCTGCAGGTCTCCGTCCATCGGCACGATGATGTCGCCACGGGCATGATCCATGCCCGCCATCATCGCCGCGGTCTGGCCATAATTGCGCGCGAAGTGCACTACGGTGACGCGCGCATCCTCGCTTGCAACCGCATCCAGCCGCGCAGATGAACCATCCCGGCTTCCATCGTCAACGAGCACCAACTCCCACGATAGTCCAAGCTGATCCATTGCCGCACAAATTTTGTCGTATAGCGGGGCGATGTTATCAACTTCATTAAATATGGGGACAGTTATGGTCAACCGCGGATTATCACGGTGATCTGTCAAATCCACGTGCTGAACCTCGCCTTGAAAAGTCATGCTCGAATTGTGCCGTCGCATCAATCCTGGACCGGTCGAACGATAAGCGTTGTTTTCATCCATGCACCCTGCGCATAACGGTACCTCATTCGTCCTGATATTCAGCCAACCAAGGCTCCGCACTCTTCGCATCATTGCACAACGAGTCGCGTTGCCAATCCGGTTGCCACATTGAAATTACCCGGGTTCACAGCATACAGCCTATAGATTCCCGGCTGGACCCCTGCAAGCGACGCTGTAAGGCGGTAACCGCTTCTTGCCATGCTGGCGGCGCCCAATGCATCCACGACATCCGGCCGCGGTACGCCCGTGATCGCGGACGCGTAGTAGCCTCGCGAATTGTCTTTCAGAACGATCGCGAATTGCCCCGCAGCATGTCCACTGCCATCACCGGCCCACCCTGTAAATGTGACGATCGACTCACGGGGCACTTGCGCGAAATCCGTCGCGGGCTGGCCGTTGACAGTATCGAGCGAGCACTGCACGCCTCCCGGCCGCAGCTCAAGAACATGGTCTGACGCCGCAAAACTCGTGAAAGTATGGGGAGCCGCGCGCATTCCGAAATACGGATCGTCAGGATCAAGATTCGGGTTATGGAACGGATCCCTGCCAAGAAGGTCAGGGTGCTTGCGAAACAACAGCTCGCGTTCCCTGTCCAGACGCGCCAACTTTTTGGCGTCATGGGTGTCCTTCCCACGACTCAGTGATTCGTAGTGGAGCAACGTGATGCCTGGACAGACGATCTGGAACAAGCCGTTCTTGTGCAACCTGAAGCACAGGTCTATGTCGTTGTAGGCAACGGCAAGACTTTCATCGAATCCACCGATTTTCTCGAACTTGCTGCGTTCGACCATCATGCAGGCACCGGTCACGGCCAGCCAGTCGTACTCCAGCAGGTTGCGATGGAAGTATCCCGAATGCGCGGCATCCATGCTCACAAAAGCATGGCTAGGTCCGCACCGAAGGTTGATGACGCCGCTGTGTTGAACCGTGTACCGCTCCGGATACAGCAGCTTGGCTCCCACCGCGCCAACGTGCGGCAGCTGCGCATATCCACCCATCCAGTCCAGCCACTGCTCTGATAGAACTTCCGTGTCATCGTTCAGAAAAACCAGAATGTCACCCTTGGCGTGCCGGACACCAAGGTTGTTGATTTCCGAATAATTGAACGGGACGTCATGGTCCAGCACGACAACCTGCTTCGCCGCACGCAAATCGGCCAGATAGTCCAAGGTTGCCGCATCGGTCGAACCGTTGTTGATCACCACCACTTCAAATTTGCGGTAAGCGGTCTTCTTGAAGATGCTGTCGATGCAGGTTTTCAGGACGGCGCCGTTGTTCTTGCTGGGGATGATGATGGAAAACAGTGGCTCGTCCTTGAGGAAATAGTGCGTACGGAAGTATCCCGGTAGTCCGGGCACGGGGACGAGTTCTCCCGCCAATCCGCGCCGGTGAAGGGCGTCTTCACGGGCGCGCCTGCTGGCGTCGATGGCGTAGGGCTTGGCTTGCAGATCGGATGCGCAGGACTCGGGAATGATGCGCCAGTGATAGAGCACCTTGGGAATGTGCGAGATCCGGCTGGTACGCTCGGTGATCCGCAACACCAAGTCCCAGTCCTGACTGCCGTCGTATTCACTCCGCAATCCCCCGACTTCGAGCACCAGGGATCGCCTGACACAAGAGACATGGCACGTGTACATCGTGCTCATCAACGTGTCGGGTGACCAGTCCGGCTTGAAGAAGGGGTCGCGGAAACTGCCATCGACATCCAGCTTGTCTTCGTCACTATAGAGAAAATCCGGATCGTCACGATCGATGCACAAGGCAAGCTCGTACAGGCAATCGACGGTCAACTCGTCGTCGTGATCCAGGAACACAATGAAATCGCCATGCGCGCGTTCGATACCCGCGTTGGTGGCGCCAGAGATGCCCTTGTTTTCCTCGAGCCTGATGACGGTGATCTGTGGGTCGTCGAGATCATCCAATACTTGTCGCGTCTGAGGAGATGGACTGTGGTCATCGACCAGAATCAGTTCCCAGTTGGTGTACCACTGCGATTCGACCGATGCGATCATGCGCATCAGCAACTCGGGGTCGGTGTCATAGACGGGAACGACCACCGAGAACGAGACTAGCCGCGACAGCGATCGGAGCGTCCTGTCCATTGCGGCCGAATCCAGGGCGGGCGGCGCGTAGGTATACCCAGGCCGTGGCAATGGCTCGTCACCCGTCGGCATCAATGGTCGCCGAAGTGGCACGGCCGCTCGTTCGGCGGTGGCTCGATTCCTGAGGAAGTGGATGCGCGCCGGGGTGCGCCAGGGGGTGACGACCCACCATCCGGCTTTCATGGCCTGGCGCAGCAGTTTTCGCATCGGCGGTGGGACGTGGAACAACACCGACCGGACGCGAACGAACGCCCGCCACAGGGTACTGGCGTGGATTAGGGCAAGCTCCCCGGTCGCAGCGGTTTCGGCTGCATGCGCCTGCCTGTGCGCGGCGCGCCACATCGCATTGTTCGCCTGCAGATCGGCATTCAGCGTCCGAGCGAATTCCAGCTCGTTTCGCAACTCCGCCATGGATTTTGCGAGCACGGAGATTTCCTGCTGGGATACGCGTATTTCTTGCTGAGCTGCGCGTTCGCGCTCGCCTGCAGCCGCCAAATCTGCGTTGAGGCGTTCTGCTGTGGCCGTCAAATTTCGTTCAAGTTCGGTGCTGTGGGTCTGCAAAGCCTCCACTTGCCGCAAGAGATTGCCATGAATATCAGATAATTGATTGGCAAGCAGATCCGACAAGGAAAACATCAGCGCTCCCAAGACGCTTTCGACAGGCCGTAGAATGCAGCGCATCTGAATGGATGTAGGCCCATCGGAAGCAGTCAAACCACCTACATCCAGTTCGATCCATGGGTCATCATCGTTGGATACAAACCAGACACCAGCTCGACCGAGATGGTCCACAAGATACTGGTTTACCCCACGCACACGATCGCGAAAATCGACCATGGCTTCCCCATTGATTTGCACTTCGCGCAAATTAAATGCACCGGGAGAGTTGGACGGGTCGAACCTCACGCACACCGGAGCGATACCGGATGGAAGCGTGGCCTCGTAGCGAACGAAATCCGGCGTGGAGCGCACCGACATGGAAACTGAACGCTCCTCTAGGTACGTGCTGTCTTCGTCACGCCAGTAAAGTGTGGCCGAGTCCAGTATCGATTCGCCTAGTCCTATCCCGGTGATCGGCGTGCGCCCCCCGCTATTAGAGCCACGAACAGCGGCCGGTCCCGCCACACCATATCCGTGCTCAACCCCGATGTCCCGAAGGAGCCGGACCGTATCGCCGTATAACCGTGGTCCCAGTTTTCCGTCCATGGACGCGGCTGATATCTTCTCGAGTTTATCCGGGAGTGCGCGTGAATCGCTTCCAAAAGAACGCAACTTCGTATCTACAACACTCGCAGCTTTTGCGACGCTCGCCTCATCCACACCTAAGGCGAGCCAACGGCATAGCTGCCGTGTTGTTTCTTCCGGATTGGCGATCATCCCTTCGTAACTTACGCGAAAACAGGTCGCTTCCTCCAGGAAGTACGCCGCTGCCAACGTGGAAAGAGCTGCAATGCGAATGTTGTGCTCGTCCGAAAAGCGCTGGTTCACGCGAGCATTTGAAGCCACAATCGCGCCCAAGTCCCGCTGCACCCATACGCACCGTACGCGATATCCCAGATGCCGGAGCGCGGACGCCCACAGTGGCAACACAAAGCAGAAACGCGGATCCTTCAAACCAATGAGTTGTGAATTCCCAAACTCTTCTTCAAGGAACTTTTGGCACTCCTGCTGAAATCCACTCACGCAGGAACCGGAAAAATCATCCCGCAAAGGTAAAAAGTCAAAATCAGCGTACCTTCTGCCAAAACGTTCGAACACGCGGTCGTTCAGCTCGTTTAGACTCTGCAGCTCAAAAAAAATGGGGTTATGTTTGTAAACGGACGGATCAACAAAGCGATCCTCCCGTCCAAAATCGATGCCACACTCGCGCAGGACATGGCTGACAACGGAAGTGCCACTTCGCGGCGCGCCGACGACCAGTACCACATCTTTCTTTCCGACTCGCAGTTCCGGCGGTTCTCGCATTGTCATTACCGTGCCTGCCGCCCTGCATTTTCCATGTTGCCGTAACCTACAAGCACCTTTGCGTCGGGGGCATCAGTTCCCTCAAACAACTCCCAACCGCATACTGGATCTTCCGCAATATCGAACAGCCCGGCGTAGCGACGGTTGGTACGTGTCGTCTCCACACGAAACATGAGAGCATCGACGATTCGGTGCAAAAAGCCGTCTCCATTGCGCGTAGCCCCCATGCAACCAGCATTCAAGAAATAAGCCCCCGGCAGCATCAACGCCCGAAACCGGAACGCCACTCGTATCCGCGCGCGGGCAGGCACATAGATGATGCCTTCACCCTCCGCATGTGAGTCCGTCCCGTAAAGCTCGACGCCGCTGATGGATTTGATCATCATGCCGAAGTGAACTTGTGCTGCGCTGCGATCGAAGTCCACGTCGTACGTGTAGATGTAGGCGCAGCCTGGTACGAGCACGTTCACGTCATTGCCATGAATATTCTGTATCCGCAAGGAATGAATTCGGATGCCATGCGACTCGAACTCGACTGTGCTCTTCGGCGTGAGGTTGGAGTCGTATCGTTCCGTATCGACCATGTCGTTGTGAAGGATCCCACCGACCGGCGGGGACACTTCAGTCCAATCGTCCGCTGATATACCAACAGGACTGGCTATGGACTTGATCTCGCTCAAAACCTCCTGGTAGCGCTGTGGAGGTGCATATATCAGTTTTTGGTAAAACGCAATGACTTCCTTGGGTCGCCCTACGAGCAGGTTGCGGCCATGCTCCATCAAAACCGCGCGATTGCAAAGTTGCAGGACGGATTGAGCAGCATGCGAGACAAAAAGGACTGTCGCCCCTGCGTCACGAATCTGGTCGATCCGCGCGAAGCATTTGCGCTGGAATGCCTCATCGCCAACAGAAAGCGCTTCATCGATGACCAGGACGTCAGGCGAAACGTTGATGGCGACGGCAAACGCCAGCCGCACGTACATGCCACTCGAGTACGTTTTGACCGGCTGATCGATGAAATCGCCGATTTCGGCAAAGTCGAGAATGGCGTCGTAGCGGTCGCGCAATTCGTCGTCGGACAAGCCGTACAGCAAACCACTCAGGCGAACGTTTTCCTTGCCCGTGAATTCCGGATTGAACCCTGCACCGAGTTCGAGCAAGGCGGCGATGCGGCCTTTGACTGCGACGCTGCCCAGCGTTGGTGTCAACGTGCCACAGATCATCTGCAGCAGGGTCGATTTGCCGGAGCCGTTGCGCCCGACGATGCCAACCGTTTCACCACGATGCACGTCGAAGGTGACGTCGCGCAGTGCCCAGAACTCATGGAAATACGCACGCGAATGACGCCGTACCGCGCGCTGCACGCGCGGCAGGACCATCTGCTTCAAGCGATCGGCTGGCTGCGAATAGATTTCATATCGCTTGGACAAGCCTTCGACGCGGATGCTGAAATCCTCAGACGACATCGGCAAAGCCCTTGCGCGTCTGCTCGAACCATGCGAAAGCAACCCACGCGAACAAGGTTGCTATCAAGACGTAAAGGCCCAGATGATCCCAGCGCGGCAGTTTTCCCCATATCAAAACGTCCTGCGAGGCCTGGGCAATGACGGTAAGCGGATTCAGGTACACGAACACGCGATATCGCGCCGGGATCAGCGACATGGGATAAAGGATCGGCGCGAGGAACATCAAGGCCATGGTCATGATGGCGACGAGTTGCTTGAGATCGCGAAAAAAAACGCCAAGCGATGCAAGCAGCCACACCGCACCGGCGACGAAAGGCAGGAAACAGGCAACCACGATGGGAAAGAACACGACCGTCCACGGGATGTGTCCCATGATGAACGGCGAGATCACCAGCAGCACGATGGTGGAAACAAACAAATGAAACAGTCCGGATCCGATGACACTCCAGCTCAGGGTCTCGAGTGGAAAGACGACCCGCTTGACGAAATTGGTGTTGTCGATGATGACGGTAGTGGCGCGATTGGCGCATTCGGCGAAGAACGTGTTGATGTTCAAACCAGCAAACAGCACGATCGCGTATTGAAACTGATTGGACGTCTGGTTGCCCCATCGCGATTTGAAGATCACCCCGAACACGAAGGTATAGATGACCAGTATCAGAAGCGGATTGAAGAAAGACCACATCAGGCCCGCAAACGATCCGCGATAGCGGCTGATCACGTCGCGCTTGGCCATCTGTACGACCAGCACGAAATGTCGCTTCAAAGCGACATAAGGCGACAAGGGATCGATCAGGCGGTAGGCAGTCGTCATGACAGGCGTGCGCTCCGTACCGCACGGCATGGATGGAAACGGCGGCGGATTATCGTGCAGTTCGGCTGACTGCCGATTGTACCGGCGGGGGGTGCACCCTACGCCAGCGCACGGTCGAGTTCATCACGCAGGTCGCCGACGTCTTCGACGCCGACCGAAAGCCGGATCAGGCTGTCGCTGATCCCCAGCCGCTTGCGGTTGGCGGGCGGCACCGAGGCGTGGGTCATGATGGCGGGGTGCTCGATGAGGCTTTCCACGCCGCCCAAAGACTCTGCGAGACCGAACAGGTGACAGCGTTCCAGCATGCTGCGCGCTTTCTTCAAGCCGCCCTTCAGCTCGATGGTGACGATGCCGCCGCCGCCGTGCATCTGGCGCCGCGCCAGCGCGTGTTGCGGATGCGATTTCAGGCCCGGGTAGATCACGCGCTCGACGGCGGGATGCTTCTCCAGCCACTTTGCGAGTTCCAGCGCGTTGGCACAATGCGCCTGCATGCGCAGCGCGAGGGTCTTGAGGCCGCGCAACGCAAGGAAACTGTCGAACGGGCCCGCCACCGCACCGACCGAGTTCTGCAGGAAGGCCATGCGTTCGGCGAGGTCCTTGTCGGACACGACCGCCATGCCGCCGACCATGTCGGAATGACCGTTGAGGTACTTGGTGGCCGAATGCACCACGATGTCGGCGCCGAATTCCAGCGGGCGCTGCACCATCGGCGAACAGAAGGTGTTGTCCACCACCATCAGCAGGTCATGCTGCTTCGCGAATTTCCCCACCTTGGCGAGATCGACCAGCTTCAGCATCGGATTGGTCGGCGTCTCCGCCCAGATCATCCGCGTGTTGGGCTTCAGCGCGGCTTTCAGTGCCGCCGTATCGTTCAAATCGATGAAACTAAAGTCGAGGCCGGCACTTCGCCGGCGCACGCGTTCGAACAACCGGTAGCTGCCGCCGTACAGGTCGTCCATCGCGATGACGTGGCTGCCCGAGTCGACGAGCTCCAGCACTGTCGCGATCGCCGCCATGCCCGACGCGAACGCGAAACCTGCGATGCCCCCCTCGAGATCGGTGACGCAACGCTCATAGGCGAACCGGGTCGGATTGTGCGTGCGCGAATATTCGAAACCCTTGTGCTTGCCGGGGCTGGCCTGCACGTAGGTCGAGGTCTGGTAGATCGGCGTCATGATCGCGCCGGTCGAAGGATCGGGCGACTGGCCGGCGTGGATCGCGCGTGTTGCGAGGCCAAGGTTTGAATGATCTTTTTTGTTTTGCATGGCTCAATGTAAACCCAGGTACTTGAGAATATGACGCGCCAAGGCGTCATCGATCTCTCGATGTCTCGGAATGGGCTGCTTCTGCCCTGTCTTGGGATTGCCACCGGATGTCGTGGCGAGCGCCGTGGCGCAGCAACTTGCACTCAGCTTCATTCAGCCTGCGCAACAATTCTTCGCGCTTCACAGCGCGATATCCATCACCTGGTAATCCGGTGGCACGTCGTCCAGCAGCATCTCGCGGTAGGCGTCGCGCAGATTCTCCTCGAGTTCTTCGAGAGTCTCGCCCTGGCTCATGATTTCCGGATGGTTGACCACCTTGCCGAGCCAGAATTTCTCGCTCTTCCAGCACACGATATTCAAGGTCGCGTTCATGTCAGCACCTCACGATAGCCATTCTAGCGTCCACCCCACTCACGCCTGCCATGGGTCGAGCAACCCCACGCCCGCCGCTTGGAAATCTGCCGTGTTGCGCGTCACCACGATGAGTCCGTGGACCAGCGCGGTGGCGGCGATCAACGCGTCTCCGTCGGCCATCCGATTCGGCACATGCAGGCGCGCGCACTGCAACGCCACGGCCACGTCCACTGACAGCACACGCTCCGCGAACGCAGGCAGCACCTGCCCCTCCAGCCAATGGCGCAAGGCGGCACCCTGCTTCTTGTCACGACGTTCGATCTGCAACACGCCGGTCTCGATTTCCAGGACCGTGATTACCGAGACGAAGAGGTTTGCGGGCGGCACGCCACCCGCCCAAGCCTTCACTCCCGGATCGGCGTGTGGTTTGCGCAGTTCGGAGATGACATTGGTGTCGAGCAGGTACACCGGTCAGAACTTCAAGCGACGACGGACACTCTCGCGCAGGCGCGGTGGTTCGAATGTGATTGCGGCGCCTTCTTTCATGGCCAGAAGCTTGACGATATCCGGTTGTTTGCCGACGAGCTTGCGATAGTCCTCAATGCTCAACAACACATGCGCAGGGCGCCCGCGGTCGGTGATGAACACGGGTCCGCGCCGGGCGGCCTTTTTGGCGCCCCCGGCATCCTGGTTGAACTCACGGCTGGAGATTGTGGTGGTCATGGCAGCATTCCATTGATCAAGTAGAAACGTTACTACATATACTCGGTTCGTTCAACCACTGCCGCGCATGGCCATCGTGAAACACTATATCCACGGGGCCCAGCAACTTGCCGTCATATCGCAAAGCGCCGAATGATATTGATGCTCCCTTCAAGTCTTCGCCGAAGATTCCGCCGGCCGTCAGGCGGCTTCTCCAAGGAGAAAGGATTCGAGCCTCACGCCACGCGCCGCCGCAGGTAGTTCAACAGGTCGATACGGGTGATGAGCCCGAGGAATTTGTCGCCGTCCATCACGATCGCGACGCGGCCGTGCTCGAATACCGGCAGCAGTTCCTCGATCGAAGCCTTGACGTCGAGCGTCTGCAGTTTGGTGATCATCGCGGTCGAAACCGCATCGAGGAAGCGCTTCTCGTCGCCATAGACGTGCAACAGCAGGTCCGATTCGTCGATGATGCCGACGATCTTTTCGCCGTCCATCACCGGCAGTTGCGAGACGTCGTACAGCTTCATGCGGTTGTAGGCGGTCACCAGAAGGTCGGTCGGTGACGCGACAACCGTGTCGCGCTGCGCGTACGGCCGCAGGATCAGATCGCGCAGATCTCCGGTCGGCTGGCGATCGAGGAAGCCGTTGTCCAGCATCCAGTAATCGTTGTAGAGCTTGGACAGGTACTTGTTGCCGGTGTCGCACACCAGCGTGACGACGCGCTTGGGTTGCGTCTGTTCGCGGCAATACCGCAGCGACGCGGCCAAAAGCGTGCCGGTGGAGGAACCGCCCAGCACGCCTTCGTGCTTCAGCAGTTCGCGCGCGGTGAGGAAGCTTTCCTTGTCGGAGATCGAGTACGCCTTCTTGACCCGCGAGAAGTCGCTGATCGTCGGCAGGAAATCCTCGCCGATGCCTTCGACCATCCACGAGGCGGTCTTCTTCGAGAGCGTGCCCTCGTTGATGTACTCGGCGAGGATCGAGCCGACCGGATCGGCCAGGATCAACTCGGTCTCTGGCGCGTAGCGGTCGAGATAGTGCGAGAGCCCCGTCATCGTGCCGGAACTGCCGCAACCGACCACGATCGCATCCACGCGGTCCCCCATCTGCTCGAAAATTTCCGGCGCCGTCGTGGATTCGTGCGCAGCGGGATTGTCGGGATTGCCGAACTGGTTGATGAAATACGCGCCCGGCGTTTTCTCGGCGATGCTGGTGGCAAGGTCCTGGTAGTACTCGGGGTGACCCTTGGCGACATCGGAGCGCGTCAGCACCACTTCGGCGCCCATGGCCTTGAGGTTGAAGATCTTCTCGCGGCTCATCTTGTCCGGGACGACCAGGATGAGTTTGTAACCCTTCGCCTGCGCAACCAGTGCGAGCCCAAGACCCGTGTTGCCTGCCGTGCCCTCGACCAGCGTCGCGCCGGGTTTGATCTTTCCGGCTTTCTCGGCGCCCTCGATCATCGAGAGGCCGATGCGATCCTTGATCGAACCGCCCGGGTTGGCCGACTCCAGCTTCAGGAACAGCTCGCACGGACCGGTGTCGAGCCGCTGCACGCGCAGCATCGGTGTGTGACCGATCAGTTCGAGGATGCTGTCGACGATCATGAAAATCCGGTATTTGGGCCGGCGGCACGGGACGACGCGGAGACTTTGCATGATACCGGAGTCCGTCCATCCAGCCCGCGATCCGCGAAGTTGCCGCTTCAACTAACTGCGCCGCAGCAGATCGCGCAAGGCGTCGTGCCAGCCTGACGCATAACGTCGATAGCGTCCGGCAGTCATTTCGCGCAGCACCGTTCCGGCCCGCCGCCACGACGTGCCGCGCAGTGTCTGTCGCGCATGGAGATGGCGGAGCTTGTCTTCAACTCGACCGCGGTCGACACTGGAGACGCGGGTGCCGAGCGCACGCAATCGCTCCTGCAAAGCCTCGTCGCGCGCAATCAACTTGTTGTCGATCGATGCGGCACGCGGCCACACCAGATCGCGCCACTTTGCCGCAAGGTCCCGATCCGCCATGCCGAGCTGGTTCGCGTCATGCTGGCGATAATCGATCAATCGTTGTTCGGTGCAATCGAACCCGCCGAGGCTCGCGGCTGTGATCGCCAGCCACTCGTCGTGCACCCATCCAGCCGGAAACGGCAACGCATCGGTGAGCAGCGTGCGCCGCAGCGCCATCGTGGCGCCGGTCGCAAGGCTGCGGCGCAGCAGCACCTCGAAACCTTTTCCAGCATGGATGCTGCGCAATTCCTTGCGCGATATCTTCAATACGTCGAACAGCGACGGACCCAGCGCGCGACCCGCCGCATCCACGCGTCGAGCATCACCGCACAACGCGAGCAGTTCCGGACGGCGCTCGAATTGCTCGACGAGCGATGCCAACTTTTCGCGATGCCAGAGGTCGTCCTGGTCGCACAACAGCAGCACGTCACCCGATGCATCCCGCAACGCCACTTCGAAGTTCGCGACGTAACCGAGATTGGCGGTGTTGCGAAACAGCCGGACCCGGATGCCGGCGTCTTCGGCCCGGCGGGAAAGGGTCTCCAGCAGAGCTACTGTGGCATCGACAGAGGCATCGTCGCGCGCCACGATCTCGTCCGGCAGGCGCGACTGCGCAAGCAGACTGTTCCACTGCGCCTCGAGGAAACGTACGCCGTTGCAGGTGCACAGGACAATGGTGGTGGAAAGCGCCATGACCGCGCGATTGTGGCCGCATCTACGCAGACTTCAAGACTTCTTTGCGGAGCGGCTGTCGTGACAAGTCAGGGCGAGGTCGGGGCACGCGTGACGGACGGTTCCTTGCTCAGCGTTTGCGGCCGGTGAACACGCCCGCGAAGCGGCGATCGATGACGATCGCAAAACAAACCGGCCCGCACGTGGCGGGCCGGCGAGGATTCTTTGGTTTTTCAACGCCTCAGGCGTTGCCGAGTTTGCCCCACATTCGGGTCAGGCGGTCTTTCAGCAGCAGTTTTTCCTTCTTCATGCCGAGCAAAGTATCGCCGTGCATCGGGAGCACCCCGAGTTCGGCGTCGTGTACCTTGCTGTCGAGCTCCTGATGGTACTGATAAAGGCGACGAAACTCGGGATTCGCCTTCATCACGGCGTCTATGTGGTCTTTCTGCTGGTGTTCAAACATGGAGCAGCCTCCTCTTGCGTTGACAACGCTTGATGGATTTCGGCGCGCACGCAATCACATCCACGCGCCGCGGCTGCGGGGCGTGGAGACTGGAAAAATGTGGGATTCATGCGATGGCGCCTCGGGGCCGGCAGAGGGCCGACCCTGAGCGTGACCCTACTCCGTCCGGAGGGCCTTGGCAACCCTCGAGACGGCTCGAGTCACGACTGGCAGATCAAAAGCCATGTGTTTGATTTTACAAGAGAATCGTTGAAGCTCCGGGACGCGCTGAGGCGCGTGTTCAGCGTCACGCGGAGCATGCACGCTGCGACGGCTCCAGCCCAGGAAATCAAAGCCTCGCGAAGCCGGAAACCGGCCCTGCCGACGCCCGCCGGCTGTCTGCTATTTTTCCGCGCGAACCTCGACTTCGGCGCCCTTGCTGGCATGCGCCACCGGCCGGATCGAAACCTGCCCCGCCCCGGCGGCTTCGAGCGCGGCTTCCACCGCCACGGCGCGCCGCCCGGCCAGCACCCGCGACTCGCTGGACCCGCGCGGTTCGACCACGATGCGCTGACTGGAATGCGCGCGCGCAAAGTCGGCCAGTCGACGGCGACCGGATGAAGTCAGGTTGTCCGACCCGCTAGCGAACGACGCCGACGAGAGGCGCATGCTGGCGGCATGGCTGCCGCTCGATGAAGGGGTGCCCCCGCTGCCACCGCCCTGCAGCG
>JAJPJT010000070.1 GCA_021324095.1 Gammaproteobacteria bacterium
CCGCATGCGAGCGCAACCTCGAACGGATCCGCGCCTGCGATGGCGTGCGCGATCGGGTTCGGCAGGCGTTCGCCTCACACGCCAGACGCCAAACCGAGAGGACCGATCCGGAGTGCATGCTCTACGCCGGGTTTCCCTCGCTCTCCGACAAGCGCCGCTGCGACGCGGTTCGCGCCACACCACCCGAATTGCTCGGAATGCTGAAACTGGATTGCCAGGATCCACGTTACGGCGAGTTGCTGTTCCGCTACCGCGCGCGCAACTGGCCGGACGCGCTGGACGCCACGGAACGCGAGCGCTGGCACGCATTCGTGCGTGACAAACTCACCCGCCATACCGAAACCACCCCGCTGACGCTGGACGACTATCGCGCCACCATTTCGCGCCTGCGCACGGAAAATCCACCCGGCCCGGCGCAGGTCATGCTCGATCGATTGCAGGTGTGGGGCAACAACGTTGCCGCGGAGTTCGGGCTCCTACAGTCAAGCGTTCGCCCTTCGATACCTCAGGAGAACGCTTGAACGGCCCATCTCGTTCGTGTTGAGGTTTCGAACCACGAACGAAATTACGGGATTACGGAATTATCGACCATGAGAGGCACCTACTTTTCCCCCGCCACGTTCCGTTTCCTGCGCTCGCTGGCGCGCCACAACAACCGCACCTGGTTCAAGGCGCATCAGCAGGACTATGAAACCCACGTGCGCGAACCGTTCCTGCAACTGATCGCGGATCTGCAGGCTCCCGTGGCGAAGCTCAGCCGGCAGTACCGCGCGGACCCGCGCAAGGTCGGCGGATCGCTGTTCCGGGCCCAGCGCGACACCCGCTTCAGCCACGGCAAGGAGCCGTACAAGCCATGGGCCGGCGCGCGCATCTTCCACGAACGCCGCCGCGAAATCGCGGCGCCGTCGTTCTACCTGCACATCGCGCCCGCCGACTGCTTCGTGGGCGCGGGGCTCTGGCATCCCGAAAACCACACGCTGCGCAATATCCGCACCTTCATCGTCGACAACCCTGCCGCGTGGAAGCGCGCGACACACAGCCGTGGCTTCCGCGAGCGCTACGAATTCCGGGGCGAATCGCTCAGCCGCGCGCCGCAGGGCGTCCCTGCCGATCATCCATTGCTCGAAGATCTCAAGCGCAAGAGCTTTGCCGCCGGGGTCGGTTTTGATGAAGCACTCGCCTGCTCGCCGAAACTGCTCCCGTTCGTCGTCGACCATTTCAAGCGGCTCGCGCCGCTGGTCGATTACCTGTGCGCCGCGCAGAACCTGGAGTTTTGACGCCAATCCCAGCGTCAGGCATCTGCGAACGGAAACGCCAGCACGTCACGAATGTCGTCTGTCCCGAGCATGTGCATCAGCAGCCGATCGACGCCCAGCGCCACGCCGGCGCAATCGGGCAGCGCGTCCAGCACCACCAGGAGATTTTCGTCGATCGGCACCTCGCTTTGGCCGCGTGCGCGGCGGCATGCGTTGTCGTGCTCGAAACGCGCGCGTTGTTCGGCTGCATCGTTCAGTTCGTGGTAGCCGTTGGCCAATTCCTGCCGGCCGAGGTACAGCTCGAAGCGCTCTGCCACCGGCGGATTACCCGGTCGGATGCACGCCAACGAACATTGCGAGGCCGGAAAGTCGTACACGATGGTGATGCCTTCCTGCGGCAGCGCGGGTTGCAGGCGATGCGTCACCAGCAGATCGAGCCAGTCGTCGCGGCTCAGGCCATCGGGATCGATGGAGAAGTCGCGCAACGGCTTGCGCAATTCGGGCTCGTCGGCATGGAAAGGGTCGAGCCTCAAGCCGCGGCGGAACCAGTCGCGATAGCTCGTCGTCGTGACCTCTGCGTCGCGCTGAAACAAAGCGAGTGCGGCACGCACCAGTTGCGCGGCCTCGAGCGCCAGCCGTCGATGGTCAAAGCCGACCCGGTACCACTCCAGCATCGTGAATTCCGGATTGTGCGAAGCGCCCGCCTCTCCGTTGCGGAACACGCGACCGAGTTCGTAGCAATCGCTGAAGCCAGCCGCCAGCAAGCGTTTCAGCGGATGTTCCGGCGACGTCCGCAAGAACCGTTCGCGTGCGCCTGCCGCGGCAGGCCCGGCGAACCCGGTCGAGAATGCTTCGATATTGGGTTCGGTGTTGCCTGCGGCAGAAAGGATGGGGGTTTCGACTTCGGTGACGGTGCGCTCCGCGAAGAATCCGCGGATGAGTGAATTGAGGCGCGCGCGCATGCGCAGCGCGTCGTGCCGGTTGCCCAATTCATGCGCCATGCGTTTTCAGGAAGTCCAGCAGCCGCGCTTCGTCCCAGATCTCCACGCCGAGCGCTTGCGCCTTGTCGAGCTTGGAACCGGCGGCTTCGCCCGCAACCACGAATGAAGTTTTCTTCGATACGCTGCCCGCGACTTTTGCTCCGAGCGCTTCCAGCTTGTCCTTCGCTTCGTCGCGCGTGAGCGTGGCAAGGCCCCCCGTCAGCACGACGGTTTGCCCGGCCAGCGGGCCTTGCGCGCTGCGCTGCGGCGCGGATTCCTCCCAGTGCACGCCGGCCTTGCGCAATGCGGCGATGGCATCGCGGTTGCGACGTTCGGCGAAAAACGCCGCAATGTGCGCGGCCATGATCGGACCCACGTCGTTGACTTCGGTGAGATCCGCCTCGCCCGCGTGCATCAATGCGTCCAGCGAACCGAAATGCCGCGCCAGGGTTTTGGCGGTCGCCTCGCCTACCTCGGGGATGCCGAGGGCATAGAGGAACCGTTCGAGCGTGGTGCCCTTGCTGGCTGCGATCGCTTCGACCAGGTTTTCTGCCCATTTTGTCGCGATCTTGCCGGCCTTGACGGTCTCCGGGATGATCCCGTCGCGCTCTTCGCCGCGACGTTTCATAGCGAGCAGGTCGTCCAGCGTGAGCTTGTACAGATCAGCGGGCGAATGCAGATAATCGAAGGCGATCAGGTCTTCGATGTAGCGGTCGCCCAGGCCGTCGATGTCCATGGCCCGGCGCGACGCGAAGTGCACGATGGCTTCCTTGCGCTGCGCGGCGCAAACGAGGCCGCCGGTGCAACGGGCCACCACTTCGCCCTCCTCGCGGACGATGGCCGATCCACACACCGGACAATGCTTCGGCATGTGCCAGGGCCTGGTACCCGGCGGGCGGCGCTCCAGGTTCACCCGCACCACTTCCGGAATCACGTCGCCGGCGCGCCGCACGATCACGGTATCGCCGGCGCGGA
>JAJPJT010000122.1 GCA_021324095.1 Gammaproteobacteria bacterium
GTCGCGCATTTCCACTACGTGCTGGTGGGCGGCGCGCTGTTCGCGATCATCGCCGGGGTGTACTACTGGCTGCCCAAGTGGACGGGCCGCATGTATTCCGAGTTCTGGGCCAAGCTGCACTTCTGGTCCAGCGCGATCTCGGTGAACGTGCTGTTCTTCCCGCAGCACTTCCTCGGACTCGCCGGCATGCCGCGCCGCATCCCCGACTACAACGTCGCGTTCGCCGACTGGAACATGGTCTCGTCGATCGGTGGCTTCTGGTTCGGCGCGACCCAGTTGATCCTGGTGGGCATCGTGATCCACACCGTTTTCTTCTCCAAGGCGAAGGCCACGTCGCGGGTGTGGGAACACGCGTACGGGCTCGAGTGGACCCTGCCGTCGCCCGCGCCGCACCACAGCTTCACGGTACCGCCGGTGGTCGACGACAGCCAGCTCGCGCACGGAGATATCAGTCATTAGTTGTGCGATCGTCCCTGATCGCCGCGAAATGAAACAGTGGTGCAGCTCGGGCTGCCAGAGGTACGAACATCAACTCGGCCGTCCATGGAATATTTATGCGATCGTCCCTGATCGCTGTTGCAGCGAAACGGCGAGGGTGATCGAACAATCAAAGTCACAGAGACCACCACGGACGTCCATGTCCTGACTTTCAAAAAAAGCAGCATGCTTCGAACAGACGAAAAAATTGGATTGAATGAAAAATCGGCGGGGAATCCGGTCGATGAGGTTCTTGCGTCCGAAGCGCGCCGCAAAGCCGGCGCGCGCCGGACCGCATGGATCATCGCCGCCATCGCCGCCGCGTTTTTCATCGCCAGCCTCGTGCACGGGCACCTGGTGGGGATTTCCAACTGGGTTCCCCCCGGGCACTGATCCGAGAATCGACCGCCAGACACGCCATAAACCGGAACCCACCACATGAGCCAACCTGACGCCACCGTTTACTACGTCCCGCACAGGAGCCGCTGGCCGATCATCGCCGCCGTCGCGCTGTTCATGTTCCTGTGCGGCGCGGCGAACTGGCTGAACGGTTACTACCTCGCGGGCAAGATCGTGCTGGCGGCCGGCGCCTTCCTGATCGCCGCGATGATGTTCGGCTGGTTCGGGAACGTGGTCCGCGAATCGCTGAAGGGCACCTTCAATTCGCAGGTCGACACGTCGTTCCGGATGGGCATGATGTGGTTCATCATGTCCGAAGTGTTTTTCTTCGCGGCGTTTTTCGGCGGCCTGTTCTACATCCGAACGTTCGTGGTGCCGTGGCTGGGCGGACTCGGCGACAAGGGTGTCATCACCAACGGCTACATCTGGCAGGGGTTCTCGGCGGCGTGGCCGACCAACGGCCCGGATGCGATCGGCGGCTCGTTCGTCGCGACCTCGCCATGGGGCATCCCGCTGCTCAACACCGTGTTGCTGCTCACGTCCAGCATCACGGTGACCATCGCCCACCACGCGCTGCGCGCCGGCAGGCGCGGTCGCCTGATCGGGTTCCTCGGCCTCACGATCCTGCTTGGCATGGGATTCCTCGCGTGTCAGGCGCACGAATACTGGGACTCCTGGTACAACCTCAACATGACGTTGCACAGCGGCATCTACGGCGCGACGTTCTACATCCTCACCGGCTTCCACGGGCTGCACGTCACCGTCGGCACCATCATGTTGATCGTGATGTGGTTCCGCTGCGTGCGCGGGCATTTCGATCGCGAGCACCACTTCGCGTTCGAAGGCGTGTCGTGGTACTGGCACTTCGTGGACGTGGTGTGGCTTTGCCTGTTCCTGTTCGTGTATATCCTGTAAGAGATCGGGAGATCGGTCGCGCCACGAGCGGGACTTCGACGACGCGTCCATGCCTTCGAACAAGCCGTCGCAACACGACGGCTTGCCTGTCCGGCGTATCGGGCTGCCATGAGACGCGGTGCGTTACGAAGGGTCTGGCTGGTCGCCTGCGCATTGCTTGTCTGCGCAGGTTCCGCGCGGGCAGGCGAGTGTACGCTGGCCAAATACGGCACGCTATCCGTCGAGATGCTGGGCGAACGGCCCACCACGTTCGTCAAGGTCAATGGCGCGGTGACGCGCTTCATGATCGACACCGGCGCAGAGTACAACTTCATGTCGCACGCCGCGGCCGCTGCGCTGGGACTCAGGCCCAGCCCCGCGCCGTTCGGTTTTTGGATGGGCGGTATCGGCGGCTCTGCCTATGCGGAAATCGCCAGGATCAAGGATTTCGGCATACTCGATACGGATTTCCACAACGTCGAATTCGTGGTCGGTGGGTCCGACGCGGGCGAAGCAGCGTTGGGTGCCAATCTGCTCGACTTCGCGGATTTGGAAATCGATCTGGCGCACGGCAAATTGACGCTGTTCAAACCGGAGGGGTGCCGCAAGGCGCCGCTGGCTTATTGGGTCAAGAACGGCGGCACCTACAACGTTGCCGATTTGCGCCCCTCCTACAACCAATACGACAAACGCAGCTTTGTCGACGTGACGATCAACGGCAAGACGGTCCGCGCCTTGCTCGACAGCGGTGCCGCCGCCACCCTGCTTGACCGTCGGGCCGCCAAACGCGTGGGCATCGATCTGCACGGGCCGGGCGTGAAGGCGGCTGGCCGCATCCGCGGCGTCGGCGCCAAGACGTATCAGTCGTGGATTGTGCCCATCGCGACGTTCTCGGTCGGCACCGAAACGATCCAGCACAGCGAGATGCTGGTGATGGACGGCAATTTCAGCGACGGTTCGACCGACATGGTGCTGGGTGTCGATTTCATGCTGGCCCACCACATGTATATCGCCAACAGCCAGGGAAAGATTTATTTCACGTACAACGGCGGCCGCGTGTTTTCGCTGGATACCGCCTCGATAGGAGCCAATGAGCCGGCCGCTGCCGCGGCGAACGCGGGTGGCGAACCGAAAACGGCGATGGACTATGCGTTGCGCGGCCAGGCGCGCCTGGCGCGCGGTGAGCTGGCGGGCGCGCGTTCCGATCTGGATGCGGCCATTCGGCTGGACCCGACCAGTTCGCAAGACCATTTGATACGGGCCCGCATCCTGCTCGCGGAAAAGCAGCCCGATGCGGCGCTGGACGATCTGGACAAGGCGCTGAGCCTCGATGCGAAAAATCTCGATGCATTGCTGCTGCGCGCCCAACTGCGCTACAGGAAAAAGGACGAAGCCGGTGCCGCCGAAGACATCGCGGCGGCGCGCCATCTCGCGCCGGCCGGTTCGATGCAGTCCCGTTCCATCGCCTCGTTCTATATCGCCATCGACCGGCCGGCCGATGCCGTGCCTTTGCTGGACGCGTGGATCCGTGTGCATCGCGACGACGCTTCGCTCGGCAATGCGCTCAACGAGCGCTGCTGGGCGCGGGCATTGGCGAACCAGTCGCTGGACGACGCGCTGCACGATTGCCGCGAAGCGATCAAGCGCGACGGCGACCGTGCGGCTTATCTGGACAGTCTCGGCATGGTTTGCTTGCGGATGGGCAAATACGCTGAAGCGATCAAGGCGTATCAGCAGGCCCTCGCGCAAGCGCCACGTGCTGCGTGGTCGCATTACGGCCTGGGACTTGCCGAATTGCGCAGCGGTCAGACCGAAGCCGGCGATGCCGAGTTGGCAACTGCGCGTTCGCTCGACAAGGAGATCGACACGCGTGCCGCCAAGTTTGGCCTGGTTGCGCCAAGCGGGTCGCCCGGCAACAAGGCGTCCGGCGAACATCCCTGACCGCGGTTGCCGAAGCTGCCATAATAGGGATTTGCGTGGTCTCCGTTCCCGCTGTCGGCGTCAGCGCACCACCACCCCGTGCGGGTGCAGGAGCCCGGTGACGATGCCGATCACGATCAGAAGGATCAGCAGCGCCGAAAACGCGACGCGCCGCGTCAGCGCCCACACCGTGCGATTGCTGCCACTACGGTCGGTCATCATGAAGTACAGCGCCTGACCCAGTTCGAAGATCACCACCAGAAACACGATGACCAGAACGATCTTGTATACGGCGCTGAAAGACATGGATGCGGCGTGGGCGGAAACGGCGAGTATAGCGTCGCGGCGCCCGCGGCTGGCTGCGTGTGCGGCATGATGGCCATCCGCCGTCCCAGCGTATTCGCGGTATTGCTGACGGTGTTTGGCGTCGCGGTGTTCTGCGCCCTGGGCGTGTGGCAGCTTCGCCGCGCGGCCTACAAGGAAACCGTGCTGGCGCGCTTTCATCACGCCGCCGGCGCTCCGTTGGTGGACCTGACGCGTGCCGTCAAGGAGCGTCAGCCCGATGTGTATCCGCATGTGAAAGTCACGGGCCGGCTCGAGGGCAAGCACGTGTATTTCCTCGACGACCAGATGCGGTCGGGCAGGTTGGGCGTGA
>JAJPJT010000113.1 GCA_021324095.1 Gammaproteobacteria bacterium
GCGCACATGGCCTTCTACGTCATCGCGCAGCCGCAATCCGCGTTCGACGCATGGTGGGCCAAGCAACTGACTCCCGAACCGGCACCTGCCGGGGGCCTCGCGACGGAGGGTGCCGGCGAATTCGAATCGCGGTGCGCCTTGTGCCACACGGTCCGGGGCCTGCCTGGCAATCATGGCGTGCTGGGGCCGGACCTCACGCATCTCATGGACCGCCACACGATCGGCGCCGGAACGCTGACCAACAACACCGCGAACCTGGCGGCGTGGGTCAGCAACGCCCCGGGCATCAAGCCGGGCGTCGACATGCCGACCGAGAACCTCAGCGGTCCGCAGCTCCAGGCGTTGCTGGCTTACTTGAAGACGCTGAAATGACACGCCATTTGACACGGATAAAAGCAGATCAAGGCGGATAAAAGCGGTTTGTTTGTTATTCGCATTTATCCGCTCTTATCCGTGTCCAAATGCTTTTGAACCAAGTGAAGGACGCATAGGCAAGGACGCCAACATGGCCGCCAATCCAACTTTCCGCACTCCTGTCGTCGCCCCGGCCACTCCGGAACTGCGCGAGAAATTGGAGAACATGTGGAGCGACCATCCCGGCCTGATCGGCTGGTTCACGACGGTGGACCACAAGAAGATCGGCAAGCGGTATCTGGCGACGGCTTTCATCTTCCTGCTGGTGGGAGGGCTCGAAGCCCTGGGCATGCGCCTGCAACTGGCACAGCCGAACGAGCACCTGTTGCCGCCGTTCCTGTACAACGAGTTCTTCAGCATGCACGGGATGACGATGATCTTCCTGTATGCATTGCCGATCCTTTCCGGCTTCAGCAATTGGGTCTGGCCGCTGATCCTCGGCACGCGCGACATGGCCTTCCCGCGCCTCAACATGTTCACCTACTGGACGTTCCTGCTGGCCGGCATCTTCCTCTACATCGGTTTCTGGAACGGGCAGGGCACCGATGTCGGCTGGTTCAATTACGCGCCGCTGACCGAGCGCCAGTTCAATCCCGGCTGGAACATCGACATCTATTCGCTCGGCATGATCTTCCTTGGGGTGTCGACCACCGCCGGCGCCATCAACTTCATCGCGACGGCGTTCCGGACGCGGGCGCCCGGGATGAGCATCAGCCGCATCCCGATCATGATCTGGGGAACGCTGGTGTCGAACATCGGCATCCTGTTCGCGGTGCCGGCGGTGAGCCTGGCGTTCGCCTTGTTGTGGTTCGATCGCCAGTTCGGCACGCACTTCTACGAACCGACCCTGGGCGGCCGTCCGTTGCTGTGGCAGCACCTGTTCTGGATCTTCGGCCACCCGTGGGTGTACGCGATCGTGCTGCCGGCGATGAGCATCGTCAGCCAATGCCTGCCGGTGTATTGCCGGCGCCCGCTGGTCGCGAATTCGGCGGTGATCCTTGCGACCATCCTGACGATGGTGCTGGGCTTCGGCGTGTGGGTGCACCACATGTTCACCACCGGGCTGCCGGTGATCGCGGTGGGGTTCTTCGCCGCAGCCAGCTTCATCATCGTCATCCCGTCGGCCGTGTCGGTATTCGCCTGGACAGCGACGATCTGGACCGGGCGGCCGGTGTTCACCACCGCATTCAAGTTCTTCGCGGCCGAAATCGTGCTGTTCGTGATCGGCGGCGTTTCCGGCTTCATGACGGCAGCGGTTCCGGTCGACTGGCAGCTCCATGGCACCTATTTCGTGGTGGCGCATATCCATTTCGTGCTGATCGGCATCAACGTGTTTCCGGTGATCGGCGGCATTTACCACTGGTACCCGAAGATGACCGGCAGGATGATGAGCGAGAAGCTCGGCTGGTGGAACTTCTGGCTGATGTTCGTGGGCTTCCTCGTCGGTTTCTTCCCGATGCACATCAGCGGACTGCTCGGGATGCCGCGGCGCATCTACACCTACCCGGCCGGCCTCGGCTGGGGCGACGTCAACCTGGTGACCACGATCGGCGCATTCATCTTCGCGTTCGGCGTGCTGTTGTTCGTCATCAACGTGATCCGCAGCCGCTTCGCAGGCGCGAAGGCTCCCGCCAATCCCTGGGACGCGGACTCGCTGGAGTGGGCGACCGAGTCGCCGCCCCCCAGCTACAACTTCGCGGTGATTCCGCGCGTCGGCAGCATCCATCCGCTGTGGGAAGGCCGGTTGGACGATCGCGGCGGACGGACCACGATCGGCGAAGGCGCGGTGCTGGACCATGAGCACGAAATCCCCGGCACCACGGTGCTGGATGCCGAACCCGACGTGATCCTGAAGCAGCCACACCCGACTCCCATACCGTTGATCACGGCGCTGCTGATCGGCGGCGTGTTCGTCGGCATGCTGCTGACGATGTGGTGGGTCGTGCTCGGTTGCATGTGTGCGCTGGTGCTGGACATCTTTTTCTGGCTGTGGCCGCGACCGGAGACGGGCTGGGCCGAGCGCGGAAGCTGGGACAAGGAGCAGGAGCGCACATGAACGCGAATGTCTATGACGAGCGCAACCTGCCGCGGCCGCTGCCGGTCGGCCTTGTCGGATATCGCACCGGCGGCTGGTGGGGCATGCTGGCCTTCATTGGCACCGAGGCGGCTGTATTCGCGTATCTGTTGTTCTCGTATTTCTACCTGCAGTCACAACATGCGCAGCAGTGGCCACCCAGCGGATTGCCGCCGCTGCGCTACTCGATCCCGATCACGGTATGCCTGCTGGTGAGCGTCGGCACGATGTGGTGGGCCGAGTACAGCGTCCGCATCGGACGCCGCGCGATGCTGTTCGTGGCGCTGGTGATCACCGCGCTGCTGGGCGTGGCTTACGTGGTACTGGAGTTCCTCGACTGGCAGATCGAGCCGTTCCTGGTCAACGCCGGTGCGTACAGTTCGCTTTTTTATTCGCTCACCGCGCTGCACGTGCTGCACGCCATCATCGGCATTTTCATCCTGATCGCGATGTTTCTGTGGAGCTTGCTCGGATACATCACCCCGCAACGCCATTTCGCGGTGAGGATTGCCGCGATGTACTGGTATTTCCTGGTGCTGGTGTGGATCGCGATTTTCATAACGTTGTATATGCTGCCGTATATCGGACCGGGCTGAGGAATCGGTGTCATGGAAGAAGTCACTTACAGCAATCCTCCAGCGGACGCGCGGCTGCCGGTCGGATTCGCGCTCGTGTTTGCGGTGTTCGGCGCACCCGCTGCCTGGCTGACGCAGTTGATCGTCAATTACGCGCTGTCGGCGCACGCGTGCTATCCGATCGACATTCCCCTGTTGACGCCGGTTTGGGGTCCCTTGTGGTACATCCTGATCGGCATCGACATGACGGCGATCATCGTTGCAGGGGGCGCCTTCCTGGTTTCGCTGGGCCAATGGCGGGCGTGGCGGGGCGCCTCGATGACCCATGTCGGGGAGCGCCGCAATCGCTTCATCGCCCAGTGGGCGGTGTTGACGAGCACGTTGTTTTCGATCGCGGTGGTTTTCACGATCGTGATGTTGTTCATCGAGCCGGTTTGCAATTGGTGAGTGGAAGCAAAAAAAGGTGTGACACGGATAAGAGCGGATGACAGCGGACAGAGCGGAAGGAACGAACAGTTTTTCAATGATCCGCTCTTATCAGATTAGATCCGTGTCAAAACGCATTGGCTGAAGGTGACAATGGAATGTTGCACATCTTGATCGAATGGACGTGGGAACCCTGGCTGCTGGCGTGCATCGTGCTCGCCACCGTTCCCTACGTGGTGGGCATGGTGCGCATGGGTCGTGCGCAGCGCGTGAAGATCCTGGGTCGCCGGCGCGCGCTGTCCTACCTCACGGGCATGGTGATCCTGTTGTTGGCTCTGGAATCGCCGCTCGATGCGCTCGCCGATGATCTTTTTTCGGCGCACATGGCGCAACACATGCTCCTGCTGCTGGTGATCCCGGCACTGCTGGTGTACGGACGCCCGGTGATCACCTGGCTCTGGGCGTTCGATCTGGGCACGCGCCGCGGAATCGTGCGCGGCTGGAAACGTTCGGGCCTGCAAGCCGTCTTCGACTGGCTGACCCGGCCGCTGGTGGTGTGGGTGCTGCTGAGTGCGGCCTTGTGCGTCTGGCACCTGCCCGGACCGTACGACTGGGCGGTCCGGCACGAATGGCTGCACGACCTCGAGCACCTGAGCTTCCTCGGTTTTTCACTGGCGTTCTGGACGATCGTGATCGAACCCTATGGCCAGCGCCGGCGCCTCGGCTTCGGCGCGACCATCGTGTTCGTGGTCTCGTCGGGTTTCGTGATGGGTCTGATCGGTGCGGTCCTGACCTTCGCCGCCGCGCCGCTTTACGCGGTGCATCTGCACACGACGCAGGCGTACGGCCTGACGCCGCTGCAGGACCAGGAACTGGCGGGCGTGATCATGTGGATTCCTTCGAACCTGGTGCACCTCGCTGCGCTGTGCAGCGTGTTCTTCGCGTGGTATCGCGCCGATCAGCAGGGCGGCGCTCGCTCGGGCAGAGCGATCGGTGAGCGGGCCCGCGCACGGGTGCGGCCATCGGTGGTCGTCCCGATCCGCGGATCATTGCGGCCGGCCCTCATATTGGTGGGCGTTCTGGCTGCGGCGTTTGCCATCGGCGTGCCGAATCGTGCATCCGCGCATCAATCCGAGGCACAACATGGCGCGCGATTGATCCAGCACTACGGCTGCGGGTCCTGCCACACCATCCCCGGCATCAATGGTGCCAACGGGCTCGTCGGACCGCCGTTGACCCACTGGAGCCAGCGCAGCTACATCGCCGGGGTGCTGCCGAACGATCCCAGCAACCTTGCGTTCTGGATCCAGCATCCGCAGGAAGTGATCAAGGGCGTGGACATGCCGGACATGGGCATCAAGGAGCGCGAGGCGGCCGCCATCGCGGCGTACCTGGACACGATCAAGTGAGCGGTTGCATGCGA
>JAJPJT010000057.1 GCA_021324095.1 Gammaproteobacteria bacterium
CAGCGCGATCCGCGCGGCCGACCGCGACCGCCGGATCGCGTCGGAAGTCATCCGCAACATGAGCGAAGCCGTCACGGTCACCGACCTCGATTTCCACTTCGTTTCCATCAACGCCGCGTTCACCCGCATGACCGGCTATGCCGAACACGAGGTGCTCGGCCGCGACGCATCCATCCTCAACGGCAGCCGCCACGCGCCCAACAGTTACAACCACCTGCGCCAGACCCTCGCCGAAACCGGCCACTGGCGTGGCGAGCTGTGGCAACGGCGCAAGGACGGCGAGGAATTCCTGTGCTGGGTGGAGCTCAACGAAGTCTGCGACGCGTCCGGCCAGCGCACCCACATGATCGGCGTGCTCACGGACATCACCGATCGCAAGCGGGCCGAACAGGAACTGCGCTACCTCGCCAACTACGACACGCTGACCGGTCTTCCCAACCGGGCCCTGCTCGGGGAGCGTCTCGGCGCGGCCGTGATCAGTGCACGCCGCAACGGCCAGAAGGTCGGATTGCTGTTTCTGGACCTGGATCGTTTCAAGCACATCAACGACTCGCTCGGCCACACCACCGGCGATCGCACGCTGAAGGCGGCAGGCGCGCGCCTGCGCCAGTGCGTGCGCGAAACCGACGTGGTGGCGCGCCTGGGCGGCGACGAATTTACGGTCGTCCTCGAAAACCTTGCCGACGTCCGGGGTGCCGAGGAAATGGCGCAACGGCTGATCCAGGCGTTCGCACGGCCGCTGTCGATCAGCGCCACCCAGGAAGCCGTGATTTCGCCGTCCATCGGCATTGCGCTCTACCCGGACCACGGCCAGACCCCGGCCGACCTGCTGAAGTGCGCCGATACCGCGATGTATCAGGCCAAGGAACGCGGCCGCAACACATGGGCCGTCTACCACGCAGGCATGGACGAACGTGCACGCGACCACGCCACGATGGTCACCGCCCTGCGACGCGCCTTGGAGCGCGGCGAATTGAGCATGGTGTACCAGCCCAAGCTGGCGATTCGTGACAGCCACGGCATCACCGGCATGGAGGCCCTGCTGCGCTGGCACAGCCCCGAACTGGGCGAAGTTCCGCCCAGCGTCTTCATTCCGCTGGCCGAGGAAACGGGGCAGATCCACGAGATCAGCGCCTACGTGTTCGCGACCGCGTGCGCCGATCTGCGCCGGTTCCGCGAAGGCGGCCACCGCAACCTCACGATGGCGATCAACCTGTCGGCCGCCCAGCTCAATCGTCCCGACCTGACCCTGCACATCTGCGACATGCTGGCCGAGCACGACGTCGCACCCAATCAGGTCGAACTGGAACTCACCGAAAGCATGGTCATGGCGAACGCCGAACAGTCCGTGCGCCTGCTGGGTGAACTGAAGTCGATCGGCGCGCGTCTCGCCATCGATGATTTCGGCACCGGCTATTCCTCGCTCGCCTACCTCAAGCGGCTGCCCATCGATACCCTCAAGATCGACCAGGAATTCGTCGGCGATATCACCACCGATCCGGACGACGCCGCGATCACCTCGACGATCATCACGATGGCGCATTCGCTGCAACTCAAGGTGGTGGCCGAAGGCGTCGAAACCCCCGAACAACTCGCCTTCCTGCGCGCGCAGCGTTGTGACGAGATCCAGGGCTACTGGTTCTCAAAGCCCCTTTCGGCAGAGGCCTGCATGGAATTCCTTGATCGCCACACCGTAACCAGCGTTGACATGACCTGACGAGCATGCCCAGCCACCCACTTTTGCCTTATAGTCGACACTCATGAGCATCGAGACCCGACCCTTCGAAGAAGAACTCGCCGCGCTATCGTGCACACTCGATGCCGCGCTCGAACGCTTGCGCCGGCTCGCGGAGGAGAACGCCAGTCTGCGGCGCGGACGCGACCAGATGGCCAGCGAACGCGCTGTGCTGATGGCCCGCAACGAACAGGCCCGCACCCGTGTCGAAGCGATGATCGAGCGCCTGAAATCGCTGGAAGCCGCGGGCTGAACCGGCCACAGCATCCCCGCCGCGCAACGGCGCAACCAGTCAACCGCAAATGTATGGCCGACCAATCCGTTACCGTGACCGTGAAGTTGCTCGACCGTGAATTCCTGGTCGGCTGCAAGCCGGACGAGCGCGAAGGTCTGCTGGCGGCAGTGGAGCACCTGAACCAGAAGATGCGCGAAATCCGTCATGCCTCGCGCAGTCCGGGCTACGACCGTATCGCAGTGCTGGCCGCACTCGATATTACTCACGAACTGCTGGTGCTGCGGCGCAGCCAAAGCGCATTGTCGAGCAGCGCGGGCGAGCAACTTTCGTTGCTGCGGCGCAAGCTTGAAGATGCCCTCGCGGCGCCCCTAGAATGATCGTGCTGGCGTCCCCTGCGGTGAACGACAGCGCGCCCCCAGCAATGTGCCTTGTTCCTAATGTACGACCTGGGGCCGGCGGTTACCGGGACCTTGTGCAAGTCCGCCGCGTGCGGAAAGCCTGAAAGCCCGGTCAGCCTGCCCACTTGATCCTAGAGGATCAGGGTCGCTCGGCGCGCATCGTCACTGCGGAGGATGTCAGCTTTTGCGTTCGTCCATGAATGCTGGATTTTTGCGATCATCCCTGATCGCCGCTTCGTTCGAATCCCATGCAAGTGTCAAGGCCGTTCCGCAGCGGCATCAGAACGGACTTCCCTGTCCTGACTTTTCACAACAGCCGCTCCGAACGGAACCTCGCAGCCGCTTCGAATGGAACTCCTTGAGCAGGTAGCCCGGATGGAGCGAAGCGCAATCCGGGAGAGGTCTCGCGAGTGGGTAAATCTCCGTGGGCGATAGCCGCGACTTGTTGCGTGCGCGGATGTCGCTACGCCGCAACGAACTTGACGCGAAGCAGCGCATCGCCGCGGCAGCCGGCGTGCTGCGCAGCCTTGAGCGGCTGCCCGAATTCATGGTCGACGCGCGCATCGCCGGCTACTGGGCAGTGCGCGGCGAACTGCCTCTGAACCTCGCAGTGGCGTCGCTGGCGCGGCGCGAGCAACAGTATTTCCTGCCGGTGCTGAGCCAAGCGCGGCAACTGCACTTCGCCGAATACGCGACCGGCGCCGCCGTCACCCATAATCGTTTCGGCATTCCCGAACCGGCCGTTCCTGCCGATCGATGGTTGACGCCGCGCGATATGGACGTAATCCTGCTGCCACTGCTCGCGTTCGATCGGCGCGGACACCGCCTCGGCACCGGCGGCGGCTGGTACGACACGAGCCTTGCCTTCCTGCACGATTTGCCCCGCCCGGCCGTCCCCCTGTTGGTCGGCGTCGCCTATGCCTTTCAAGAGATCGAAGCCGTTCCTGCCGAACCGTGGGACGTCGATCTCGACTACGTCGTAACCGATGCGGAGCTGATAGCCTGCACCGCGATCGGAGCACCCACTTGACGGAACGACCATGCAACGCTGGCTGATGAAAACCGAACCGGACACGTTCTCGATCGACGATCTGCGCACGCGCAAGGTCGAACCCTGGAATGGCGTGCGCAATTACCAGGCACGCAACTTCATCCGCAGCATGCGGCGCGGTGACGAGGTGATGATCTACCACTCGAGTTGCGCAGTGCCCGGCGTCGCAGGGTTGGGAAAGATTACCAGCGCGCCCTATCCCGACCCGGGCCAGTTCGACCCGAAAGATCCGTACTTCGATGCCGGCAGCGATCGCGGCAACCCGCGCTGGACGCTGGTGGATGTGCGCTTCGTGCGCAAGCTGAAGCGCGTGATCACGCTCGACGAAATCAAGGCGCTGCGGAACCTCGGTGATTTCGCATTGACCCGGCGCGGCAATCGACTCTCGGTACTTCCTGTCAGCGATGCGCAGTGGCAGGCGATCCTGGCACTCGAATGAATGTGTGGACGACCAGGGGCAACATGGACATCGAGGCGCAGAAGCGCGCAGCCGGCGAGGCTGCGATCGAATTCGTCGAAGATCGACAGGTGATCGGCGTCGGCACCGGCTCGACCGTCAAATACTTCATCGACGCGCTGG
Organism: Gammaproteobacteria bacterium; assembly: GCA_021324095.1. Taxonomy (GTDB): domain Bacteria; phylum Pseudomonadota; class Gammaproteobacteria; order Xanthomonadales; family Rhodanobacteraceae; genus 66-474. Next base: position 4,000 of record JAJPJT010000057.1, read on the forward strand.
CGAAAATCAAGCATCGCGTCGACGGAGCGGTATCGAGTTCCGAACAATCGAGCAAGCTGCTGCGCGAGTACGGCATCCAGGTGCTCGACCTCAACGCGGTCGGCACAATCCCTGTCTACGTGGATGGCGCCGACGAGTGCGACGGCGCGCGTCACCTCATCAAGGGTGGCGGCGGCGCCTTGACGCGGGAGAAGATCCTCGCGGCGGCCGCGCAGAAGTTCGTCTGCATCGTCGACGCGCACAAGTGCGTCGACGTGCTGGGCGGGTTTCCGCTACCGGTCGAGGTGATCCCGATGGCGCGCAGCTATGTCGCGCGCGAAATCCAGCGCCGCGGCGGCATGCCGGTCTGGCGCACGGGCTGCGTCACGGATAACGGCAACTGGATCCTCGACGTGCACGGGCTCCGCATCGACGATCCGGAAAAGCTCGAAGCGGACTGGAACCAGATCACCGGCGTCGTCACCGTGGGGCTGTTCGCGCACCGGCCCGCGGACGTGGTGCTGGTGGGGAATGGCAGAAGGTTCTAGGCGGACTTTCCAGCCGCGGCTCCGCTTGAGATTCGCGGATAGTGCCGATGAGAGCGGGAAAGGCCATCCGTGGCCAGGTTTCCGAAACAGCAGCTTCGGGTGCGGCTCAGGCGACCCGCAAGGCGGCCAATGCGCCACGCATGCCGGCCACGAGCTGATCGCAGGCCGATGCGCCAATGGCGCTGCGGATGTCTTCGAGTACCTGCGTACCCGTATCGTTGGCGGCGTTCAGCGCGTTGCGACCCGTGTCCGTGACGGCCCACGCGTCGGCTTCCTGCTGCACCATGCCTTTCTCCGACATCAGGTGCAGATTGTCTTCGACTTCATGCGGCTTCAGCCGCAACTGCTCCGCCAATGCAGCAGCGGTCAGCGGTCCGGCAAATGTCAACCGCTTTGCCACCAAGTACTGGTAGTAGCTGGCCAAACCGCTGGATTCGATGCCTTGCTCCACGCGCTGCAACAACGCGCCGCGCAGCGCCGCGGTCATCGCCACCAGGTCATGCTGTGGCGTGCGGGGTGCCTCCATCGATACGTTCATGGTTTTTCTCCGAGGTCAGGTCGGGGGCGTCGCCGGATTGGCGACGCCGACACGATAATCCCATCACTGCAACGGAAGCCAGAACTTTTTCACCTTTCGTGACAATCGGGCGAACCCGCCCCTGAAACGACAAAGCCCGCCGGGTGGCGGGCCTTGCCTTCTGTTGCCGGCCCGACGGATGACATTGGCGGGTTTGGCAGCCCCGGAAGGATTCGAACCTCCGAATGCCTGAGTCAGAGTCAGGTGCCTTACCACTTGGCGACGGGGCTGTGCATACTCAGATTTTAGAGCGAATCGCGAGACGTCGCGAGCGAGCCGCTGCTGTGGAAAGTCAGCCCACGGAGCTCTTTGCCAAGCATGGCGGCTTCAATGGGCGTTCTGATGATCGCTGACCGCGGCTCTGCAGTCTGCTGCAGAGCCCATCGAAGCAGCGATCACGGACGATCGCAAATCAACGCTTGGAGAACTGTGTCGCGCGGCGCGCCTTGTGCAACCCCACCTTCTTGCGTTCCACGGCGCGTGCGTCACGGGTCATGAACCCGGCACGGCGCAGCGGCGCCTTCAGGGTTTCGTCGTACTCGACCAGCGCGCGCGCGATGCCGAGGCGGATGGCGCCGGCCTGCCCGGTGATGCCGCCCCCGGCCACGTTGACCTTGATGTCGAACTGCCCGGCCGTCTGGGTGAGTTCCAGCGGCTGGCGCACGATCATGCGCGACGTTTCGCGGCCGAAGAACTCGTCCAGCGGCTTGCCGTTCACCTCGATCTGTCCCGAGCCCTTGCGCAGGAACACGCGCGCGGCGGAAGTCTTGCGGCGGCCGGTGCCGGTGTTTTGTTGCAGGGTCGCCATCGTCAGATCTCCAACACCTTGGGCTGTTGTGCGGAATGCGGATGTTCGGCGCCGCGGTAGACCTTGAGCTTGCGGAACATCGCGCGGCCCAGCGGGTTCTTCGGCAGCATGCCCTTGACGCCGATTTCGATCGCGCGCTCGGGACGGGTGGCCAGCAGATCCTTCAGGTTGGTGGTCTTGAGGTTGCCGACGTAGCCGGTGAAGCGGTGGTACTTCTTGTCTTCCAGCTTGTTGCCGGTGACCGCCACCTTCCCGGCATTGACCACGACGATATAATCGCCAGTGTCCACGTGGGGCGTGAATTCGGGCTTGTGCTTGCCGCGCAGGCGGCGCGCGACTTCCGAGCACAGCCGACCCAGGGTCTTGCCGTTGGCGTCGACGATGAGCCAGTCACGCTTGACCGTCTCGGCCTTGGCGCTGAACGTCTTCATGGGAACGATCCGTAGGGTTATCTGGTCCGCACGTGCTGCGGGGCCGCGTCACGGGGCGCGACGAGGAGTGGCAGCAACGAAAGACCGCAAAGGATAACGGCGGCTGGCTTCACGCGCAAGACGCCGGGCCTCGTCGGCCGGCCCACTGCTAGCATCACGGGGTGAGTGAAACTGCCTCCAGCGATCGCATCATCGACCTGGCCGACGCCTGCGTGAAATGCGGTCTGTGCCTGCCCTGGTGCCCGACTTACGCGCTGGATGGCGTCGAAACGGAATCGCCGCGCGGTCGGATCGCCCTTTCCCGTCATGCCGTGGATGGCAGCCTCGCACCAGAGACCGATCTGCGGGCCCACCTGGACCACTGCCTCGGCTGCCTGGCCTGCCAGCGGGTCTGTCCCGTCCCCGTGCATTACGCCGAGTTGCTGACCGGGTATCGCGCTGCCCTGCCACCCGCCAAGGCGCGCCCCCGCCGGCTGCTGCGCATGCTTACGCGCCCTCGCGTGCTGCGTTTCGGCGCCTCCGTGGCGCGCATCACGGCAGCGCGTCACTGGTTGCCGCCACTGGCGCGGCTTTTGCCGCGTAGCTCAGCCGTGCGCGCCGCGATCACCCTGCTGCCGGCGCTGCCACATCAGCGCAGTGCATTGTTCCGAAATAACCGGGCTTCCCTCCAACCGGGGGACTGGGGACCGGGGACCGGGGATCGGAAAACAGGTGGAAAGCGCGTGGCACTGTTCGGCGGCTGCGTGCAAGGCGCGCTGGAGCGCGACGCCCAGGATGCCGCAGCAATCCTGCTGGAAGCGGCCGGATTCGAGGTAATGCGAATTGACGGGTTGTGCTGCGGCGCACTGGCCGCACATACCGGCGATGCCGTCGACATGTCGCGCAAGGCCGAACGCGTTCGTGCAGCCGTTGGCGCCGAGGGTTTGAGCACCCTCCTGACCGCGACACCGGGATGCCTCGGCACATTGCGCGAAGACCTGCCCGATGCGCAGGTCCAGGACGCCATGGCGTTCCTCGACCTGCACGGCGAAGCATTGAAATTCCGCCCGCTGCAACGCAAGGCCGTACTGCACTTGCCCTGCACCCAAGTCAATGTCGCACGCGCCGACGGCGCGGTGCGGCGGTTGCTGGCCCGAGTTCCCGGACTGCAACTGATCGAGCTGCCGACCAAAGGAACGTGTTGCGGCGCGGCCGGAAGCTACATGCTCGAATTTCCCGAACGCGCGGTGGCCCTGCGGAACCGCGTGTTCGATTGCATGCCTGATCCTGCGCCGGATCTTCTGCTGACCGCCAACATCGGATGCCGGTTGCACCTCGGTGCAGGGCTGCAGCAGCGTGGCGCGCGCATCGAAATTCAGCATCCGCTGGTGCTGCTCGCGCGCTGTCTGGAAGGGATGGGGTGAGGATCGATCCGTCGATTCCATCGGCTCGCATCCCACACCTTGCCTACATGCGACGCGGCTAGAATCAAAACGTCCGATCGATTTTCCACTGCAACCATGAGCGCCACACCCGATTGCGATCGCCGCCTCTCGCGGGTCGATCGCGTGCTTGCCGATTTCCAGCGCGCGCTCGACACCGTCGCGGGCGCCGCGGTCGCGAGACGACCTTCACCCGGCGAAATTCAACCCCTTCCCGAACTCAACACGGCCGAACGCCGCCACGCGGCGGGACTGATGCGCGTCAACCATACGGGCGAGGTCTGCGCGCAGGCGCTGTACGACGGGCAGGCCGCGCTGGCGCGGGATCCTGCGACGCGCGCGCATCTGGAAAGCGCTGCTGCCGAAGAAACGGATCACCTGGCATGGTGCGCCGAACGCCTGCGCGAACTCAACGACCGTCCCAGCCTCGTCAATCCGCTGTGGTACGCCGGCAGCTTCGCGATCGGCGCGCTTGCCGCACTGGCCGGCGACCGCTGGAGCCTCGGCTTCGTGGTCGAAACCGAACGCCAGGTCGAGGCACATCTCGGCGAGCACATGGACCGCCTGCCGCCGTCCGACAGGCGCTCACGCGCGATCCTCGCAACGATGCAGGCCGACGAAGCGCGGCATGCAGAGAACGCGCGGGCGCGCGGCGGCGCGAGGTTGCCGTGGCCCGTACCGACTCTGATGCGCGGCACGTCGGCGGTGATGAAGGCGGTGGCGTACCGGGTTTAGGGGCGAGGGGCGAGGGGGCAAGGGATGAGCGGTAAAGGGGACGAATGGACGAGAATGAGAGGTGACCGATGCGCATCCCGCGCCTCGCACGTCAGTCAGCCATCGCACCCTCGCTACTCGACCCTCGCCCCTTGCGAGCGCAGGGCGGCGGGTAACGGAGTCCGGGACCGCGCGCCGCCTTGGCTACATCAAATTCCGCCCGTGGAACAGTTCCTCGATCTCGCGCTTCAGCAGCGCCTCGATCTTCTGGCGATCCTTGAAGGAAAGATCGTCCGCGTGCGCCTCAAACAGATAGGTTTCGAGGTCGAAGTCCTTCACGTGCATCTTGGTGTGGAACATGTTTTCCTGGTACACGTTGACGTCGAACATCTCGTATTTCTGGCGGATGTGCTTGGCGAGGTAATCCTGGATCGAGTTGATCTTGTGGTCGATGTAGTGCTTCTTGCCGTGGATGTCCCGGGTGAAGCCACGCACGCGGTAATCCATCGTCACGATGTCGGATTCAAAACTGTCGATCAGGTAATTCAAGGCCTTCAGCGGCGAGATCACGCCGCAGGTCGCCACGTCGATGTCGGCGCGGAACGTCGCGATGCCGTTGTGCGGATGCGTTTCGGGGTAGGTGTGCACCGTAATGTGCGACTTGTCCATGTGCGCGACCACGGCATCCGAAATCACGTCCCTGCCGAGCTTGTCGACCACCGGATGCTCGGAAATCAGCATGGTGACCGACGCGCCCTCGGGATCGTAGTCCTGGCGGGCGATATTGAGGATGTTCGCGCCGATGATGTCGGCGACATCGGTGAGAATCTGCGTGAGCCGGTCGGCGTCGTAGGCCTCATCGATGTAATCGATATAGCGGTCGCGCTGGTCCTTGGTGACCGCGTAGCAGATGTCGTAGATGTTGAAGCTCAGCGCTTTGGTGAGATTGTTGAACCCCTGCAGTTTCAAGCGGGGCAGCGGCTTGACCACGGCAGTGTCCTCGCAGCCGGTGGGAACGGGGCCACGCGCGTGCCGGGCATCGGACGCGCGTGCGACGGGTATCGGGAATGCACAAAGTATGCGGGAAAATGGCGGCAGGTGCACCCCTCCGGCCCGGTCTGCTAATCTTCGGTCACTTTCCCAAGGGCGCCCGGCTCACACAGAGTGTGAAGCAGCGCAAAGCACCAATGTCCGAATTGCGCTACCTGCTCCAACAAGTTTATGAACGCTCCCACGCGCCGCCGATGCTCGCGCCCGATCCAGCGGCGATGCAACGGCTGCTCGAGCAGTGCCATCGCCGCCGTTACCCCGGCAAGACCGCGATCCTCAGGCCCGGTGATCCCGCCAATACGCTGTTCTACGTGATCGACGGTTCGGTCACCGTTTGCAGCGAGGACGACCAGGGACGTGAGCTGATCCTGGCCTACATCAACCGCGGCGAATTCATCGGGGAGATGGGCCTGTTCGTCGAACAGGCCCAACGCGAGGTGCTGATCCGCACGCGCACGCCCTGCGAGCTGGCCGAAATCGGTTACGACAAGCTGTTCCAGTTGTTTGCCGGGCCCTTGCGGGACGATTGCCCTCGCGTCCTGTTCGCGATCGGGCTGCAATTGACGCATCGCTTGCTGCGCACGCCCCGCCAGGTCAGCCGCATGGCGTTCATGGACGTCACCAACCGGATCGCGCGCACGCTGCTGGACCTGTGCCAGGAGCCGGACGCGATGACCCACCCCGAGGGTACCCAGATCCGCATTTCGCGGCAGGAGCTCTCGCGCATCGTCGGCTGCTCGCGGGAAATGGCCGGCCGCGTGCTGAAGCAGCTCGAAGAAGACGGCGGCATCGATGTCTCCGGGAAGACGATCGTGGTCAAGGGAACACGGTAGAGCGGGGAATCGGGACTGGGGACTCGGAAGAGCAGACGTCAACTCCACTCGACCCGCGTGACGCTGCGACCCAAGGCCTTTTCCAGTCGCTTGCACAGCTTGGGCGTCCCGTTGACCAGCACGGCTTCGGTGGCCAGCGTCAGCATCGGCAAGTCCTGGTGCGAATCACTGTAGGCCATTTGCCAAGCCTGAATACCATGCCGCGCGAGCAGCTCCACTTTGCGTGGGCCGATGTTGTGCCAGCCGCTTCGCATGCCCAGGCGTCCGACCCGTAGCTGCGATGCCAGCACCTCGACATCACTCAAGCCGAGCGCATCCAGCACGCTGCGCACCAGCGTGTCTTCGCAGCCGGTCACGATGATCACGCGGTCGCCCTCGGCCAAGTGCCGCCGCAGCGTCCGTACGCCTTCGCGGCAGAATTGGCGTGGCCGATGCACCAAATTGCTCGCGAACGTCCGCGCCAACTCGCGATAGCGATCCTCGCGCATGCCGAGCAATCCGAGATGAACCAGGGAACGCAGCACGTACCGTCGTGAGAAAGGCAAAACCAGCAGCAGCCAAGGACTGATCAGCAGCACCAGCGCCTTGCGCCACCACGCGCGGGCGTAAAGATCGCGCATGAACATCCCGAACGTGTCGTCGTGGATCAGGACGCCATCGAAATCGAACAGCACGACCCGCCCCGCGGCGGCCGATACCAGGTCGTCCATCTCAGGATCCGTCGAACAATCGCGCCAGCGCGGCGCCCGGGTCGTCTGCGCGCATGAAGGTTTCACCGATGAGGAAGGCGTCTACGCCGGCCGCGCGCAGCCGCGCCACGTCTTCGCGCGTGGTGATGCCGCTTTCAGTCACCAGCAGGTGATCGTCCGGGACATCGGGCCTCAGCAGCAACGTCGTTTCGATACTGGTTTCAAAGGTACGCAGATCGCGGTTGTTGATGCCGATCAGCGTGCGCGCCAGGTTCGTCAGCATCAGCGCCCGCTGCAGGTCCACGGCATTGTGCACTTCCACCAGCACGTCGAGTCCGCACTCGATGGCCAGCGCGTGCAGGTTGACCAGGACCGCGTTGTCGAGTGCAGCGGCGATCAGCAGGATCGCGTCGGCGCCGATCGCGCGCGCCTCGTGCACCTGATAGACGTCGACGGTGAAATCCTTGCGCAGCACGGGCAGCGCGCAGGCTTCGCGCGCTTCACGCAAGTACGCGTCGCTGCCCTGGAAAAAGTCGATGTCGGTCAGCACCGACAGGCAGGTCGCGCCGCCGGCGGCGTAACTGCCCGCGATTGCGGCGGGATCGAAGTTCGTGCGGATCAACCCTTTCGACGGGCTCGCTTTCTTGATCTCGGCGATTACGGCAGGCCGCCTTTGAGCGATACGCCGCCGCAATGCCTCGGCGAAACCACGGGTGGGCGCCGCATCCGCATTGCGCGCACGCAGCGTCGCCAGCGGTGTACGTGCCTTGCGCTCGGCCAGCTCCTCGCGTTTGCGTTGCAGGATGCGTTGCAGGATGTCGTTCACGCGTGCTCCGCGGCAAGCTCCCGCGTCGCGGCAACAAATTGATCGAGCTTGGCACGCGCCGAGCCGTCGTCGATCGCGGCGCCCGCGTGCGCGACGCCATCTGCAATGGACGCCGTGATGCCCGCCGCGTACAGGGCCGCGCCGGCATTGAGCACCACGATATTGCGCGCGACACCGTCGGCGCCGTCCAGCACGTGCAACAGCATGGCTTTCGATTCGCCCGCGTCGGCTACGCGGAGGTTGCGGCTGGACGCCATCGGAATTCCGAACTGTTCCGGTTCGATCTCGTATTCGCGCACTTTGCCGTCGCGCAGCTCGCCGACCAGCGTCGCACCGCCCAGCGAAATCTCGTCGAGGCCGTCCTTGCCGTGCACCACCAAGGCGCGCGACACGCCGAGCCGCTGCAACACGCGCACCTGGATGCCGACGAGGTCGGGATGGAACACGCCCATCAGGATGTTCGGCGCGCCGGCCGGATTGGTCAGCGGCCCCAGGATGTTGAACAGCGTGCGCACGCCCATTTCCCGGCGCACCGACGCAACGGCTTTCATCGCCGGATGAAAGCGCGGCGCGAACATGAAGCCGATCCCGACCTGCTCGATACAGCGTGCGACCCCGTCAGGTCCCAGATCGATCTTTGCACCCAGCGCTTCCAGCACGTCCGCACTGCCCGACGATGACGAGACGCCGCGGTTGCCGTGCTTGGCGATCCGCGCACCCACCGCCGCGGCGACGAACATGGACGTCGTCGAAATGTTGAAACTCATCGCGCCGTCGCCACCGGTGCCGACAATGTCCAGCATGTTCGGATGTGCGGGCACCGTGACCTTTTCGGCCAACTCGCGCATCACGGTAGCCGCCCCCGCAATCTCGCCCACCGTTTCCTTCTTGACGCGCAGGCCGGTCAGGATCGCCGCGGTCATCGCAGGCGACACCTCGCCGCGCATGATCTGGCGCATCAGGTCGATCATCTCGTCGTGGAAGATCTCGCGATGCTCGATCGTGCGCTGCAAGGCTTCGTGCGGCGTAATGGTCATCTGAAACGGCCCACGTTGGTTTGATCGATTCTCGTTAGGCCAAAAAGCATCTCGCACCCACAATCCTCGTTGTGCCATTGCGACGCAATGGCGAGATCGGCCCCTTGACCCAAGGGGGCTGAACAGCGCGCACCAATTCGCCTCATCATCTTCAAGCCGCTTTCGGCAACGCCTGTTGCAGGAAATTGCGCAGCAGGTCGTGGCCATGCCGGGTCAGGATCGATTCGGGGTGGAACTGCACGCCTTCGACGGCAAGCGCCTTGTGGCGCAGCCCCATGATTTCGTCGAACGATCCGTCCGCGTGCGCGGTCCACGCGGTGATCTCGAGACAGTCCGGCAGACTTGCACGCTGGACCACCAGCGAGTGGTAACGCGTCGCCTCGAACGGATCGGGCAACCCCGCGAATACGCCGAGGTGCCGATGGCGGATCGGCGAGGTCTTGCCGTGCATGATTTGCTGCGCGCGGACCACCTTGCCGCCGAAAGCCTGCCCGATGGCCTGGTGGCCGAGGCACACGCCGAGGATCGGGACCTCACCCGCAAGTTTGCCGATCAGCGCAAGCGTCACGCCGGCCTGGTCGGGCATGCCCGGCCCCGGCGAGATCACGATGCGCTCGGGCTCGAGCGCGCGTATCCCTGCGACGTCCAGCGCATCATTGCGCACGACTTTCACGTCCTGGCCCAGCTCGCCCAGATACTGTGCGAGATTGAACGTGAAGCTGTCATAGTTGTCGATCAGCAGCAGCATGGCCGTCCGTTTGATCAGCTGAACGCCGGAACCTCGTGAATTTTTCATGCCCCGGCACTTTGCCCCCCCGAGTCAGGGGGGCGAACCCTTGCGCAGCAAGGGTTGGGGGTTGCGGGAGCGTGATAGCGCGAATCATGGAAAAGCACCCGCACAACTACGCTCGCCGCTGCCCGAAGGCGCAAGTGTGAACGCACGCAGGCAACGATACAAGACGATTGCGGGCACCTTCATCGCGACGGCCTTTTCCGTCACCCTGACCGGCTGTTCGACCCTGGGTTACTACGCGCACCTTGCAGCCGGCGAAATGGCCGTGCTGCGCGCACGCGAACCCATTCCGCAACTGATCGACGATCCCGCCACCCCGCCCGCGCTGCGCGCACGCCTGCAGCTTGCCTTGCGTGCCCGTGCGTTTGCGTCGGACACACTGAAACTGCCCCGCAACAAGAGCTACACCACCTACGCGGACGTCCATCGCGAGTTCGTGATGTGGAACGTGTTCGCGACGCCGGCGCTGTCGCTGAAACCCGTCGAGCATTGCTTCCTTTTCGCGGGCTGCGTCGCCTACCAGGGCTTCTACCACCACGACCGCGCGCAGGCGCTGGCGGACAAACTGTCCAGACAAGGTGACGATGTGTGGATCGGCGGCGTGCCGGCGTATTCGACGCTCGGCCATTTCGCCGATCCGCTGCTCAGCACCATGGATCGCTGGAGCGACGATGAACTCGTCGGCACGATCTTTCACGAGCTCGCGCACCAGGAGTACTACGTCGAGAACGACACCGCGTTCAACGAATCGTTCGCGACGTTCGTGCAGCGCGAAGGGCTGCGCCAGTGGCACGCCGACAACCACCTGCCGCCGCCCGACCCCGCCACGGCTGAACGCCAGAAACAATTCACCGATCTGGTGCTCGCAACGCGCAAAAAGCTGAAGGCCGTGTACGCGAACCACCAGCCCGATGCGGAGAAACTGGAACGCAAGGTGCAGATCTTCGCCGGGATGCGCCGCAAATACGCGCACATGCGCGACACGGAATGGCACGGATTCACCGGCTACGACCACTGGTTCGACACGCCGCTGAACAACGCCAAGCTGGTTCCGTTCGGCTTGTACGACCGCGGCGTGCCCGCGTTCGCGGCCTTGTTCAAGCGCTGCGACGGCGACTGGACACGCTTTTACGCCGCCGTGCGCAGGATTGGCGCTGAACCTGCCGAACAGCGCGATGCCTTTCTGGCAGACGGCGCAAACACCGCCAATGCAGGTGAATAGGATTGCCGAATCACGGCGCAAGCCGATCGAGCATGCCGGTGAATCAGGGAGGACCCAATTCAGAGCGCGTCAGAGGCCGCTGACCGCCTGCGCCACCGCGCGGAACAGCGCGCGCCCTTTGTTCATCGTCTCTTCCCATTCGGCCGCAGGATCGGAGTCGTACACGATCCCGGCACCGGCCTGGACGTGCAGGCGCCCGTCCTGGATCACCGCGGTGCGGATCGCGATGGCAGTGTCGGCATCGCCCCACCAGCCGATCCAGCCGATGGCACCGGCGTAGATGTTGCGCCTGAAGGGTTCCATCTCCTGGATGATCTCGATCGCGCGGATCTTGGGCGCGCCGGACAGCGTGCCCGCCGGAAACGTCGCGCGCAGCACGTCCATGTAGCTGGTGCCCGGCCGCACCGTGCCCTCGACCTGCGAAACGATATGCATCACGTGCGAGTAGTGTTCGATCGCAAACGAATCGGTGACCTGCACGCTCCCGGTCTCGCTGATCCGCCCGATGTCGTTGCGGCCCAGGTCGATCAGCATCAGGTGTTCGGCGCGTTCCTTGGGATCGGCCAGGAGTTCCTTTTCCAGCGCGGCATCCTGCTCCGGCGTGGCGCCGCGCCTGCGAGTGCCGGCGAGCGGACGCACGATGACCTTGCCGTCTTTCAGGCGTGCCAGGATTTCCGGCGACGACCCGACGATCTGGGTTTCGCCAAGATCGAAAAAATACATGTACGGCGACGGATTCAACGCGCGCAGCGCGCGGTACACGTCCACCGGACGCGCATTGAAGCCGATGCTGAGGCGCTGCGAGGGCACGACCTGGAACACGTCGCCGGCGCGGATGTATTCCTTGCAGCGCTCCACCATCGCCTCGAACGCTTCCTTCGTGAATGACGACTTGAAATCGCGCTCATCCAGCACCGCGCCGTGGGTCGGCTGCGGATAGGCAGCGCCGCCCTGGCGCAGGTGGTGCGCCAGCGCATCGAGGCGCCGCTGCGCATGCGCGTACGCATGGGGTCGCGCAGGGTCGGCGTGCACGATCAGGTACAAGCGGCCCTTGAGGTTGTCGAATACTGCAACTTCCTCTGCCAGCATCAGCAGAATGTCCGGTGTGCCGAGTTCATCCGGCAGGTCCCACCTCGCCAGGCGAGATTCAACGTAGCCCACGGTTTCGAACCCGAAATAGCCGACCAGCCCGCCGGTGAACGCAGGCAGGTCCGGCAGATGCGGCACGCGATAGTGCGCACGCAGGCGCTCGACTTCGGCCAGCGGATCGTCCACCTCGCGGGTTTCGACGACCGCGCCATCCTCGATGATGGTCAAGCTGTGCGCGCGGAAACTGAAGACGCGCCGCGCCGGCAGGCCGATGATCGAATAGCGCCCCCAGTTTGCGCCACCCTCGACCGATTCCAGCAGGAAGGTATAGGGCCCGTCGGCGAGCTTCAGGTACACCGACAGGGGTGTGTCGAGATCAGAGAGCACCTCGCGCACCAGCGGGATGCGGTTGTGGCCTTCGCGGGCCAAGGCGTCAAACCGCGTCTGGTCGAGCACTGCGTAATTCCTTGAAAGGTGCTCCAGAAGGAGCGGCTGTTGTGAATCCCGTGGCTACGAAGTCATTGTCGACGATGGCGGCTTCAAAGGCCTTTCAATGGATGCCGCAGCGGAACGCCTTCGCCTGCCATGGTTCGACCCATTGCGGTCGCGTCGCAACAGATGCGCGACGATAGCAGATTCAACCTTCCAGACATCTATTCGGTTTCACCGTGCCGCATCCCGCGCAGGCTCATCTCGAACACCACGCCATCGGCTTCGTTGCGGCCGGACGCGCGTCCCTGGTGCAATTCTGCGACCAGCCGCACCACGTACAATCCCAGTCCGAGGTGTGGCGTGCCGGCGCGCGCGCCGGTACCACGCACGCTCACCAGCGAATCGAACAACTGTCCCTGCATCGAGTCGGGCAGATGCGAACCGTTGTTGGCAACCAGAATTCTTGACTCACCGCCATCGCCGGGTTCCAGTTTGATGCGGATCCAGCCATCGGGGGCGGTGAAGGACAGCGCATTGTCGAACAACTTGTCCATTGCCTGCGCGATCAACTCGGGCGCCCCGAACAGCGGCACCGGGTGGTCGGGAATCTCGCATTCCAGTTCGCGGGGCTCGGCCAGCGCCCGATAGGCCTCGGCGCAACCGCGCACGACCTGTGCGAGATCCATGTCCTCGCCCTCCGCCGAAGCCATCGCGCGCTCCATGCGGCTGGCTTCGCTCATCGCGCGCACGATCGTGCCGATGCGCGCGGCGCCGTCGCGCGCACGCGCCAGGTATGGCACCGCTTCGCGCGGCAGGTCCTCGTGTTCGAGATTTTCCAGCGACGACCGCACGATCGCGAGCGGCGTGTTGAGTTCGTGCGACAGGTTGGACGCGAGCTTGCGGAGGTACTCGGTGTAGGTGCCGATCGACTCGAGCAGGCGCGACAGGCTGCGTGCGAGATCGCCCAGCTCGTCGCGGTCGTCCACCAGCGGCAAGCGCGCCAGCTCCAGACCCTCGCGATGCTGGGCGTGCTCGGCGGCGTCGCGCAACCGCCCGATCCGCAGTGACAGCCATGTCGCGAACGCGAACAACACCGCGCCCGCGATCACCAGCACCGCGATGCTGGCCAGCATCAGGCCGAGCAGCGCACGATTGGTCAGGAGCGGCAGCGCCTGGCTGGACTGCTCCAGCACCAAGGCGCCGCGATTCTGTCCACGCACGTCCAGCGGCACGGCAACCGTCAACACCACGCTACCGGGTGTTTCCCCGCCGCGCCAGTTCGCGTTGGCCTGGCCGTCCAGCGCCTGTTGCACGTCGGGTTCGGAGAGGCGCGGGATGTTGCGCGGCAGATGCTGGCGCTGGTCCAGCGAAGGCACCACCAGCAAGTCCGACAATACCCGCTGCACCCACGGGAACCGGCTGGGCCCCGGCTTGCGCTCCTCCAGCATGCTGCCTCCTTCACCGATGACCCAGCCATCGGCACTCAACAGCCGCACCCGCACGCCACTCGGCGCAAGCTGCGTGAGGTCGTTCGAGATCGCCGGCGACAAGCTGATCAACGGCCTGAGATCCGGCTTGCCGCCGTCGAAACGTGTCGGAGCATCCGCATCGAACACACCGATGCCGAGCTGGTCCGGCGCCTGCGCGCGCGGTATCCGCAGCTCGATCTCGTACGACTTGCCGGAGTCCTGCCATTGGCCGCTGATCTGGTCCGGCAGCCCGTGTTCGCGCGGGCCCAGCGGGCGCGCGAGGAACGCGCCGGAACTCGCGCTCGCCAGCAGGTAGCTGCGCTGGCGCTGGCCGCGTGTCAGTTGCAGCAGGACATGATCCGACTCGACGGCCGCGGCATCGAGCGCACTCACGCGCGTGTGCGTGGCATCCGCCACGTCGATGCGCATGTACAGCCACGCCTGGTCCGCGGCCAACTGGACGTCCACGCCCTGCCAGGGATGCTGCGTCCAACGTGCCAGCGACGCCCAATCCGAGTCATTGCCGTCGATGATGATTGGCTGCGTGGCCCTCTGCACGTACCAGCCATGTTCCGCGTGCGGCAGGTCGGCGCCCACCGCGACCAGCCCGCGATCCAGCGCAAACGC
>JAJPJT010000037.1 GCA_021324095.1 Gammaproteobacteria bacterium
ATCCTTCTTGTAACCGGCATCCCAAATAATGAACAGCAAATCAGTAGCTTACGTGAGCTCATAATGAGCGCCGATTCACGCTGTAAAAAATTGTATCTATAATCGCCGCACAGGGGAGCCTCGGAGACCACAAGGAGTGGGATCCATGGGTTCTCGGGCGGGCCACGTTCTTCTGGTCAACGGCAATGCTGGCCACGATTCGAAGGTCAAGGCAGCCGCGCGTGCCAGTGATTGCCAGTTGACCGTCGTGGCGGATCTTCAGTCGGCCCGCAAACTGCTGGTGAAAAAGCAGTTTGATTTGATCCTGATCAATCCCGCACCGTCGAACGGCGACAGCCTGGACCTCGTCCGGGACCTGGACCTGACACAGCAAGGACGCTTCGTCGTGGCCGGGGACATCGCCCACGTCGACGACGTACGGGAATCGAACCCACGGGGCTTCGAGCATCTCGTTGGGCCGATCTCGATCGAGATGCTGACGCGGCTGATGCAAGACTCCGTGCTGCGCACTCCGTCGCGGGAGATTCCCGCTGACGGCCAGTTCCGCGGCATGTTCGGCAGAACGATGCGCATGCAGGCATTGTTCGAGAACATCCGCCGCGTTGCGCCGCTGGAAGTCGGAGTGCTGGTCCATGGCGAAAGCGGCACCGGCAAGGAACTGGTTGCTCAGGCAGTGCACCTGCTCAGCGGCCGCAGCGGCAATTTCATTGCCGTGAACTGCGGCGCCATTTCGCCCGAGCTGTTGAGCAGCCAGTTGTTCGGTCACGAACGCGGTTCCTTCACGGGCGCGACGCAATTGCACGCCGGCTATTTCGAGCAGGCCCGCGGCGGCACGCTGTTTCTCGATGAAATCACCGAGATGCCGCGAACGCTGCAGGTCTATCTGCTGCGGGTGATCGAGACACACCGCCTGACCCGCGTGGGCGGTTCGCGCGAAATTCCGGTCGACGTGCGGGTGATCGCCGCCTCCAACCGCGATCTGCAACACGCGGTCGCGGCGGGCGATCTGCGTTCCGATCTCTATTTCCGCCTGCTCGAATTTCCGCTGGAGGTGCCGCCGTTGCGGGAGCGTCGTGACGACATACCGCTGCTGGCGCAGCACTTCCTCGATCAACTGAATGAAAGGTACGGCACCAGCAAGCATTTCGCCGCGCACGCCCTCGAAAGACTGAGCGAGCGCCCATGGCCAGGCAACGTGCGCGAACTGCTGCACACGGTCCGGCGCCAATACATCATGACGGGCGATGCCGGCGTACTCGAGATCCAGGACGAAGCCAGGCAGGTGCTGTACCGGCGCGCCTCGGATGAGCGGCAACCCGTGCGCCGCGACGGTGTCGAACCCGAAGCGTTCGGCTTATCGCGCAGAACCAACGACACGATACGTTTCAGGGTTGGCACCACGTTCGAGGAAATCGAACGCGAGGTGCTTTTGCAAACGTTGGCCCATGTCCACTACAACAAACGGGAAGCGGCGCGCGTCTTGGGCGTTTCACTCAAGACGATCTACAACAAGCTGCTACGTTATCGCTCGCAGGGATTGATCGGCGAGGACGTGCTGGGCAATTCCCCGGAAGACCATGGACGGGCGGCCTGAACTTGCGGCCTAGTCCACCTTGTCGTGGACCCGATCGTGCCCATCCGGCGTTTTCGCACAGTAGCCCCAGCAGGTCGCGTTCGCCGTCACGCCGTGCTCTTCCCAGCGCCAGGCTACGGGCACCATCCCGCTCGCGCTCGCGATCTCACCGCGTGCAGTCCAGGAAACCACGCACTGCCTTTCGACTTGCAGCATCCCGGGCGGAAGCACCGCGAAATCCTGCTCTGACAAATGCATGTGCGGTACGCAGACCGCGAGATGGTATTTCGAGAGGCGCCGGATCATGTCCTGGACTTCCGGCAGGGATACGGCCGCAATCGCAGCCTCGATTTCGGGGGCCATGGCACTTCGCGAAACGGCAGTGGTGTCGACAGAGGACATTGGGCTCTCCTTGCATTGTCGGTGGGGCGCCTGACGGCGTGAAACCTAAAATGTCATCGGCAACCGCATGGTCAACGTGACATCGGGTGTATCGCGCGTCACACCCACGCCCAACGCCACATTCAAGGTTCGGCGATCGGTGAGCCTGTAGGAGCCGCCGATCAGAAGGGTGCCGAGGACGGTGCGCGTCGAACCCGGCAGGGTCTGGCCATTCGCCTTGGTCGAACCGACGAAGCTCTGGTCGTAGCCGAAGCTGATCAGCGCCCTGTCGTTCAGTGCCAGTCCCATGCCGACGCTGGCGTCGTAGACATCGCCCACATCGACATTGCCGAGCGGCTGCTTCGCACCGCCCACGAGCGTGAGGCTCACGTTGTCGCGCGGAAAATTGTGCAGGTAGCTCAGGTTGCCGAAGAACACTACGGGATCGGAGGGATACAACCAGGTCAGGCCGGGTTGCAGCGAATAGAAGCCGGAGCCTGTCGGCATCTCCAGCGGCAGGCCGGTGCCGGTGGTGTTTTCGATGCAGCGCTGCACGCAATCGGTGGTGACCTCGAACGGATCCGTGCCAGTGCGCGACTTGAAGCGCAGCCAGCCGACGTAATAGGCCCGGTCCGCGCCGCCATTGTTGATTTGATAGCGCAGCGTGGCTTCCACGTCGCCGAGGCCCTTGCCGTCGGTGGTGAAGACCCGGTCGGTGGCGCTGCCGGTAAAGATTTCGCGGCTGGTGGTATCTGTGTGTCCGTCCACGTAAGGCACACGCACCTCGACTTCCAGCCGGTTGGTGATGCCGTAGCGCATCGTCATTTCGGCAGTCTGGGTGGTGATCCTGACCTGGCGCACGTCGATCAGGCCGATCAACAGCGCCGGGATGATGGTGTAGCCGATCAACGCCACACGGTCGGTCGAGGAATAGCCGAACTGATAGGACGGCTCCAGCACGAATTTGCCGCGCGGCGTGAGTACGCCGGGCTGTTCGAAGATCGGCGCGACGGGAGGCGGCCGGTTGTCGCTGGCTGGCGCCTTGCCGACCGTCTCCTGTGCGACGTCGGCCGCCGTGTAGGGAACCGTGCCATCGGGATTGGGCATCGGTTGCGTCGTCGATCCCGCTGCGACCGCCGCCGTTCCCGCACGCTGCGACGCCAGCGTGCCTGCCTCCACGCTCTTGCGCAACGCGAGGTATTGATTCTGTTGCAGGACCAGTTCGTGCTCAACTTGGGCCAGCCGGCGTCGATCGAGTTCCAGCATCCGCCGCTGCTCGGCGACCTCGCGGCGCAAGGCACGCAATTCCGCGGCTTGCCCCGTCAATTGCTGATGCACGGCAGCGGCAAGCGTCGATGAGGCGCTTGCAGGGACATCCGCGCCGCCGCTTTGCCCTGCCCAGGCCGCGGACAGGCCCGCAATCAACAGCAAGCCCGCGCAGCCGGCTGCGAAGGACTTGCGTGATTCATGTTCGGACGTTTGCACCTTCATCGCCCCTCCCTTTGGCGCCGGACCCATTTGGTGCGGCGCCGTGCCTGCCGCATCACTGGCCTCGTGAGTTGACGAGAGCCGATTGCAGGGTGTTGGCAAGATTCAAAGAGTTGAACTGGCTGAGATTCCTGACGGTCGTGTCGAGCGTGGTCAGCGCCTGGATCTGCTGGCTGTTCAAGCTGTTCTGGATCACGATCGCGCCCGTCGCCCGGTTGAAGGAAGCCGGATCGATGAAATTGGCGGGACCGTTACGTATCAGGGTGGCGCCATTGACCAGCGTTGCCAGTGCGTTGGCCTGGGCGCCGTCGATCCGCGTGAGATCCGGGATGTTGACGCTGACGCTGGCGACAAGATTGCCGTTGATGTAGATCGCGCGGGTGATGCCGAACGACGCCACCAGGCCGCCGCCCAGATCGAAACCGCCGCGGAAATCCGAGAGGCGGGCGTCGCTCACCGGCATCGACGCGAATGGCAGATCGGACATTGTTCGCGCGCTCCCCATTGCGGCAGGCTGTGCCGCGTGCGCCGTTCCGGCCAACAGGGCTGCGGTGCCCAGCGTGAAAAACCATGACCCTCGTCCGGCTTTCATGTCCCGTCCTCGTTCAAAAGCCGTCCGTGCCGCTCTTGGGCATCACGATGTCATAAAGCCCACGGCGGTCGATGCCGGCGGCGAGCATGGCCATCGGTGCGGCGCGCCAGTCGTCGCGGCTGTTGAAGGTCGCGCGATTGCGGTGATTGTGGATCACGAACACCAAATGGTTCTTCCATGACTTTTCGAATTCCGCTTCAGGAATCGATCGCGTGCCCTTGGCCGGGTCGCCGATCAGGACGCGCCCGGCGAGCATGCCCTTGATCACCACGAAGTGGTGGTAGCCGTGTTCGTCGATGAGCACGATGGCCGGCAGGCGGGCTTGTTCCAGCTTTTCCAGCGGCACGATGAAACCGTCGGCTTCGAAACCCAAGGCCGCGAGAAAGCGCTTGATGTCAAGCAGCGAGAATCCCTGTTTGCTGATCCTGGCGCGATCACCGTGCGCGAACATGGCCGCGAACGCGGTCTGTTCGCTCATCGGAAAGCCGTACTGATAGGTGAGCAATGTCGCGACCGCCGCCGAGCCGCAACTGAAGTCGTACTTCTGATGGATGGTGTTGCGGAACCGCTGCTCCTTCAACGTGGTGACGTGCACGCGGTAGTTGGCGCCGGCGACACCCGTCAATTGTGCGTTGCCCGCGGCTGCGCACAGCGGCACCAGTGCCAGCAACCACGCGATGCACGACGCGCGGCGTTTCATGGCTGCATCTGCACGTTCACGACGGTGGCGTTCTGGATCAGCACGCTATTGCCGCTGTTCTGGATCACCATCGACAAGCCGGCCGCGTTGCCGAAGGCACCGCCGCCGATCCAGTTCATCCCGGTACCGACGTTCTCCGTCGAATTGTTGGAGACACTGCCGTTGATGCTGATGCTTTGGGTGACGTTGCTGCCGCCGCTCAGGTTCGCCAGCGCCGCCGGAGCAACGCTCGGCCCAAATCCGGCCAGCGTGCCGCCTGCGCGCGCAGGTTTCGTGGAAGAGGGTACCGCGGCGACCCCGTGCGAAGTCGGCGGCACGGCCCCCGCTACGAACGGACAACCCGCGCCCAACAGCGCGAATGCGCACCCGATGCTGCTAGCCGTGAGCCGCATGATCAGCCTCCTCGACCGCGCGCTGCGCGAAACGAATCCTCGCCTGCCCGCGGCGCGGAGCATCCTTTCCGCGCCGCGGGACTCCTCGCCCTGACTCAATGGCTGACCGTGAGGTTGGCCTGCACCGTGACGCCCTGCTGGACCAGCGATGCCGCGCCGCTGTTCTCCGCCATCGTCGTGATGCCGGCCGCCGAGACTGCGGTGTTGTTCATCTGGTTCGACATGTCGAACGAACCCGCATTGACCGAGTTCGAACCGCCTGCGCCACCCATACCGCCGGTTCCGCCGTAAGCGGTACCGCCCGAACCGGAACCGCCCGCACCGCCGGCGGCACCCGCACCGCCCGTTGCGGACGAACTGCCGCCCGCGCCGCCGGAACCGGAAGTACCGGTAGAACTTGCCATCGAACTGCCACCGGTGCCGCTTCCGCCCGCACCGCTGGCGCCACCTGCACCGCCCGTTCCGCCGGTCGCGGTGCCACCCGCGCCTGCGGTGCCATAGCTTCCGTTGGCATCGCCGCCGCGCGCGTGTGCCGAAGCGCCGCCGCCGCTGCCGCCGGCACCGCTGTATCCGCCCGCAGCGAATCCACCGATCGAATAACTGGAACCGGTGCTGTTGCTGGAATCGCCGCCACGACCGGTACGGGCATGCGCATTGCCGCCCGAACCGCCGTAGCCACCATTTCCACCAATGCCCACCGCGCCGTAGCCGCTGCCGCCGGCCGCACCGCCACCGCCGTTCGCGTTGCCCATGTTGTTGGCGACATTACCGATACCGGACACGCTTATGCCGGATACCGAACCGCTCAACACGCTTTCCGCCACCACGCTGGTGGTGTTGAACGACGACGTATTGGTGGTGTTGTAGGACGACGCGATGGACGACGTTGCGGTGCCGTGATTGTTGGCCGCCGCGCTGCCGTCACCGTTGGCGTAGGCGTCTTGCGCCTGCGCGGACATCGAAAATGCCATCGACAGGCCCACACCCAGGCAGACCGCCGAAGCCAACTGTGTTTTGCGCATTGCCGTTTCTCCTTAGATTTGCCGGTTTGGCGGATCAAAAAGAGAGCACGAGCCATGCCAGCGATGTGCAGGCAAAACCCTGTCGAACGACTTCCAGAATTTCATGAGCTTGCGCGACGCTCTTGAAGCGTCGCGCGCCGATAGCCATGGTATTTCCTGCAAAAACCTTGCAGCTTTTACACGATGATCGGTCGTGTGCGCGCGCCGATGAACCCGTCAACAAGTTCTGATTGCCCGCCAATGAAGCATGTGAATGTCCATTGCCGATGCGGATTTCCGACACGCTTGCACCCGTCCTGGCGGCGTAACAACACGTTCACACGGCGACCGCCCCGCAAGAGACCACTGCGCCAGGCGAACGGCGTATCCATCGCGGCGACTTGATGCGCGCAACATCCAGACGCATATCTTGGGGGCTCTCAAACGTTCAAGGAGACCTTCATGAAGCTCTACAGTTTTCCGGGATCTTGCGCCCTCGCCAGCCACATAGCGCTTGAATGGTCAGGCAAGCCCTATTCGGTGGAATTGATCAAGAAAGACGATCTGGACCAGGTCAAATTCAGGCAACTGAACCCGAGCCATCACGTGCCCATCCTGGAGGGCGACGGTTGGGTGCTCGACCAGAACGCCGCGAT
The DNA here is from genome assembly GCA_021324095.1 of Gammaproteobacteria bacterium. GTDB lineage: Bacteria > Pseudomonadota > Gammaproteobacteria > Xanthomonadales > Rhodanobacteraceae > 66-474. The sequence goes on from JAJPJT010000037.1 coordinate 6,784, forward strand.
CCTTGGCTATATCGCCGCCATCGCGCCCGAAGCCAAATTGCATGGCGACGGTTCGTCACTCGGTCGCGCAGAAGTCGATCGCTGGCTGGGCCTCGTCAATTCGGAAATCCATCCAGCCTACAAGCCGCTGTTCGGCACCACGTCCTACCTCGGTGACGAAACCGTGATCGAGAAGACCAAGGACAATGCACGCCGGCAACTGCGTAAGATGTTCGAACGCTGCAACACGCAACTCGGCAAGCACCCGTGGATTGCCGGCGACACCAGATCGATCGCCGATGCTTACCTGTTCGTGATGCTGATGTGGTCGCACCTCGTCCAGGTGGACCTCACCGGCCTCGACAATCTGAAGAAGTACGAGCAGCGGATGCGCGCCGAGGCGGCCGTCAAGAAGGCGCTGAAGGACGAGCGACTCGACCAGGCGCATGCGGCTTGATCGCACGCCAATCGCGCGCAAAGAAGAAGACGGCACTTCGTGCCGGCGCGCACCTGCAAATCGGCAGCACATCTGTAGGAGCGCGCAATGCGGCGGCCTTTCTCCTTGTCGTCATTCCGGGGCCATCGCCTGCTCCATCGGCGATGGAACCCGACTGCGTTTGCAGGACTGCAAACGCGAACGCCGCAGGCGACCCGCAGGGCGAGCGCCATGGATGGCGCGAGTCAATCCATTTTTGATTTTGCCTATTTTCAGCGAGATCAAGATGGATTCCGGGTTCCATTCGCGAAAGGCCGCGAACGGCCCCGGAATGACAACTGATCTTTTTGCCCGAATCCTGAATTCTCAGCGTTTTTCGATGGGCACATACGCCCGATCTTCCGGCCCGGTGTAATTCGCGCTCGGGCGGATGATCTTGCCGTCCTGGCGCTGTTCGATCACGTGCGCCGACCATCCGGATGTCCGCGCGATCACGAACAGCGGCGTGAACATCACGGTCGGGACACCCAACATGTAGTACACGCTGGCCGAGTACCAGTCGAGGTTCGGGAACATCTTCTTCAGTTCCATCATCACGTTCTCGATGCGCTCGGAGACCTCGAACAGGCGCGGGTTGCCGCCGTCGGTGCAGAGCTTGCGCGAGATTTCCTTGATGATCGGATTGCGCGGATCACCGATCGTGTATACCGGATGTCCGAATCCGATCACGATTTCCTTGTTCGCGACGCGCCTGCGGATGTCCGACTCGGCATCGTCGGCCGTGCGGTAGCGGCTGATGATTTCCATCGCGGCTTCATTGGCGCCGCCGTGCTTGTGACCACGCAGCGCGCCGATCGCGCCCGTGATCGCCGAATACATGTCCGAACCGGTGCCGGCGATCACGCGCGCGGCGAAGGTCGAGGCATTGAATTCGTGTTCGGCGTACAGGATCAGCGACTTGTCCAGCGCGTTCGCGTGCAGGTCGCTCGGCGGCTTGCCGCACAGCAGGTGCAGCAAATGCGCGGCGATGGTCGCATCGTCGGTTTCGACTTCGATGCGCCGCCCGTTATGCGAGTAGTGGAACCAGTACAGCAGCATCGAACCGAAGCTCGCCATCAGGCGGTCGGCGATGTCGCGCGCGCCGGTGACGTTGTGGTCGTGCGCTTCCGGCAATACGGTCCCGAGCACCGAGCACCCGGTGCGCATCACGTCCATCGGGTGCGTCGAGGCAGGCAGCAGTTCCAACGCTGCCTTCACCGGCTGCGGCAGACCCCGCAGGCGCTTCAGTTTGGCGCGGTACGCATTCAGTTCCGCCCAGGTCGGCAGGTGTTCGTGCACCAAAAGGTGCGCGACTTCCTCGAACGTCGCCTTGGTGGCGAGGTCGTGGATGTCGTAACCGCGGTAGTGCAGATCGTTGCCGCTGCGGCCGACCGTGCACAGCGCGGTGTTGCCGGCGGCGACGCCGGAAAGCGCCACGGATTTCTTGGCCTTGGGCAGAACTTGTGCGTTGTCGCTCATCTTCTACTCCTCATGAAACGTTCTTTTTCCGAATTCGACGCGGGACCGACGTCAGTCATGGAATTGCCTGGATTCCGGCAATGCCGGACATTCACCCACCGCATGGCGCTCGGTCATTTTGAAGCGCGTTGTCCAGCATTCCCCCAGCGTCGAGCAGTAGCACACCGTGATGTCCACCTTCGAGCGGGCGAAGCCGTCCATGAAACTGTTGTAATCGGTTTTGTTCATGAACTTTATCCAGTCGACCGTCTCGCCTGCAGACAAGACATTGCCATCCATATACGTCATGACTGCGGTGATGGTGGGAATGCCCATTGCCCGTTCCATCGCTTTCCAATCTGGCACGGGTTTGCCATCGACCACCGCCTCGACACTCTTCACGACCGCAGGACCGACACCCTTGTTGGTCCATGTCCAGTTGTTGGACACATTGCTGTCCGTGCCGATCAGATACGGCCACACTTGCGCCTGTACCTGTTCCATCTGCAAATGCGCGGTGTAGCGCTGGATGTACGCGGTATATCCCGCAACTATCAGCGCCAGCAGGCCAACGAGCGATGCGATGATCGCGGCGACCGCATCCCACTTGATCTCGCGGGGTGTCGGTGGCGGGTCGCGAGGGCTGGCGGGCGATTCGGACATGGCCGTTCGGTCACTCCGTGAACTGCTTCGATTCCGGCAATGCGGGGCATTGCTTCACCGACTGCCGGCTGACGCCACCAAACCCGGTCTGCCAGCAATCGCCCAAAGTCGAGCAATAGCAGACCTTGATTTGAAAACCAGGGCCATGCTCCAAACGCAGAAAGTTGTCGTAATCCGCCTTGTTCTGGAATTGAATCCAGTCGAGGTTTTCACCTGGCGACAGGACGTTGCCACTCAGGAAACTTTGATGGTAATCAGCCGCCGGCAGCCCAATGGAATGCACCACCGTTTTCCAATCGCTCTGCGGCTTGCCGTCAACGGTCACTTCGACGCTGCGCACGATGGCCGGACCTACACCCTTGTTGATCCAGAACAATCCCAGTCGTCCGCCACTGTTCGCGCCGATCAAATACGGCCACACCTGCGCGCGCACCTGCTGGCGTTGGATGTAGGCGGTGTAGCCCGCGACGACCAGGGCCAGCAGGCCGACCAAGGAAGCGATGATCGCGGCCAGTGCATCCCAGCGGATGCCCCGCTTTACGTTTGTGGCTGACAGTCCATCCGGCGGCGGCGATTCGGACATGGACAATCAGTCCTTTCTGCCGTCCGCGAACAACTCGTCAAGCTTGTCTTCGTAGGCGTGATAGCCGAGGAAATCGTAGAGATCCTCTCGCGTCTGCATCCTCGGCACGACCGATTTCTGGGTGCCTTCGCGGCGCACGGTTTCGTAGAAATCCAGTGCCGCCTTGTTCATTGCACGGTACGCGCCGCAACAGTACAGCGCGATGTCCACGTCCGCGGAACGGAGTTCATCGACGGTGAAGAACGGCGTTGATCCGAACTCGGTGAGGTTGGCGAGGATCGGCACCTTCACCGCGGCCTTGAAGCGCCGATAGTCGTCCAGCGTCTTCATCGCCTCGGGAAAAATCATGTCGGCGCCGGCTTCGACGTACGCGACGGCGCGTTCGATCGCCTTGTCGATGCCTTCGACGGCCGCGGCGTCGGTGCGCGCCATCAGCACGAAATCGCGATCGTTCTTCGCATCGACAGCGGCCTTCACGCGATCGACCATTTCCTCTTTCGGCACCACCTCCTTGCCCGGACGATGGCCGCAGCGTTTCTGGCCGACCTGGTCTTCGATGTGCACCGCGGCGACGCCGATGCGCTCGAACGACCGGATCGTGCGCGCGATGTTGAAGGCGCCGCCCCAACCGGTGTCGATGTCGACCAGCAGCGGCAGTTGCGTCGCGTCGACGATGCGGCGCGCGTCGGTCAGCACGTCTTCCATCGTCGAGATGCCGAGGTCGGGCATGCCCAGCGAATTGGCCGCGACGCCGCCGCCGGAAAGATACAGCGCCTTGTAGCCGACGCGTTTTGCCATCAGGCCCGCGTAGGCCGTGATCGCGCCGACCACTTGCAATGGCGTTTCGGCGGCAAGCGCGGCGCGGAAGCGTGCGCCGGCGGAAGGAGATTCGCTCATGCGGCCTCCGGCAAAGCCGCCATTTTAGCCCAACCGCGGATAACCCCGGCGCGCCCCCTATACGCAATGATGACAAATCGTTCCTCCGGCAATGGCATGCTGTAGGCGATTCGCGCCGCGTCTTTTGGCAAGGAGCCACTATTGTTCGGGACGATCTGGAAGGCGGTGAAGGCCGTGTTCGCGAATTTCTTCGCGAACAAGCCATTTCAGCTCGCCGCGGCCTTGAGCTATTACACGCTGCTCTCGATGGCGCCGCTGCTGCTGCTGCTGACGGGACTCGCCGGTCTGCTCTTCGGCGAATCCAATGCGCGCGAACAGGTGCTGGGCTACGTCGAATCGATGATGGGTTCGCAGGAAGCCGACGTTGTCCGCGCGCTGATGACCCAGGCCGGCAATCACCACGAAGGCGTCGTATCGACGGCCATCGGAACGATCGTGCTGGTGATCGGCGCCACCACCGTATTCGCGCATTTGCAGACGGCACTCAACCAGATCTGGGGCGTGGAGGCAGCTCCCGGCAGGAGCGCGGTCTGGCGCCTGCTCGGCTCACGGCTGCTGGCGCTGGCAATCGTGTTCGGCATGGCCTTCATCCTGCTGGTGTCGATGGCGGTCAGCGTCGCGGTCGCAGGTTCAGGACAGTACGTCTCGCATCTGTTTCCCGGTGCCGAGGTGGCGTTGCGCGTTGTCTATGCGCTGGTCTCGTTCGCGATCGTCGTCGGCATCATCGCACTGCTGTTCAAGTACGTGCCCGATGCGCAGATCGGATGGCGCGAAGTCTGGGTCGGCGCATTCATTACCGGCGTGCTGTTCACGCTCGGCAAATACGGCCTCGGCGTGTACCTCGCGCACCTGCGCTACAGCTCCGCGGGCGCGGCCGGCTCGCTGATCCTGATCGTGGTGTGGGTGTACTACAGCGCGATGATCCTGTTCCTGGGCGCGCAGGCGACGCAGGTCTACGCCTGCCGGTTCGGCCAGGAAATCCGGCCCAAGGCGCATGCGCAGCGGGTGCAGCACCGCGCGTGAGCGCACCATGCCAGGCACTATCGGCACACCGTTCGACTCGAGGCAAAGACCCCTCACCCGCCAAACGCTTCGCGCTTGTCCCCTCTCCCCTGTGGGGCGAGGGCGGCCGCAGGCCGGGCGCGCAGCGTGAGCCATGCATCAATGAAACGTTTTGGCCCACGATTCGTGGCCGTACACGATGCGCCAGCCTTGCGGAAGGCGCTGCCAGATGTATGTGACCACGAACGCGCTGGTAAGCGGTTTTCCATCCGCGCCGGTGCCATGTGCAACCAGGGGCCATGTCACGACTTCCGCATCGGGTCCGAGAGCCATGAATCCGGGCGCTCCATTTTCCGAATATTTTGCGTCGCTCTTGCCGTGGTTCCACCACTTCAATTGCTGGGCGTGCAGTGCGTCCCAGCCGCGAATGATCTCGCCGTTGATTGCGAAAATCAGGTCGGGGCGGTGCACCATCGTCGCCATGAAGGCATCGGTGTCGTGCGCGTTCGCGGCCCGGAACATCTTCGCCATCTGCGGACGGATCGCCTGTTCTGCTGCTGACGAACCGGATTGCGCACCAGCGCTACCAGCGAGCAGTCCAACGCAAATCATCGCAACCAACGCAACGATCTTTTTCATGGGTCCTCTCCTCGCTTCGCAATAGGCGTTCGTGGTTCGACACGTGCAGCGTACTCAATACCGAGTCTGTGGAAGCATCACCAAACCGGGATGCGAGATACCGATGCCACGCATCCGGACTTCCACACCAGCAGCCTCCGAACCGCCGGCACAGCGTGCGAGGAAGTCAGTCATGGGCCTGAGGCATCGCGGAACCCATTGGCGCGATATCGGGGGACATCTTCAGCAGCGACTGGAATCCCGGGGCATTGCGCAGCGGATTCCATGTGGGGTCCTGGCGCAGCAGCGATGGCGTGATCGCGGTGGAGTAAAAGGCACTGCGGTACGGGGTTCGCAGCAACTGCTTGAGGTCGGCGACGGCTCGATCGGTTTCACCCGTCTGCGCTTCGATGCGCGCGCGTTGTTCCTGCCACGACGGCCCTTGCGTCGCGTCCGTCGATGCGGGTTGCAATCGCATCGCGCGCTCGCCTTCCGCGAGCGCCTTGTCCTTTTCGCCAAGCCCCGCGTACACCAGGCCGAGGTCCGTGGCGATCGACGGTTCGTCCGGCGAAGCTTTCTGCATCGCCTCCAGCTTGCCGCGTGCTGCCTCCCACGTCGCGCGCAGCCGCCGGGTCGCCGGCGAGCTGCTGCGCGAAACCCAGCAGATACCAGTAATCGCCGATCTTGCCGCCCAGCGACGGATCCGGCCCCGCCACCGCATTCTTCAATGCACCGATCGCCGCCGCGTATTGATGGTCATACAGCCACTGCATCACGCGCGTTTCGAACACCGACGGATCGTCCGGCTGGATCGGCAACGACGCGAGCAACGGCTGCGCCTGGTCGAAGTGTCCAAGCGCCTGCGCGATCGAAGCCTTGCAGGCGATCAACGACGCATCATTCGGAGCGATCGCGAGCGCGTGCGCCAGAACTGCCGACGCGTCGGGCCATTCGCGCCGCATCGCGTGGAGGCGCACGTGCTGCAGCAGCAGGCGGGTGTTGCGCGGATCGACGATCGACGTCATGTCGATGTTGTTGATCGCCTGTTCCCACTGGCCCTCGCGCGCCTCGATATCGGAGAACGCGGCCAGCACTTCGCCGCTGTTCGGCAGGCGCATGCGCGCCTTGGTCAGCGCCGCGATCGCTTCCGGGTAGTTCGATTCCACACGCGACAAATAAAGGCCGCGGGCGAGCCAGGCCTCGCCGCTGTCGGGCGCAAGCTTGAGCGCGGTGTCCGCCGCCTGCTTCGCCTCGGCCGCGAGCGACTGGCTGCGATCGAAATGCAGCTGGTAGATGCGGCTGTCGATCTCCGACAGCCGCGCCCACGCCAGCGCGAATCCCGGATCCAGCTTGACCGCGTCCGCATAGAACCCCGCGGTGCGGCGGTAATCCTCCGCGGCGCCGCCCGCGCCCAGGTTGGATGCAAGGCCGCGCAAATACGCGTTCCAGGCATCCACGTTCTGCGTCGGCTTGGCCGCGAGCACCTGCTGCTCGCGCTCGGTGAGTTTGGCGTGCAATGCCTGCGCGATCTGCTGCGCCACCTCGCCTTCCACGCCGAACACGTTGTCGAGCGTGCGCGTGTACGCCTGCGCCCAAAGGTGATCGTCGGTCTTGGCATCGATCAACTGCACGTTGATCAGCACCTGGTTGCCAACCTTCTGCACGCTGCCTTCGAGAATGTTCGCGACCGCGAGTTGCCGCGCGACCTCCCTCAAATTGTCGGGGCGGCTGGCGTATTTTTCGGTGGACGTGCGCGAGATCACCTTGAGGTCGCCGATGTCCGCGAGCTTGGTCAGGATCATGTCCTGCATACCCTCGGCGAAGTAGCGGTTGTCCGGATCAGCGCTCAGGTTCTCGAACGGCAGCACCGCGACGGATTTCGGCTCGACCGGGATCGGGCCCGCCATCGTTTGTGGCAGCGCCAGGCTGTTCGCGACGGGCGTCTGCGGTGCGGCGGTCTTTCCCGAAGCCTTGCCCGAAGCGGCATTGCCGGTGGTCGAAATCCGTGCGGGGGCGGCGGGCGAGCCGCGGTGCCACTGCCAGTAGCCGACGCCGATCCCGACCGCGATCACTGCCCCGACCACCCCGACCGTCCAGGTGCCGCTCGGCCCGCGCCGCAACACGGGCTGTCCTTCCGGTTCGGTGCGCACGATGCCGTGCGGCGTGGCGTCGAATGCCCACGCAAGCACCAGCGCCACCGGAAAGCCGGCCAGCACCAGCAGGACCAGCAGGCGCACCGACCAGTCGGGAATGTGGAAAAACGGAAATACCTGCGTGGCGATCTGGATCAGCAGCCAGCCGACCACCGCGTACGCCGCCGCCACGCGGAATACGTGCCGGCGACGCAACTCGTGCAACCAGGACTTCGCCATATCAGGGCGCCCCTTGCCCGCTCGACAACTTGGCCACCGGCTTCGCGCATCCGGCGCTCACCTCGCAACCTGCGTCCGCACGCGACGCGGCGGCGCCCTCAAACCGATGCCGGCAAATATCCCGGCCTACGCGAGCCGTCTCGATGCCCGCGTACGCGAGCATAGCAATACCGGCCGGCGACAGCGCAAGCTTTTGACATGAACTATGACCCGCCGCTGGAACCCGCCTGCGCTGGGGCGCGGCTGCCCGTGCGGATGCGCGCGAGCAGCGCCTCGAAGGCCGGGTCGCCGTGCAGCGGCCGGTACCACGGATTGATCCAGAGGCTGATCATGTGGGCGGAACGGTCCTGGTCCGCCTGTTCCAGGTCCGCCATCGCGGCGTTCTTGTCGTCCAGCGCGGCCTGGATCGCGGCGATGTAGGTCCGATCGACATAGCGCTGCTTGGCATCCGCTTCCAACTTTTCCAGCTTTGCGCGCGCCTGCGCGGTCTGTCCAACGTGCGCTTCGCAGATCGCAAGCTGCGGGCTGGATAGGCTGACCGGCGCGTGCTGGACCGTGTAGCGATCCACGCACGCCTGCCAGTGACCGAAAGCGCCGTCCACCATCGCGACCGCATCGCCGTTGTAGGCGAAATCCGGATCGATCTTGTCCACGCGCTGGGCCAGCTTCATCGCATCGGCTTCCTTGCCCTGCGCGATCGCGGCATACGCTTCCCAACGCGGGAACCATGGATTCAGCGGGTCCAGGATTTCCGCACGCTGCATTTGCTTGCGCGCCGCCGCAGGGTCCTTGTCGATGCGCAGCAGATACAGGCCCAGCACCGCGTGCGCCTCGGCAAGGCTGGGCCGCAGCTTCACCGCAAGCTCCAGTTCCCGCTTCGCCTTCGGGTAATCGAGGCCGTAGCTCATCGCGACGTAGCCGAGCAGCAGATGGCCCTGCGCGAGTTTCGGGTTCAGCGCGACTGCTTTCTCGGCCGCGCCGCGCATCGCCGGCAACACGTTCAATGGTGCGCGGTAAACGTCGGCAAGATTGATGTAGGCGCGTGCCATGCCGGCCCAGGCAGCGGCGTAATTCGGGTCCATGGCGATCGACTGTTCGAACAACGCCAGCGCCTTGTCGAGACTGGCCTCGTCGGTATGCCACGACAGGCGCGTGCCCTGCAGGTACAGGTCGTGCGCCTGCGGATTGGACGTGCCCTTGAATACCAGGTTCCGCCGATCGATGTCGCCCAGCTTGACCTGCAGCGCGTCGACCACCGCATTGGAAATCGTGTCCTCGAGCGCGAACAGGTTGCCCATCTTCTCGTCGTACTGGCCGGACCAGAGCACCACGCCGTTCAGGGTGTCGTCCAGTTCCACGTCGATGCGCAGGTCGTCGCCGGAACGCTGCAGTTCGCCGGAAAGCAGGTTGCGCACGCCGAGTTCGCGACCGATCGCGCGCGCACCGGGCTGGTTGTCCCTGAAGCGGAACGACGAGGTGCGGCCGATCACTTCGAGGTCGGGCACGCGCGACAGCGCATTCAGCAATTCCTCGCTGATGCCCTGGCCGAGATAATTGTTTTGCGTGCCGCCGCCCAACACGGAAAGTGGCAGCACCGCGATCGACTTCGGATTGACCGGCGCATTGTCTTCCAGGGACGCTTGCGCTGTCTCCGCGTCCACGCCACGCAGCGTGTGCGAGATCGGCCCGAAATACCACCACACCACGCCGCCCAGCACGGCGACCAGCACGCCGACCGCACCCAGCGTGAATCCGATTCGGAGCGATCGCCGCCGCATGCTGGCCGAGGCGCGCGCTTCCCCGCGCGGCGCCTGGAATGCCCAAGCCAGCACCAGCGCGATCGGGAACCCCACCAGCACCAGCACCACGATCGTGCGCGCCAGCCATGCGGGAAACTGCATCAGTGGAAAGATGATCGCGACGACCTGGATGATCAGCCAGCCAACCACGGCATAGGTCGCCGCCATGCGAAACACATGGTGGCGACGCAGTTCCTGGAAGAAACCGGGTTTGGGCATGCCGAGTACCCTCCGCGCGTCCGGGTCGTCCCCGCCCGGCGCGTCCGGCTGCATCTTAGCGCCAGTCGCACAGCGGCTCAGCGCAACGGCTCCTCTACGCGCGGGCTTTTGCTCCAGGCCGCTGCGCGGGTTCAACACACGGTTCGAAACAAAACGGGCGGCGCGTAGCCGCCCTTCGTTGCGAGGCGCGTGGACTTCGGGATCAGCCGAGCAACGATTCGATGCCGTAGCGTTCCTCGCGCAGTTCCTTGTCGGTGGCGTCCATGCGCGCACGCGAGAAGTCGTTGATGTCGAGGTTCTGCACGATCGTGTACTTGCCATTCCTGCAGGTGACGGGATAGCCGTAGATCACGCCGGGCTTGATGCCGTACGAACCATCCGACGGAATGCCCATCGAAACCCAGTCGCCTTCCGGCGTGCCCAGCGCCCACGAACGCATGTGGTCAATCGCGGCGTTCGCTGCGGAGGCGGCCGAGGATGCGCCGCGCGCCTTGATGATCGCGGCGCCGCGCTGCTGCACCGTCGGGATGAATTCCTTCTCGTACCAGGCTTGATCGACCAGCGACAACGCGGGCTCGCCTTTCACCGTCGCGTGATGGATGTCGGGATATTGCGTGGACGAATGGTTGCCCCAGATGATGACCTTCGCGACGTCGCTGTTGTGCGCGCCGGTCCTGGTGGCGAGCTGCGCCTTGGAACGGTTGTGGTCGAGGCGCACCATCGCGGTGAAGCATTTCGGGTCGAGGTCGGGCGCGTTGGCCTGCGCGATCAGCGCGTTGGTGTTGGCCGGATTGCCGACCACCAGCACCTTCACGTCACGCCTGGCGTGCGCATTCAGTGCCTTGCCCTGCGGCCCGAAGATCGCACCGTTGGCGGACAGCAGGTCCTTGCGCTCCATGCCCGGGCCGCGCGGACGTGCGCCGACCAACAGCGCGTAATCGACGTCTTTGAATGCGATATTCGCGTCATCGGTCGCGACCACGCCGGCGAGCAGCGGGAACGCACAATCGTCGAGTTCCATCACCACGCCGTTCAGCGCCGGCAACGCGGGCGTGATCTCCAGCAGGTGCAGGATCACCGGCTGGTCGGGACCGAGCATGTCGCCGGCGGCGATGCGAAACAGCAATGCGTAGCCGATCTGGCCGGCGGCGCCGGTGACGGCAACTCGAACGGGGGGTTTCATGCACACGACTCCATCAATGGGAAATGATCACTCGGCTAAACGCCCAAGGCATTTCTGCTTATCAACCGTTCGCCCTGAGCGTAGCGAAGCGAAGTCGAAGGGTGAACGGAACCTTGGAAGCACCTGGCCCATCCGTCCGCGCTTCGACAAGCTCAGCACGAACGGAATGGGCAAAAGGTTGCTACGCACCCACGGCGCGCGCGCGTTGCACTTCCTCGCCGCTCAATTCGGCGAAGAACTGCTTGATGCGGTCGAGGCCCTTCTGCAACTGCGCGGGCGCACAGGTGTAGGAAATGCGCAGGGATCGCGGCTCGCCGAAGGCCGAGCCCGGCACCGTCGCGACGAACTTGTCTTCCAGCAACGCCTTGCAGAAGTCGATGTCGTTCTCGATCGGCTTGCCGTTGTGCGACTTGCCAAACGCCACGGAGATGTCCGGGAACGCGTAGAACGCGCCCTGCGGACGCGGGCATTTCACGCCCGGAATCGACACCAGCGCGTTCACCACTTCGTCGCGGCGCTTCGAAAGCTCTTCGCACTTGGTGGCGGGGATATCCTGCGGTCCGGTCAATGCTGCGAATGCCGCGGCCTCGGTGATTTCCGGAAGACAGGTGATGTGGTTGGAGTTGAGCGTCACCAGTGCCTTCACGCCCGCTTCCGGACCCGCGACGAAACCGACGCGCCAGCCCGGCATGCCGTAGGTTTTGGAAAGCGAATCCATGATGAAGGTGCGCTCGCGCAGCTCCGGCCTGAACTGCACGACGTTGTGGTAGCCGATCCCGTCGAACACCAACCGGTTGTAGATGTCATCGGTGATGATCCAGGTGTTCGGATGCTTCACCAGGACGTCCGCCAGCGCCTTGACCTCGTCTCGGCTGTACACCATGCCGGTCGGATTGGACGGGTTGTTGAACAGGAACACCTTGGGATTGGATTGCAACGCCTTGTCGAGCTGGGCCGGCGTCAGCTTGTAACGCTGCTCAGGCGGGCACGGCAGGATCGTCACCTTTGCGCCGAGGATCTCGGCGATGTCGACGTACGAAGTCCAGTACGGCGACGGAAACACGATCTCGTCGCCCTCGTCGAGCAGCGCTTCGCACAGGTTGTAGAGCACCTGCTTGGCGCCGATGCCCACCGTGACGTTGGCGCGCGTATAGCCATCCAGGCCGCTGTCCTTGAAATGCGCGACGATGGCGTCCAGCAGCGCGGGCGCGCCGCGATTGCTGCCGTAGCCGCCGCTGTCGCGCGGCATCCACTCGCGCACCGCCGCGTACACGTGGTCACCCGGCAGGAAGTTCGGAACGCCGATCGAGAAATTGACGACGTCCTTGCCTTCCGCCTTCAACTGCCTGGCGGTGTCGGCGATCACCATGATCGCGCTGGGCTTGGCGCGGCCAGTGCGCGCAGCGAGTCTGGGCATGGAATCCTCGCAATGCTGATCCGAAACGACGTGATTTTAGCACGCGCTGCCGTCACGCCACTGGCGCGCGGCAGCGCGCGCCTGGCATGGCTTCAGAGCGCGTCGAGCGCTGCGTTCCACTGCTGGACGCGCGCCGACTGCGCGGCCAGCAGCGGCGCGGTGTCCCCTTCGATCGTGACCTTTTCGATCTTGTCGCCCTGCTTCACGGCGTTGACGACCTTCTGGTCGTCGGCGGACACCACTTCGCCGAAGATCGTGTGCTTGCCGTCCAGCCACGGCGTCGGCACGTGGGTGATGAAGAACTGGCTGCCGTTGGTGCCGGGGCCGGCGTTGGCCATCGAGAGCTTGCCGGGCGCGTCGTGCTTCAGGTCCGAGCGGCATTCGTCCTCGAACTTGTAGCCGGGACCGCCCGTGCCGGTGCCGTGTGGGCAACCGCCCTGGATCATGAAATCCGAAATCACGCGGTGGAAATTCAAACCGTCGTAGAAGCCGCGTTTCGCGAGGTTCACGAAATTGGCGACGGTCAGCGGCGCCTTGTCGGCGAACAGCCGGACATGGATGGGACCCCGCGGGGTCTGGAACGTGGCGGTGAGGTCGTTCATGCTCGAATCCTTGAGGGCAAACCGCTAGCTTAACAGTGCGCAATCAGCGCAGGCACCGGACAAGCGCTGCCGGTATAATTGGCGTCCTGCGCAGCCGGTTTGCGCCCTTTCACGCCTTCCCTTTCCACCGACCGCCCTCGCGCGGTCGTTTCGTGTGCCCATGTCCATCCAGAACCTCCGCAACATCGCGATCGTCGCCCACGTCGACCATGGCAAGACCACGCTGGTCGACCAGTTGCTCAAGCAGTCCGGCACGCTGTCGGAACGCACGGTGGTGCCCGACCGCGTGATGGATTCGAACGAGATCGAGCGTGAGCGCGGCATCACCATCCTGTCCAAGAACACCGCGATCCGCTGGATCGATCCACGCGGCGAGCAGTGGCGCATCAACATCGTGGACACGCCCGGACACGCCGATTTCGGCGGCGAGGTCGAACGCGTCCTGTCGATGGTCGATTCGGTGCTGATCCTGGTCGACGCGATGGACGGCCCCATGCCGCAGACGCGCTTCGTGACCCAGAAGGCGTTCCAGATGGGTTTCAAGCCGATCGTGGTCGTCAACAAGGTGGACCGTCCCGGCGCGCGGCCGGACTGGGTCGTCAACCAGACCTTCGACCTGTTCGATCGGCTCGGCGCCAGCGAGGAGCAGCTCGACTTCCCGGTGGTGTACGCGTCCGCGCTGCACGGCTATGCGGGGCTCGCGCCCAGCGTGCGCTCTGGCGACATGACGCCGCTGTTCGAAGCGATCGTCAAGCACGTGCAGCCGCCGCAGGTCGACCTTGACGGCGCGTTCCAGATGCGCGTTTCCTCGCTCGATTATTCGAGCTACGTCGGCGTGATCGGCGTCGGCCGCATCCAGCGCGGTCGCGTGCATACCAACATGCCGGTCGTGATCGTCGACCACGAAGGCGGACGCCGCAACGGCAAGATCCTGCAGGTGCTGGGTTTCATGGGCCTGGAACGCCGCGAGGTCGACGAAGCGCAGGCCGGCGACATTGTTGCGATCTCCGGCATCGAAGACCTGGGCATTTCCGACACCGTCTGCGATCCCTCCAGCGTCGAGGCGCTGCCCGCGCTGACCGTGGACGAGCCGACGATCTCGATGACGTTCCAGGTCAACAACTCGCCTTTTGCCGGCAACAAGGATCTTTCCGGCGGGAAGTTCCTGACTTCGCGCCAGATCCGCGAACGCCTGACCCGCGAGACGCTGCACAATGTCGCGCTGCGGGTCGAGGACACGGCCGATCCCGACAAGTTCAAGGTGTCCGGGCGCGGCGAGCTGCATCTGTCGATCCTGATCGAGACGATGCGCCGCGAAGGCTACGAACTCGCGGTATCGCGCCCGGAAGTGATCGTGCGCGAAATCGACGGCGTGCTGCAGGAACCCTACGAACAACTCGTCGTCGATCTGGAGGAGCAGTACCAAGGCGGCGTGATGGAGAAGCTCGGTACGCGCCGCGCGCAGCTCAAGAACATGGAACCCGACGGCAAGGGCCGCGTTCGCCTCGAGTACCTGATTCCCGCGCGCGGATTGATCGGTTTCCAGACCGAGTTTCGCACGCTCACCGCCGGCACCGGGCTGATGTTCCACGTGTTCGACCACTACGGTCCGAGGTCGGAAGGCGCGATCGGCAAGCGCGTGAATGGCGTGATGATCTCCAACGGCACCGGCCCCGCCCCGGCTTACGCGCTGTACGGGTTGCAGGATCGCGGCCGGATGCTGATCGACGCGGGCGTGCAGATCTACGAAGGCCAACTGGTCGGCATCCACGCGAAGGACAACGATCTCACCGTCAACGCGCTGCGCGCCAAGCAGCTCACCAACATCCGCGCCGCCGGCAAGGACGACGCGCTGACGCTGACGCCGCCGGTGCGGTTGTCGCTGGAGCAGGCGCTGGAATTCATCGACGACGATGAACTCGTCGAGGTGACGCCAAAACAGATCCGCCTGCGCAAGAAGCACCTCACCGAGAACGATCGGAAGCGCGCGTCGCGGCAGGCGGCGTGACGTCGCCGCAGAATCGATCGGCCGAGGGCGCTACGCGGGTTCCACGCTACGCGGGCGCGCTTTTCTCCCTCTCCCCCGTGGGGAGAGGGCTGGGGTGAGGGGGCCAGATAGGCGGCAGGCGGCGTGAAGCTTCTAAGCTCGTCATATCGGGGCGGTCGCCTGCTTCATCCGCGACGGAACCCGACTGCGACTGCAGGACGCCGGAGCGGACATCGGCGCAGCCGATGGCCCGGAGGGCGAGCCGCATGGATGCGGCAAGTTTATCCAGTGTCTTTCCGCCCAAAAGCAAAGTCGCTGGATAGACTCGCGCCATCCCTGGCGCTCGCGCTACGCGCCGCCTGCGGCGTTCGCGTTTGCAATCCTGCAAACGCAGTCGGGTTCGGCCTGCAATGAAGCCGCAGGCCGCCCCGGAATGACGGCAGCATTCATACCGAAAATCGTCGATACAAGGTAGAAGATGCAGAAACAGGTTCTGCTTGCATGGAGCGGCGGCAAGGATTGCCTCATGGCGCTGGAGCGGCTGCGCGCCGATCCGCATTGGAATCCCGTCGCGCTGCTGACCACGATCACGCGCGAGTTCGATCGCGTTTCCATGCACGGCATCCGGCGCGATGTGCTGCAGGCCCAGGCGAAGTCGCTGGGGTTGCCGCTGATCGAATGCATCATCGATTGGCCGTCCAGCAATGAGGCTTACGAGGCCGCAATGGCACGGGCGCTGCGCGACGCGAGCGGATGCTGGCCGGGGCTGCATCACTGCGCATTCGGCGACCTGTTCCTCGCAGACGTTCGCGCCTATCGCGAGGCGCAGTTGACGCGGGAAGGCTGGACCGGCGTCTTCCCGCTGTGGGGCTCCGATACCGGCGCGCTGTCGCGCGACTTCATCGCGCGCGGACATCGCGCTGTGCTGACGTGCGTCGATACCATCCAGCTCGACGCGCGCTTCAGCGGTCGCGAATACGACCCCGCGTTGCTGGACGAGTTGCCCGCATGCGTCGATCCTTGCGGGGAGCGCGGCGAGTTCCACACGTTGACCTATGCGGGTCCGCTGTTCGCCGAACCGTTGCCGCTTCGGCGTGGCGAATCCGTGTTGCGCGACGCGCGTTTCCAGTACACCGATTTCGCATTGGGCTGATCCATGCGCATCCGCGCCATTCCCATCGTCGCCTTGCTGATCGCGTCCGCGCCGTGTCTCGCACGCGCAGACGATGTCGCGCCGCGCCTGTTCGTCCCGCAACTCCTCGGCGCGCAATACACCTTCGTGGACCAGCACCAATACGCGCTGCGTGCCCCTTATTCCGGTCCGCTGAGTCTGCTGCCGCAAGGCGACACCGAACAGTCGCATACCTTCGGCGCGTATTTCGGTGTGCAATTGCCCGCGCATTTCCAGTTCTATTTCGACGTCGAGATGTTCAAGGGCGAGGGTGTCAGCGGCGCCACGGGGCTCGGCGGACTCACCAACGGCGACGTGATCCGGTCCGGCGTGGCGCAGCTCGGCAAACGGCCGTATGTGGCGCGGCGGTATCTGCAATGGACACTGCCGCTGGGCGGCGACACGCAGAGCGTGTCGCGCGGACAGGACCAGTTGCCCGGCACGCAGTCGGCGCGGCGGGTCGAGGTGAAGTTGGGCAAGATGGCGGTGAGCGACGACTTCGACCATAACCGCTACGCCAATTCCACGCGCACGCAGTTCATGAACTGGACGCTGTGGAACAACCCGGCGTGGGACTTCGCCGCCGATACCCGTGGCTACACCAATGGACTGATGCTGGCGTACGTGTCGCCGCGCTGGACGCTGCGTTACGGCGTGTACCAGATGCCGACCGAAGCCAACGGCCAGACACTCGAATGGCCGCTCGCGCGCGCTCGCGGCGAACAGATGCAGCTCACGCTGCGCGAATCACCGGATAGCTGGGCACTGCGGCTGCTGGTGTACCGCAACATCGCACGCATGGGGATCTATCGCGACGCGCTCGCGATCGCGCAGGCCACCGGCACGAAGCCCGACATCGTCGCCGACGATCGCGATGGGCGGCGCAAGTACGGCTACGCGATCAACGCCGAACTGCCGCTGGCCGACGGCGGCGACACCGGCCTGTTCGCACGCTACGGCTGGAACGACGGGCACACCGAATCGTTCGTGTTCACCGAGGTCGATCGCGACGCCAGCTTCGGCGCGCAGGTTTCCGGCGCGCACTGGCACCGCGCCGACGACCGGCTCGGCATCGCTTTCGACATGGATGCGCTGTCGCACGAACATCGCCATTACCTCGCCGCGGGCGGCTGCGGATTCGTGCTGTGCGATGGCGGCCTGGATTACCGGCACGAGGAAATCGCGGAGGCCTATTACGCCTTCCAGGTGTTGCCGCACTTCACCCTCAGCCCGGATTTCCAGTTCATCCGGAATCCCGGCTACAACCGCGACCGTGGGCCCGTGCGCTTCATCGGCATCCGCGCGCACCTCGAATATTGAGCCGCTCATTCGCGGCAATTCGACGGGAGATACACCGCCTGGATGTCCGGGCTGCTGCAATGCCACTGCAACATCCTGGCGTTGCCCACGGGCGCGATCACCACGTGACCGCCGTTGATGCTGATATCGGCTTGATTCCCGTAGGTCACGACCACCCTGCCGCCCGTCACCCTGACGCTGCTGACATAGCGGGCGTGGATGGCCTCGGGTTTCGGCAGCCCGAGGTCACCGTTGCTTTCCGGAAGCGCGCCGCGCTCGCCGATGTATTCGCCGATCAGCGCGCGCGGACGGCCGGTCAATTGGATACCTTCTGCCACTTCCGCCCGCACCGTGTAGTTCCGATACGCCGGAACCGCGATCGCCGCGAGGATGGCCGTGACCGGCAACACCAGGAACACGCCGACGCCAAGCACGATCAGTGCGATCGCCCAGCCAGGCATCCCTGCTCGAGAGGACAGCGCCGACGGCATCGCCGCGTCGGAACGTGACTCGCGTTCGCCTTGCCAGGCGGCAAGCCCGGCCCGGCGCACCACGCAGCACCCGGCCATCAGGTCGTGCAGGGCCTGCTTGCGCGCGGTCCATGCGGCGAGCAGGAATCCGATGCACAGGATCAGCGCGGACACAAATTTGCCGAAGTAGCGGCCGGTCGCGCGACCGAACCCGATCGGTCGCCCGTAGTCGTCGGCCACAGCCAGATTCAGCGCCATCTTGCCAGGCGTCGCCTGCCATCGCGACGATTCGCAGAGGGCGAAATAAAGCCAACCCACCACGATCCCGAACGGCTGCAGGCCGGTATCGAAGAACCGCGCCATGAGCGCACCGTGGGCGCCGCCCATGAGCGCCCACGGCACCAGCAGCCACGTGCCGAAAAACAGCACGAGGACCCAGTGGATCACCGTCAGGACCGCGGTGTCGATGAACCACGCCACCACGCGCAGCCAGAATCCCGCGTGCAACCCGGGGGCGCGCAGGTGGTCGGGAAGCGGTCGCAGCGGATCGGCGGCAGCGGGGTCCAACGGGGTGCCTCGAGAAGGGCGCCGAGCGATGTTGGCAGAACGATCGTCCGGCGTCATCCATGACACATCAAGGCAAGTCGGAACCGCCGCCAGTCTGCACCGGCATGTTCAATTTGTCCGGCGGCGGTACGGTGATGGCAGACATCCCTCCGGCTTTCAGGTCGGCGTTGAGTTTTGCCAGCTCGTTTTTCTGCAGCGTCTGCCAGTTGTCCTGCGCGCGCTGCAATCGTTGATTGGCGTTCTGCAGGACTTCACGTTGACCCTGATTGGGCGCGACATCGGCGGATTCCATGTCCGATTCCATCGCGGCGAGGGTTCCACCGATCGCGTTGAAATCCGCGACCTGGTCGAGCTTGGCGTTCTGCGGTGGACGCATCTTCACCTGCACCGCGCGCACGTCGGCGAGCAGCACGGCGTGCGCGGAATCCTTCGCGAGTTTTGCTTCGAGTGTGCCGAGTTGTTCGGCGACAGCCTTCTGCTGCGCGGCGCCGACCGCGGTCTGCTCCAGCGATGCATCGACCTGCTGCGAGAACTGGAGCGCCGCCTGCAGGCCGGACATGCTGGTATGCACGCGCGGATCCATCGTCACCGTCAACGGTTGCTTCAGCGTTTTGCCGTCGGCCTTCAATACCACCGTGTAATTCCCCGGCAGCACGAACGGACCTTGCGGCAGGATGGGCGTGTCCTTGCCGAACACCGCCGCGATCGAATAGTCGTAGCTGGGCGAACGCGGCCGCGTGTAGTGCAGATCCCACACGAAACGATGCAAGCCGGGTGCGGCCGAAGGATTCACCGGCGGCTTGGTCCAGCGTTCCTTGTCGAAGTAGCGGAACGCATTCAGCGGCTCGTGCTCTTCGTTACTCGCGTAATGCCGCACGAGCCTGCCGTTCGCATCGAGGATGTCGATCGTCACCGGCCCGTGCGTATCGGGCCCGAGCGAATAATCGATGATCGCGCCGGCCGGCGGGTTCTCGCCCAGTGGCGTGCCGGGCGGCAGCGGCGTGTCCTTGTTGTTGTCGGGATGCACGCGCACCGCGTACGCCGGTTTGAACAGGTACGCCGACGCGCGCGCGATGTTCGCATTCCACTGCCGCAGCGGCGAGAGATCGTCGAGGACCCAGATCGCCCTGCCCTGCGTCGCCACGATCAGGTCGTCGTGGTGCACCAGCAGGTCGCGCACCCATGCGGTCGGCAGGTTCAACTGCAACGATTGCCAGTGGCCGCCGTCGTCGAACGACACGTACGCACCGCGGTCCGTACCGGCGTACAGCAAACCTTTGCGCACAGGATCGGCGCGCACCACGCTGACGTAGTGATCCTTCGGCAGGCCACCGTCGACCTCTGTCCAGGTCTTGCCGCAATCGTGCGTGCGCCATACGTGCGGCGCGAAATCGTCCTGGCGGTGGTTGTCGGCCGCGGCATAGACCGAACACGGGTCCAGCGCCGACACGTCGAGCGACGAAATCTTGGTCATGGTCGGGATGCCGCGCGGCGTCACGTCGTTCCAGTGGGCGCCGTTGTCCCGCGTGTAGTAGATCATTCCCGAATCGCTGCCGGTCCAGATTTCGTCGGGATCGTTCGGCGCGACGGCGATCGAATAGATCACGCCGAAGCCGCAGGCGCGCGCATCGGCGATCGAAGGATTCCCCGCACAGCCTTTGGCGTCCTTCTGTTGGCCCGTCAGGTCGGGGCTGATGACCTGCCAGTGTTCGCCGCGATCGAGCGAGCGGAACAACACCTGCGCGCCGAACAGCAGTTCGGTGCCGCCGCCCTTGTCCTTCACCGCCAGCAGCGGCGTGATCCACGTGTAGCGATATTTCGCGGTGTCGGGTCGCGCGCCGTAGCTCATGATCGGCCAGGGCGAAACATTCGCCACCTGGCCGGTGCGCGCATCGAAGCGCGAGATGCGCCCGCCCAGACCCGTGCCGTAGACGATCATCGGATCGTTGGGATCGGGTACGTCGTAGTCGCGCTCGTCACCGCCGACCGGATGCCAGTCGCGATAACTGATCGCGCCGTAATCGCTGCGGCTGGCGATGCCGATGGTGCCGGAATCCTGCTGACCGGAATACACCCAGTACGGAAACTGGTTGTCGGCGGCGAGGTGATACACCTGGGCGGTCGGCTGGTTGTACCAGCTCGACCACATCTTGCCGCCATCGACGGTCACGGTGGTGCCCTGGTCGACGCCCGCGATCATGTGATCGGGATGCAGCGGATTGATCCAGATGAAGTGGTAATCGTCGCCGCCCGGCGCGCCCTTGAAGACATGCCAGGTCTTGCCGCCGTCGCTGGAACGGCGGATCGATTGTCCCGCCGCGTACACGACATCCGGATCACGCGGATCGACGGTGATCCGGCCGAAGTAATCGTTCTCCAGCCAGCTCTCGCCGCTCGCGCGCGTCCACGTCGCGCCGCCGTCATCGGACGCGTATAAACCACCTTCGTTCTTCGATGCGGCGTGCGGAATGTTGCCGCTGGCCGCGGCTGCGTCGACCACCGCGTACACGCGGCCGTTGCCGGCGACCGCGAGACCGATCCGGCTGAGATCGCCTTGCGGCCAGCCTTTGCCGTCGAGGCGCTTCCATGTCCGTCCGTCATCGACCGATTTGTAGAGGCCGCTGCCCGGTCCGTTGTTCGGCTTGAAGTAGGACAGCCACGGGTAATTGCGCACCTGCCACGCGGCGGCGTAGACCACGTTGGCATGCTGCGGATCGCGCGCCAGATCGACCACGCCGGTGTTGTCATTGATGTACAGCGTCTGCTTCCAGGTCTTGCCGCCGTCGGTCGAGCGGAACACGCCGCGTTCGTGGTTCGGCCCGAAGTAGTGGCCCAGCGCGCCGACCAGCACGGTCTCCGGATTCTTCGGATCGACCAGGATCCGCCCGATGTACTTGGTGTCGGTCAAGCCGACGCGTTGCCAGTGTTCGCCGCCATCGGTGGACCTGTACACGCCGTTGCCGGACTGGATATCCCAGCGCGCGGCGACCTGACCACTGCCGAGATAGATCACCTCCGGATCGGATGGCGCGATCGCCAGCGCGCCCATCGCCGAAGCGGGCAACGTGTCGCCCAGCGATGTCCAGGTGCGGCCGGCATTGTCGGTCTTCCACACGCCACTGCCCGCGCCGACGAAGTAGAACGTGTTCGGTTGGTCCGGAATACCTTCGGCCATCGTGGACCAGCCGGCGCGAAAGGGACCGAGCAGGCGCCAGTGCAGGTCGCCGGAAAACGGCGAGACGGCTGGTTGCGCGAACGCTGTGAAACTCAATGCGACACCGGCCAGCACGGACAACACGCGGAGACGAGACGCGGACATGGCGGCATTCCCGGGCAAGAGTCCACCGAACATACTGCGGAGCAGGCGACTGGAACAAGGGCAACCGGTCATGGCGCAAATTCAGTTTGAAATACGTTCGCCCCCGGATCGAGTCCGGAGCAAGCTCTGAGCGTAGGCCCAGCTTCGATGCAAGCTGGAGCCGAATCGAAGGGCCGCTTGCGTTTCGACTTCGCGCTGCGCTCGCGTAGCCTGTCCTGAGCTTGTCGAAGGGCTCAACGCGAACGGAACAGTCAAACCACAGCACTACCCGGTGACACACCGGCACCGCGCGGTTACTGCGCCCGAGCGTCCTCGTCCGGCCAGATCGCCACATGCGGCTCGCCATCGACACGGATATGGCCACGGTACATGCCGTCGGTGTTGAACGGCATCGCGAACATGCCGTCAGCACCCAGCACGATCGCACCGCCGCTGCCGCCGAGCGCCGGAATCTCGCGGTTGATCACGTCGCGCGCGGCTGCCGTCAGCGGCTGGTGCAACACCGCGACGCGCATGCACACCGCATGCGCCGCGGCGGTACGGATGTAGAACTCGCCCCACCCGGTACCGGACATCGCGCACGCCGCGTTGGCGTAGGTACCGGCGCCGATCACCGGCGCATCGCCGATGCGCCCCCAGCGTTTGTCGGTCATGCCGCCGGTCGAGGTCGCGGCGGCGAGGCGCCCCTGCGCATCGAGCGCCACCGCGCCGACGGTGCCGAAATGGTTGACGGGCTCGCCGCTCGCCACCCGCTGCAAGGCTTCCTGTAATTGCTGCCAGCGCTTGTCGGTGCGGAAATACGCCGGATCGACCAGCGCGATGTCCTGCGTGCGCGCGAACGCCTCGGCCCCTGCGCCCGCGAGCATCACGTGGTCGGAATGCTCCATCACCGCGCGCGCCAGCAACACCGGATTGCGCACGTGGCGCACGCCCGCGATCGCGCCCGCGCGCAGGGTGGCGCCATCCATGATCGCGGCATCGAGTTCGTTGGTGCCATCGTGGGTGAACACCGCGCCTCGCCCCGCATTGAAGTACGGCGCGTCTTCCAGCACCGTCACGGCTGCAGCCACCGCATCCAGCGCGGACCCACCTGCTGCGAGTTCCGCGTGTCCGCGCCGCAAGGCATTCGCCAGCTCATCGCGAACCGCGCGTTCGGTGGCTGCGTCCATGTCACGCCGAATCACGCCGGCACCGCCGTGGACGAGCAGCGTGGGCGATGCGCCGCCCGATTCGATTTCATGTTCGGCCATCTGCGACCTGCTCCGCAGTGGTTGCCGGACCGGGCAGTGCGGCGTCCGGAGGCTGCGCCGCCGGGAAGCGCGCGGTCGCGGTCGTGCCCTTGCCGAGCGTGCTTTCCAGCGTGACCTGCCAGCCATACCGATCGGCGATGCGGCGCACGATCGCGAGGCCGATGCCGTGCCCGCTGCTGCCGGTGCGGCTGCCGCGATAGAACGCCTGGAAGGCGCGTTCCAGGTCCTCCTCGCTCATGCCGCTGCCAGTGTCGATCACGCGCACGCTGTCCGATTCGACCACGACCGTGACGCTGCCCTGTTCGGTGTACAGGCACGCATTGCGGATGAGGTTTCCGACCATGACGGCGAACACGCGCGGCGGCGTGTGCAGCGCAAAACGTCCGGGCTCGGCCAGCCGCAACTCGACCGGCTTGCCAACGAGGAGTTCGCGATAGCGCGCGACTTCCGCGGCGATGACGTCGTTGGCGAGAAAATCTTCTTCGCGCAAGCCGGAGTCGGATTCGCGCGCAAGCACCAGGAAGGTTTCGATCAGCGCTTCCATCTCGCGCACCGAGCGCCGGATCCGCGCCAGCGAACGCTGCGCGAACGGACTCATGTCTTCGTCGGCGAGGACGTCCGCCGCGACCTTCATCACGGTCAGCGGCGTGCGCAATTCATGGCTGGCATCGCGGGTGAAGTTGCGCTCGCGCTCGACGAAAGCATCGAGCCGGTTCGCGAAGTTGTACAGCGCGGCGACCAGCACTTCCACGTCGCTGTCGGTTGCGGCCGGGAGCTTGTCGGGCGCCAAGGCAGCGGGCTCGGGGTGGTCGGGATTCCAGCGCCGCACCACCTGGGCCAACGCGATCACCGGCGACAGCGCCTTGCGCGAGGCGCGATAGGTCAGGTACGTCGCGAAATAGATCAGCAGCACCACCAGCACGACCGGGATCAGGCCGAACATCATCACCACGCTGTTGGGGCGGTCGTTGTTGAACAGCAGGAACAGCCTGCCGCGCGGCGTGTCGGAGACCAGCACGGTGCCCTGCGTTCCATCGGGCTGGTCGATCTGGTGATAACCGGGCGGCAAGCCCGCCAGCCGCGCGGGCACTTCACTGGTGTTGCCGCCGGGCGCGTGCAGATAGCCACGCAGCAGCCACGTATCCGGCAGCGGCGTCGCGGGATTGCGCGCCAGTTGCTGTGTGTAGTACGCGTGTTCGCGGTCCAGTTCCTGCCGCGCGATCGCCTGGCGGCTCGAATTGGCGACGGCGTAGACGCCCAGTGCGATGAGTACGCTGATCCCCGCCACCCACAGCGAAAACATCACCCAGAAGCGGTGGCCGATGCTTGTGTACGTCGCCATGCGCAGAGCCTACCCGCAAGGTGGTGTGCGTGTGGGGGTTGCGGACCGTCCACGCGGTGCGGCGCGCCGATCAACGCGCTGCCGACGAAGCGCTTGCCTCCGCTTCCGCGTCCAGGTCCGCCACGCGGTAGCCCGCGCTGTGGATGGTGTGCACCAGCGGTTTGGAATACGGCTTGTCCACCACCCGGCGCAGGTTGTACAGGTGTGAGCGGAGCGTGTCGGAATCGGGCAACGTGTCGCCCCAGATCTCGCGTTCGATGTCGTGGCGCGATACCACGCGCGGCGATTCGCGCATCAGGATCGCCAGCAACTTGAGGCCGATCGGCGAAACCTGCAACTCTTCGCCGTCACGGGTGAGCCTGAGGGTCGCGGTGTCCAGCACCAGTCCGCCCACCTGGTACACCTCGCTGGAGACCTGCCGCCGTTCGCGCCGGATCAGGGCGCGGATGCGCGCTTCGAGTTCGCGCGGTTCGAAGGGCTTGACCAGATAATCGTCGGCGCCGGCATCGAGGCCGATCAGCTTGTCTTCCAGCGTGTCACGCGCAGTCAGCATCAGCACCGGCGTGGATTTCTTGGCCTCGCCGCGCAGCTTGCGGCAGACGTCGAGGCCGTCCATGCCGGGCAACATCAGGTCCAGCACGATCACGTCGTAGCTGTTGGTCACGGCCAGGTGCAGTCCGCTGACCCCGTCGCCGGCGAAATCGACGGTGTAGCCGCGCCGCTCGAGGAACTCGCCTACCATCTCCGCGATGCCGCTGTTGTCCTCGACCAGCAGTACCAGCCCCGTCTGCTTTTCCCGCTCGGCTTCCGTCATGCTCGCTTCCCCCCGCTGCCCTCGCTTGGCCATTCGGCTGATGGCTGCCAATGTGCCGGCGCTTCGGTGATCGAGACGTGAATGCGGCAGGCGGCGGCCGCTCCGGCGCTTGGCCGGGGCCTCGCCGGCGTCCGGACGATGCGCTCTCCCCGATCGGTGGGACAACGACCGCCCGGCATCACGCGTGACGGCGCGGTTGGCAGAACTCCCGCTGCCTGCTGCGCGATCTGGCGCCCCTCAATCGTCGCTGCGCGGCACGCTGACCTTGCCCTTGACGCCGTGGTGATGCACGTCGCCGCTGCCGACCGAACCGACGCTGAAATCCCCGCCGACGCCGTCGGCCCCGAAGCCGCCCGAGGACAGGTGATCGGCGTGGACGTTGCCGCCCGCGTTGGTGATGCTGACGTCGCCGGACGAAATCGAGCCGACCGTCACGTCGCCCGTGACGTTCCTGATGACGAGACCGCCCGAACTGATGTGGCCGAGCTTCAGGCTTCCGCCGACCCCGGTGATCTTGACGTCGCCCGACCCGATCGTGTCGATCGACATGTCGCGCTTGATGTTGGCGAGCGTGAGGTCGCCCGAACCGATGGAGCCAACCTGGGCGTCACCCTGCACGCCATCCACACCAACGTCGCCCGAACCGAGATCGGTCAGATTGAAGCTCCCGACTTTGCGGGCCTTGACGTCGCCGGATCCCATGTCCAGCCTGAATTCGCCGGCCACGCCATCAAGATCCAGATCGCCGGAACCGAGCGACGCGTCCAGCGCGGCGATGTTGCTTGCGTGGGTGTCGCCCGAACCTTGCTTCAGCTTGATCGCAAGCGACTGCGGCACCCGCAGGTCGAGTTTCAGATAGGCGTAGGAGTTGCCGAACAGGGAAAAAATGTTCTCATGATGGCCGTCCTGCGCGATCACACTGGCAGTGTCCCCATGCCGCGCCGTCTCGACCTGCACGTCCTGCAGCCACTTTTCGTCGGACGCGCAGGCGGTGCCGTGCACCTCGATTTTAGCGAGGCCCGGCTCCCCCTGGATGTTGAGATCATCGGGACCGATCTCGGCCGACAGCAGTTTCAATCCCGCGGCATCGATCTCGGCGTTGCGGGGAGCGCTGTATCGGCACTGCTCGGCAGCGCCCGCGCACAGGGACATCGCCAGCAGGGACACGCCAGCAAGCAAGAGGATTGAGTTGCGCATCGCGGCTCTCCGGCATCACCGCCCTCGCGGCGGACCGCCACAAGAATAGAGGCGGCCGGCGCTCCGTTCATGTGCCCAAAGTCGGCGTGACTTGCGGCCTAGTGAATCCTCAAGTGGCGCTGTTAAATCGGTGTAGCGTGCGCTCCGCGCACGATGTTGACGCTGTGCATGCGTTTTCGACGTGCAGTGCGCACACTACCGTGCTATCAGCCATGAAAAACCATCCGCAAAGGACGCAAAGATCGCCAAGGAAGCACAACAGACGCGAAAGAGCCCGATCACTTTTTGCGTCCTTCGCGCCCTTCGCGGAAAACGCTCTTGGCGCCCAAGCGCGCATCGCTCAGGGGCGTTCCCGTTCCTCGGCCTTGGCGCGATCCCAGAGCGCATCCTGTTCGGCCAGCGATTTGCCGTCGAGGCTTTCACCGGCTTCGTTGACCAGTTCCTCCATGCGCCGGAACCGCCGCTCGAACTTGGCATTGGCGTGACGCAGCGCGGCAGAGAAATCCACCCCGGCGTGGCGTGCCAGGTTGACCAGCACGAATGCCACGTCGCCGATTTCATCCAGAAGGCGGGCGTGATCGGCCCCCGCCGCAAATTCCGTGCGCACCTCGGCAATTTCTTCCTGCAGCTTGTCGAGCACCGGCTCCGGACCCGGCCAGTCGAAGCCGACCGTCGCGGCTCGGTCGCACAATTTCAGCGCGCGCTTCCATTCCGGCAGGCCGCGCGAAATGCCGGCCAGCGCGCTGGTGTCGTCCTCACCCTTCGCGGCGCGCTCGCCACGCTTGATGTCGTCCCAGGCGCGCGACTGTTCCGCGGCGTCGGCGTAATGGGCATCGGCGAACACGTGCGGATGGCGGCGCACCAGCTTCGCGCTGATGGCATCGGTGACATCGCCGAAATCGAACAGCCCCCGTTCCTCGGCCATGCGCGCGTGGAACACCACTTGAAGCAGCAGGTCGCCCAGTTCATCCTTCAGCGCCGCGAAGTCCTTGCGGTCGATCGCATCGGCGACTTCATAGGCTTCCTCGATGGTGTACGGCGCGATCGTGTCGAAATCCTGCGCGACGTCCCACGGACAGCCATGCTGCGGATCGCGCAGTCGCGCCATGATCGCGAGCAGTTCCGAAATATCCGGTGGTTGGTCGGTCATGTGGAGATTGGCGAAAAGCGTTTTTGACAGGGATAAATGCGGATAAATGCGGATAGAGCAAAAGCAACCATGTCCGGCAGCCTCGAAACGAGACTTTCTGTTACCGGGGACACGCCGCGAATTGAAAGGCCGAAACGCATTGAAATACGTTGCTTCTGCTTTATCCGCTTTTATCCGTGTGAATCCGTGTCGAAACGCTCTTTCTTTTCATCGAGGCGATGCTTGCAGCTGCGCCAGCCAATCGATCGAACCGTCGCCCAGCGCGAGGAATTCCGGATTCAACAATGATTCCTTGGTGTTGTAGCGCAGCGGTTCGCCGTCGAGATCCAGTACGGCACCGCCGGCCTGCTCCAGCACGCATTGTGCGGCCGCGGTGTCCCACTCCGAAGTTGCACCCAACCGCAGGTACAGATCCGCATCGCCGCGCGCGACCATGCAGAACTTGATCGACGACCCCACCGGCACCAGCGTGTGGTCTCCGAGGTTGTCGAGCATCGCGACCTGGCGCTCGTTGCCGTGCGAGCGGCTGCCGGCGACCACCGGAATCGGTGCCGCCGCCCGGGTCGCGATGGGCTGCGGCAGCGCGCCGGGCGCGGATTCGAGGAAAGCACCCTCGCCCGCGATCCCGTAATACAACTCGCCGGTCACCGGAATCAGCACGACGCCCAGCACCGGTACGTGATGCTCGATCAGCGCGATATTGACCGTGAATTCGCCATTGCGCTTGACGAATTCGCGGGTGCCGTCCAGCGGATCGACCAGCCAGTAGCGTTCCCAGCCACGCCGCACGTCCCACGCGATGCCTTTCGATTCTTCGGACAGCACCGGAATGTCCGGCGTCAATTCACGCAGGCCGGCCACGATGAGCTTGTGCGAGGCCATGTCTGCGGCCGTGAGTGGCGAGTTGTCGCTCTTGGTTTCGACCGCGAAACTGCCCGCGTAGATCTCCAGGATCGCAGCACCCGCGCGGCGCGCAAGCAAGCGGCTTTCGTGCGCGATGCGCTCCAGCGCGCTCATGGGACCGCGTAGCTCTTTTGAACACGCGGTTTGATCGCCCGGCCCCATGAAACCCCACTCCTCCACAACCCCCGCCGAATCCCAGTCGGGATTCGGCCGCCTCCTTGACTCAAGGGGGCATGAAGCTGCTGCACTTTGCGTCGCCTCAGCATGAACTTTCCTTCGGTCGAAATTTTCCTTCGAGATATTCGCGTGCGATGAACAGCGCCGCGATCGAGCGGCCTTCCGTGACATCGTCACGTGCCAGCAACAAGTGGAGTTCGGAAAGCTTCCAGGGCACGACGTCCAGCGGTTCCGGCTCGTCGCCGGGCCGGCGTTGCGCGTACAAACCTTCCGCGAGCACGACCTGCGCCTTGTGGGTCATGTAGGCCGGCAACAACGACAGCATGGCCAGCGGCGTGAGTTTGCGCGCCGCGAAACCCACCTCTTCCTGCAATTCGCGGTTGGCGGCTTCGAGCGCTGTTTCGCCGGGATCGATGCGCCCCTTGGGCAGGCCCAGTTCGTAGCGATCCAGCCCCGCTCCGTATTCGCGCACCAGCAGCACGGTGTCGCGATCGGCCATCGGCACGATGAACACCGCGCCCATGCCCGACGCGGTAAGGCGTTCGAACGTGCGACGCGCGCCGTTCGAAAACGCGAGGTCGACTTCCTCGACGCGCAGGAAACGGCTGTCGCGCGTGGCGCGTCTCGCGAGAATCTCGGGTGGCGTGGGCATCCGGCCATTGTATGCGATGCCTGATGCGGCCCTCGTCCCCCCGTCACCCCCTCACCCCAACCCTCAACGGAGAGGGAGACAAGCAGGTGGGCTGAACCCGCGCAGCCGCTTCCCCGCTATCCGGCTGAGGGGATCACATCAATCCGGACTCGACGATGCCGGCGCGTGCGCGCTCGACGCGGACGTCGGCACGGTCACCTTCTTGCCGGTGAGCGTTTCTGCTGGCGGCATCGACAGGCGCACGTCGTTGTCGTTCGTCGGCGGCGGTTGCGGCGCATCGCCGCTGCAGCCGGCCGCCATCAGCAAGAGCGGCGCCACGGCACAATGAACCTTGATTCCACCCGGCAAGTGGATGGTCTTTTGTACTGTGGTCTTTTCGACCGCCTTGTCGAAGGCGCGCCCGATCGTCTTCGCGCCCAGACTCTGATTGGTCGGTTCGAAACCCTTTGCAAAGGGTGTCGGCTTGTACGGAACCGGCGACTTGCCGCTGTAGATCTGCGAACCCTTGATCTCGGGCGCACTGAACGCCGGCGCGGGCGCCGACTTCTCCGACGCGTTCGACGGCAAGCGGATCTGGCCATTCGGGTTGTACAGCTCCAGCGGCTTGCCCTTGGCGCTCTCCAGCGTCGCGCTGATCGCGCCTTTTGCGGGGGGCACGTAGTGCAGTCGCCGCGGCGGCGGTGGCGCCGGTTGTGCCTCGAGGGGCGGCGGCGCAAGTTCCGGTGGCGGAGACGGGGCAGCGGTGGGCTCGATGATGCTCACCGCGATCGCACCATGGTCGCCGTGGTAAGGCGGCCGATGCAGATACTGATACACCACCCAGCCGAGGAAAGCGTGCCCGACCAGCACCAGCGCGAGCAGGATCCAGAGATTGCGACGGTCGCGCGGTGGCGGGATGCGTTCGGTGAGGCGCAGGTACGGCAAGTCCGGAATCTCGGCCGCGGCGTCACGAACAATCCCGCGCCCACGGGGTTGCAACGGCACCTCGATTTCCAGTCCTTCGTTGCGGGGCATGCAATCAGCCGGTGTGCGCAATGCGCGCGCATGAAGTTTAGGGGAAGCGCCGCGAGCGTCCACGTACGCTGCAGAGCGGTCGCCACCCGACAGCGACGCCGAATGGAGCTTGAGACAGCCGTGGCGGCCCGGGGGTTCCATGGCCTTGACCCGGACATAGGATTGGCGCAAGGTCACACGACCGCCGCCATCGGAAAAGTGAGGTCAGCATGAGCGCCTAC
This sequence comes from Gammaproteobacteria bacterium, assembly GCA_021324095.1. GTDB lineage: Bacteria > Pseudomonadota > Gammaproteobacteria > Xanthomonadales > Rhodanobacteraceae > 66-474. The sequence goes on from JAJPJT010000037.1 coordinate 37,584, forward strand.
ACCACCCGTGACATCCGCAACGTGGCGCTGACGGGCCACGCCGGCGCGGGCAAGACCAGCCTGTTCGAAGCATTGCTGCACGCGGGTGGCGCGCTGCAGACGGCGGGCTCGATCGAGCGCGGAACCACGGTGTCCGATTTCGACGACCAGGAAAAGGAACGCCAGCA
>JAJPJT010000079.1 GCA_021324095.1 Gammaproteobacteria bacterium
ACGTAGTCGGCATGCCCCGGACAGTCCACGTGCGCGTAGTGCCGCTTCGGACTCTCGTATTCCACGTGCGCCGTCGAAATCGTGATCCCGCGCGCCTTCTCTTCCGGCGCCGCGTCGATCTGGTCATACGCCTTGAACTCGCCGCCAAACCGCTCCGCGCCCACCTTCGTCAGCGCCGCCGTCAGCGTCGTCTTGCCGTGGTCCACGTGACCGATCGTCCCCACGTTCACGTGCGGCTTCTTGCGCTCGAATTTCTCTTTGGACATGGCGTTGGTACCTTTCTGCTATCTGCGAGTTCTTGGGTTGGTTTCAGTTCTGCGGCTTCGGTGAATCTCAAATCGGGGCTGGGGACTGGGGGCTGGGGGTTGGGGAGATCAAGAGCAAACGCTTCTGCTTTTCCTGGTCCCCAGCCCCCAGTCCCTGCCTTCAGCTTTTCTTGATGATCGTCTCGGCGATGTTGTTCGGCGCTTCGGCGTAGTGGTCGAATTCCATCGTGAAGGTGGCGCGGCCTTGGCTCATCGAGCGCAGCGTCGTCGCGTAGCCGAACATTTCGCCCAGCGGCACCATCGCGTCGATGGTCTTGCCCGACGGCGTGTCTTCCTGACCCTGCAGGATGCCGCGCCGACGGGAGAGGTCGCCCATCACGTCGCCCATGTAATCCTCGGGCGTCACGACCTCGACCTTCATGATCGGCTCGAGCAGCACCGGGTCGGCCTTGCCGAAGCCTTCCTTGAAGCCCATCGAGCCCGCGATCTTGAACGCCATTTCCGACGAGTCGACTTCGTGGTACGAGCCGTCGACCAGGCGAACCTTGACGTCCACCACCGGGAACCCCGCCAGCACGCCGTTCGCGACGGCTTCCTGGATGCCCTTGTCGACCGCGGGAATGTATTCCTTCGGAATCACGCCGCCGACGATACCGTTCTCGAACGCGTAACCCTTGCCGCGCTCCTGCGGCTCGATCTCGAGCACCACGTGGCCATACTGGCCCTTGCCGCCCGACTGGCGCACGAACTTGCCTTCCTGGCGCACCGCCTTGCGGATCGTTTCGCGGTAGGCGACCTGCGGCTTGCCGACATTGGCTTCGACATTGAACTCGCGCCGCATGCGGTCGACGATGATGTCGAGATGCAACTCGCCCATGCCGGCGATGATGGTCTGGCCGGATTCCTCGTCGGTGCGCACGCGGAAGGACGGATCCTCCTGCGCGAGGCGGGACAGCGCCATGCCCATCTTTTCCTGGTCCGACTTGGTCTTGGGCTCGACCGCCATCGCGATCACCGGATCCGGAAAGGTCATGCGCTCCAGCGTGATCACGTTGTCGGCCGCGCACAGCGTGTCGCCGGTGGTGACGTCCTTCAGGCCCACCGCCGCGGCGATGTCGCCCGCATGCACTTCCTTGATCTCCTTGCGATCGTTGGAATGCATCTGCAGGATGCGGCCGATGCGCTCCTTCTTCGACTTGACCGGGTTGTAGACCTGGTCGCCGGAGTTGAGCGAACCGGAGTACACGCGGAAAAACGTGAGCGAGCCGACGAACGGATCGGTCATGATCTTGAACGCCAGCGCCGAGAACGGAGCCTTGTCGTCGGCCGTGCGGGTCGCCTCGTGTTCGCTCTCGTCGATGCCCTTGACCGGCGGGCGGTCGGCGGGCGACGGCAGCAGTTGCACGACGGCATCGAGCATCGCCTGCACGCCCTTGTTCTTGAACGCGGTGCCGCAAAACACCGGGATCAGCGAGTTCGCAAGCGTGCCCGCGCGGATGCCGGCGATGATGTCGGACTCGGGAAGGTCACCCTCCTCGAGGTACTTGTTCATCAGTTCCTCGGAGGTCTCGGCCGCGGATTCGACCATGAATTCGCGCGCCTTCTTTGCCTTGTCGAGAAGCTCGGCGGGAATCTCGCGGTATTCGAACTTGGTCCCCTGGGATTCGGTATCCCAGTAGATCGCCTTCATCTTGACGAGGTCGATCACGCCCTCGAAGTGCTCTTCGGCACCGATCGGCACCTGCATCGGGACGGGGTGCGCGCCGAGGCGCGACTTCAATTGGCTGACCACCTTGTCGAAATTCGCGCCGGTGCGGTCCATCTTGTTGACGAACGCAAGCCGCGGCACGCCATACTTGTTGGCCTGGCGCCACACGGTTTCGGACTGCGGCTGCACGCCGCCGACCGAGCACAGCACGAATACCGCGCCGTCGAGCACGCGCAGGGAACGCTCCACCTCGATCGTGAAATCGACGTGTCCGGGGGTATCGATGATGTTGAAGCGGTGCTTCGGCAGATTGTGATCCATGCCCTCCCAGAAGCAGGTGGTCGCCGCGGAGGTGATGGTGATGCCGCGCTCCTGTTCCTGCTCCATCCAGTCCATCGTGGCCGCACCCTCATGCACCTCGCCCAACTTGTGGTTGACGCCGGTGTAGAAAAGAATGCGCTCGGTGGTCGTGGTCTTGCCGGCATCGATGTGGGCCATGATGCCGAAATTCCGATAGCGCTCGATTGGGGTGGTGCGTGCCATTTTTTGACTCGGGAATCTGGGTAACTTTGCTTCAAAGGGAACAGGGGAGAGGGAACAGGGAACAGGGAAAAACAAAAGCGACTTTGCTGCAGCTGTTGCTTTTCCCTGCTCCCTCGGCCCTGCTCCCTTTCCATCAGGATCAACGCCTGAAGAAAACTCCTACCACCTGTAGTGCGAGAACGCCTTGTTGGCTTCCGCCATGCGGTGCGTTTCCTCGCGCTTCTTGACCGCGCCGCCGCGGTTTTCCGAGGCATCCAGCAATTCGGCCGCCAACTTGCGCGGCATCGAGTTTTCGCCGCGCTTGCGTGCCGCCTCGATGGTCCAGCGCATCGCCAGCGCGGTGCGGCGGGAAGCACGCACCTCGACCGGCACCTGATAGGTGGCGCCACCGACGCGCCGCGACTTCACTTCCACCGCGGGTGCGACGTTGTTGAGAGCCTTCTCGACCAGCGCGACCGGCTCGGGATTCTTCTCGCCAAGGTGGTCCAGCGCGCCGTAAACAATGCCTTCGGCGACCGACTTCTTGCCGCTCTTCATCACCATGTTGATGAAGCGCGCAATCAGCTCGCTGCCGTGCTTCGGATCAGGCAGGGTGACGCGGGCGGGATGGGAACCTTTGCGGGACATATCATTTTTCCATAGGACGGGTCTTGACCCGCCATTTATGTCGTCGGCGGGTTGAAACCCGCCCTACATTAGCCTTTTGGACGCTTGGCGCCGTATTTGGAACGCGACTTGCGGCGCTTGGCGATGCCGGCGCAGTCCAACGAGCCACGCACGGTGTGATAACGCACACCCGGCAGATCCTTCACGCGGCCGCCGCGGATCAGCACCACCGAGTGTTCCTGCAGGTTGTGTCCCTCGCCACCGATATAGCTGATGACTTCGTAACCGTTGGTGAGGCGCACCTTGGCCACCTTGCGCATCGCCGAGTTCGGCTTCTTCGGCGTGGTGGTGTACACGCGCGTGCACACGCCGCGACGCTGCGGGCAGTTCTGCAGCGCGGGCGAATCGCTCTTGTACGTTTTCGGGCTGCGCGGTCGTCGCACCAACTGGTTGACAGTTGCCATTTCCGGGTCCTGGAAAAAATCTTGGGTCTTGCGAAAAAAACCAAGGGCAGACCGGTTGTCCGGTCTGCCCAGAAGCGGAATTTTAACACGGTATCGCGAGCCCCGACAAGCGTTCGCACCGCTGTGGCGTCCTGCTCTCGAATACGAAGCGCACTCCCTGCGCCTCATTTCGATGGTGCCGCGCGCGCGGAACGCGCGCGGCGGATCATCACTCGCTGCCGGCGGCAGCTTCGCTCGGCGCCTCGCCGGCTTCTTCGAACACGGCGGACACGTTCGCGAGGGTTTCCATTTCTGCGTCGGTCAAGCCCGTCTGCGCCTTGCGTTGCGCGTGGTAGGCAAGACCCGTACCCGCCGGAATCAAGCGGCCAACTATAACGTTTTCCTTCAACCCGTGCAAATCGTCGCGTTTGCCACGTACCGCTGCGTCGGTCAGGACACGCGTGGTTTCCTGGAACGATGCCGCCGAAATGAACGATTCGGTCGCCAGCGATGCCTTGGTGATGCCCAGCAGCACCGGGATCGCGTCTGCCGGACGTTCGTTGCGCGCCTCGGCCTTGCGGTTGATCTCGTTGAACTGGTTGCGGTCCACCTGCTCGCCGCGCAGGTACGTGGTGTCGCCGGGCTCGCTGATCTCGACCTTCCGCAGCATCTGACGGATGATCGCCTCGATGTGCTTGTCGTTGATCTTGACGCCCTGCAGACGGTACACGTCCTGGATTTCCTTGACGAGATAGGCGGCCAGCCGCTCGACACCCAAAAGACGCAGGATGTCGCGCGGATCGGACTCGCCGTCCACCACCGTTTCGCCCTTTTCGACGTGCTCGCCCTCGAACACCACGATGTGGCGCCACTTCGGGATCAGGTCCTCGTGCTCGTTGCCGTCCACATCCTTGATGATCAGGCGCTGCTTGCCCTTGGTGTCCTTGCCGAAGCTGACGACGCCCGAGACCTCGGCGAGGATCGCGGGTTCCTTGGGCTTGCGCGCCTCGAACAGGTCCGCAACGCGCGGCAGACCGCCGGTGATGTCGCGGGTCTTGGACGACTCCTGCGGGATGCGTGCGATCACGTCGCCGACGCCGACTTCGGCGCCGTCCTGGATCGACACGATCGCGCCGGCCGGCAGGTACGACTGCGCCGGGATGTCGGTGCCCGGCAGCTTCAAGTCCTGGCCTTTCTTGTCCTCGAGGCGCACCGCCGGGCGCAGATCCTTGGCATTGCTGCCGCGGCGCTTCGGGTCGGTGACCACGACGCTTTCCAGACCGGTCAGTTCGTCGATCGAGGACTGCACGGTCACGCCATCGACGAAGTCGATGTAGCGCACGCGGCCCGCCACTTCCGTGACGATCGGGTGGGTATGCGGGTCCCAGGTCGCGACGGTTTGTCCCGCCTTGACCTCGGCGCCGTCCTTGACGGTGATGTTGGCGCCGTACGGCACCTTGTAGCGTTCGCGCTCGCGGCCGTTGGCGTCGATCAGGCTGACTTCGCCCGAACGCGACACCGCGACCAGGTGACCTTGCGCGTGCTTCACGGTCTTGAGGTTGTTGAACTTCAGCGTGCCCTTGGTCTTGATGGTCACGTTGTCCACCGCCGCGGCGCGCGAAGCCGCGCCGCCGATGTGGAACGTGCGCATCGTCAACTGGGTGCCCGGTTCGCCGATCGATTGCGCGGCGATCACGCCCACCGCCTCGCCGATATTGACGAGATGGCCACGTGCCAGGTCGCGGCCGTAGCACAACGCGCACACGCCGAACTCGGACTCGCAGGTGATCGGCGAACGCACCTTGACGCTCTGCACGCCGGCCTTGTCGAGTTTCTCGACCAGCGCTTCATTGAGCAAAGTGTTGCGCTCCACGATCGGCGTGTCGTCGTCACCCGGCGCGTACACGTCCTCGACCGTCACGCGGCCCAGCACACGGTCGCGCAGCGGTTCGACCACGTCGCCGCCTTCCACGATGGAGGTCATCGTCAGACCTTCGTGGGTGCCGCAGTCGTGCTCGGTCACCACCACGTCCTGCGCCACGTCCACCAAACGGCGGGTCAGGTAACCCGAGTTGGCGGTCTTCAGCGCCGTGTCGGCCAGGCCCTTGCGCGCGCCGTGGGTCGAAATGAAGTACTGCAGAACGTCCAGGCCTTCGCGGAAGTTCGCCTTGATCGGCGTCTCGATGATCGAGCCGTCGGGTTTGGCCATCAGGCCGCGCATGCCGGCGAGCTGGCGGATCTGCGCCGCGGAACCGCGCGCGCCGGAGTCGGCCATGATGTAGATCGAGTTCATCGACTTCTGGTCGTGAATCTTGCCTTCGGCATCCTTGACCTTGTCGAAACCGATACCCTTCATCATCGCGGCCGCGATCTGCTCATTGGTACGCGACCAGATGTCCACCACCTTGTTGTAGCGCTCGCCGGCGGTGACGAGACCGGACTGGAACTGCTCCTGGATCTCGACGACTTCTTTTTCCGCCTCTTCAAGGATCGCCTTCTTCTCGGCCGGGATCTTCATGTCGTCGATGCCGATCGAGATGCCGGAAATCGTCGCGAAGCGGTAACCGGTGTACATAAGCTGGTCGGCAAACACGACCGTGTCCTTGAGACCCAGCTCGCGGTAGCAGGCATTGATGAGTTTCGAAATCGCCTTCTTGGTCAACTCGGTATTCATCCGGCTGAAGGCCAGGCCTTCCGGCAGGATTTCGGCCAGCAGCGCGCGACCCACCGTGGTATCGGTGAGCGTGATCTTTTCCTTGTGCGAACCGTCGGACGCAATCTCGACCTCGCGGATGCGCGCCTTGATCTTCGCGTGCAAATCGACCGTATGCGTGTCGTAGGCGCGGCGCACTTCCGCCACGTCCGCGAACGCCATGCCTTCGCCCTTGGCGCCGGCGAGTTCGCGGGTCATGTAGTACAGCCCGAGCACCACGTCCTGGGTCGGCACGATGATCGGGTCACCATTGGCCGGCGACAGGATGTTGTTGGTGGACATCATCAGCGCGCGCGCTTCCAGTTGCGCTTCCAGAGACAGCGGCACGTGCACGGCCATCTGGTCGCCGTCGAAGTCGGCGTTGAACGCGGTGCAGACCAGCGGGTGCAACTGGATGGCCTTGCCTTCGATCAGCTTTGGCTCGAACGCCTGGATGCCGAGGCGGTGCAGGGTCGGCGCGCGGTTCAGCAGCACCGGATGTTCGCGGATCACCTCTTCGAGGATGTCCCACACCACCGGTTCTTCGCGTTCCACCGACTTCTTCGCCGCCTTGATGGTCGGCGCGATGCCGCGCAGCTGCAGCTTGGAGAAGATGAAAGGCTTGAACAATTCCAGCGCCATCTTCTTGGGCAGGCCGCACTGGTGCAGCTTCAGCGTCGGGCCGACGGTGATCACCGAACGGCCGGAGTAATCCACGCGCTTGCCGAGCAGATTCTGGCGGAACCGGCCCTGCTTGCCCTTGATCATGTCGGCCAGCGACTTCAGCGCGCGCTTGTTGGTGCCGGTGATGGCGCGACCGCGGCGGCCGTTGTCGAGCAGCGCGTCGACTGATTCCTGCAGCATGCGCTTCTCGTTGCGCACGATGATGTCGGGCGCATTGAGTTCCAGCAGCCTTTTCAAACGATTGTTGCGGTTGATGACGCGGCGATAGAGGTCGTTCAAGTCGGATGTCGCGAAGCGGCCGCCTTCCAGCGGCACCAGCGGACGCAGATCCGGCGGCAGCACCGGCAGCACGGTCATCACCATCCATTCCGGACGGTTGCCCGATTCCAGGAACGCCTCGACCAGCTTGATGCGCTTGGTCAGCCGCTTCAGCTTGGTCTCGGAATTGGTCGCCGCGATTTCCTCGCGCAGGCGCACCATCTCGCCATTCAAGTCGAGAGATTTCAGCAGTTCATAGACGGCTTCGGCGCCCATCCGCGCGTCGAACTCGTCGCCATGCTCCTCGACCGCGGTCAGGTACTGATCCTCGGTGAGCATCTGGCCGCGCTCGAGCGGGGTCAAGCCCGGATCGATCACGACATACGCCTCGAAATAGAGAATCCGCTCGATGTCGCGCAGCGTCATGTCGAGCATCAGGCCAATGCGCGACGGCAGCGATTTCAGGAACCAGATGTGCGCGACCGGGCTGGCGAGTTCAATGTGGCCCATGCGCTCGCGGCGCACCTTGGCGAGCGTGACTTCGGTGCCGCACTTTTCGCACACCACGCCGCGGTGCTTCATGCGCTTGTACTTGCCGCACAGGCACTCGTAGTCCTTGATCGGACCGAAGATCGCCGCGCAGAACAGGCCGTCACGCTCGGGCTTGAACGTGCGGTAGTTGATGGTTTCGGGTTTTTTCACTTCGCCCCATGACCATGAACGGATCAGGTCGGGCGAGGCCAGCGAAATCTTGATCGCGTCGAAGTTCTGCGGCTGCGATTGCTGGTTGAACAGGTTGAGAAGGTCTTTCATTTACTTGTCTCCGGGAGGAGCGAATTCGTTGATGGCAGAAGGGGCGAGAGGCGAGAGATGAGGGACGAGAAGCCGGGCAATCGCGCCCTCGCTACTCGCCCCTCGTCCCTGCGTCATCACCGTTCCTCCAGCTCCATGTCGATCGCCAGCGAGCGGATTTCCTTGACCAGCACGTTGAACGATTCGGGCATGCCGGCAGCCATCTTGTGTTCGCCGTCGACGATGGCCTTGTACATCTGGTTGCGGCCCTGCACGTCGTCCGACTTCACGGTCAGCATTTCCTGCAGCGTGTAGGCCGCGCCGTAGGCTTCCAGCGCCCACACTTCCATCTCGCCGAAGCGCTGGCCGCCGAATTGCGCGCGGCCGCCCAAGGGCTGCTGGGTGACCAGCGAGTACGGACCGGTGGAGCGTGCGTGCATCTTGTCGTCGACCAGGTGATTGAGCTTCAGGTAATGCATGTAGCCGACCGTGATCTCGCGATCGAACGGATCGCCGGTACGGCCGTCGTACAGGATCGTCTGGCCCGATTCCGGCAGCTCGGCCATCTTCAGCATGGCCTTGATCTCGGACTCGTCGGCACCGTCGAACACCGGCGTCGCCATCGGCACGCCTTCCCTCAGGTTCGCGGCCAGCGCGAGGATTTCGTGATCCTTGAGCGACTCGAGGTCCACATGGTGCTCGCGCTTGCCCGAGTTGTAGATCTCGTTCAGGAACTCGCGCACCTTGTTGGCCTTCTCCTTCGCTTCCAGCATCCGGCCGATCTTCTCGCCGAGGCCCTTGGACGCCCAGCCCAGGTGCGTTTCCAGGATCTGGCCGATGTTCATGCGCGAAGGCACGCCCAGCGGGTTCAGCACGATATCGATCGGCGTGCCGTCGGCCATGTAGGGCATGTCCTCGACCGGCGCGATCATCGACACCACGCCCTTGTTGCCGTGGCGGCCGGCCATCTTGTCGCCGGGCTGGATGCGGCGCTTCACCGCGAGGTGCACCTTGACCTGCTTCAGCACACCCGGGGCGAGGTCATCGCCTGCGGTGATCTTGGCCTGCTTCTCGCGGAATCGCTTGTCGAAGGCTTCCCTGTGGCGCTTGATCTGCTCGGCTGCACGCGACACCAGTTCCGCGGCTTCCTCGTCTTTCGGATTGATCTTGAACCACTCGTCCTTCTTGAGCCCGTCGAGGTATTCGTCGGTGATCGTCGCGCCCTTCTTCAATCCCTGCGGACCACTGTTGGCGACCTTGCCGACCAGTTGCGAGCGCAGGCGACCATAGATCGCGCCTTCCAGGATCCGGAACTGGTCGTCCAGGTCCTTGCGGACGCGCTGGATTTCCATTTCCTCGATCTGCTTGGCGCGTTCGTCCTTCTCGATGCCGTCGCGGGTAAACACCTGCACGTCGATCACGGTGCCGTCCATCCCGGGCGGCACGCGCAACGAGCTGTCCTTCACGTCGGACGCCTTCTCGCCGAAGATCGCGCGCAGCAGCTTTTCTTCCGGGGTCAACTGCGACTCGCCCTTGGGCGTGACCTTGCCCACGAGAATGTCACCGACTTTCACTTCCGCGCCGATGTAGACGATGCCCGACTTGTCGAGCCGGTTCAGCGCCTGCTCGCCCACGTTCGGAATGTCGGCGGTGATCTCCTCGGGCCCGAGCTTGGTGTCGCGCGCCTGGCAGGACAGCTCCTCGATGTGGATCGAGGTGTAGCGGTCTTCCTGCACCACGCGCTCGGACAGCAGCACCGAGTCCTCGAAGTTGTAGCCGTTCCACGGCATGAATGCGACCAGCATGTTCTGACCGAGCGCCAATTCACCGAGGTCGGTCGAGGAACCGTCGGCCAGGGTGTCGCCCACCGCGACCTTGTCGCCGACGTTCACCAGCGGGCGCTGGTTGAGGTTGGTGCTCTGGTTGGAACGCGTGTACTTGGTGAGCGTGTAGATGTCCACGCCCGGATCGTTCTCGCCGACTTCCTTTTCATTGACGCGCACCACGATACGCGCGGCGTCGACCTGTTCGATCACGCCGCCGCGACGCGCCGCGATGGTGACGCCGGAATCGCGCGCGACGGCACGCTCGATCCCCGTGCCGACCAGCGGCTTCTCCGAACGCAGCGTCGGGACGGCCTGCCGCTGCATGTTGGCGCCCATCAGCGCGCGGTTCGCGTCATCGTGCTCGAGGAACGGCACCAGCGCCGCCGCCACCGATACGGTCTGCATCGGCGACACGTCCATGTAGTTGATCTCGGACACCGGCCGCAATTCCGATTCGCCCTTGTAGCGGCAGGACACGAATTCCTCGGTGAACTTGCCGTGCTTGTCGAGCGGTGCGTTGGCCTGCGCGATCACGAAGTTGCCTTCCTCGATCGCGGACAGGTAATCCACGTCGTCGGTGACCTTGCCGTTCACGACCTTGCGGTACGGCGTTTCGAGGAAGCCGTAGCCATTGGTGCGCGCATAAACCGCGAGCGAATTGATCAGGCCGATGTTCGGACCTTCCGGCGTTTCGATGGTGCACACGCGGCCGTAATGGGTCGGGTGCACGTCGCGCACCTCGAATCCGGCACGTTCGCGCGTGAGGCCGCCGGGGCCCAGCGCCGAGACGCGGCGCTTGTGGGTGACTTCCGACAATGGATTGTTCTGGTCCATGAACTGCGACAACTGCGACGATCCGAAGAACTCCTTCACCGCCGCCGCAACCGGCTTGGCGTTGATGAGGTCCTGCGGACCGAGGTTGTCGGCTTCGGCCAGCGACAGGCGTTCCTTGACCGCACGCTCGACGCGCACCAGGCCGATGCGGAACGCGTTCTCGGCCATCTCGCCGACACTGCGTACGCGGCGGTTGCCGAGGTGATCGATGTCGTCCACGGTGCCGTGGCCGTTCTTGATTTCGATCAGCACCTTCAGCACGTCGAGGATGTCGGACGTGTCGCCCTGTTCGCTGACCAGTTTGACTGCCTCGTCTTCCTTGCGGCTCGAGAAGTACTTGTGGTCGTACAGCACCGAAGGGCCGGTCACGTCGGGGCGGCCGACGCGGCGGTTGAATTTCATGCGGCCGACGGTCGACAGGTCGTAACGTTCGAAGGTGAAGAACAGGTTGTGAAACAGGTTCTGCGCAGCCTCCTTCGTCGGCGGCTCGCCCGGGCGCATCATGCGGTAGATCTCGACCAGCGCCTCGAGCTGGGTGCGGGTCGGATCGGCGCGGAGGGTGTTGGAGATGTACGGGCCACGATCGAGGTCGTTGACGAACAGCGTCACCACGGTCTCGATTCCAGTCGCGCGGAATTTCTCGACGAGTTCGGCCGTCAGCTCGTCGTTGGCCGAGGCCAACAACTCGCCGGTATTCGCATCGACGATGTCCGTGGCGAGAATGCGGCCGACCATGTAATCGTCGGGCACCTCAAGCTTGGTGATCTTGGCATTCTTCAGTTCGCGGACATGGCGCGCGGTGATGCGCTTGTCCTTCTCGACCAGCACCTTGTCGCCAGCCACGAGGTCGAAGTTCAGGGTTTCACCACGCAGGCGCTCAGGCACCAGCGTCAACTCGGCACTGCCTTCCTTGCCGAGATGGAACACGTTGTGCTCGAAGAAGATGTCCAGCATCTCCTCGTTGGTGTAGCCCAGCGCGCGCAGCAGGATCGTCACCGGCAGCTTGCGCCGGCGGTCGATGCGGGTGTACAGCACTTCCTTCGGATCGAACTCGAAATCGAGCCACGAACCGCGGTACGGAATCACGCGCGCGTTGAACAGCAGCTTGCCCGACGAGTGCTGCTTGCCCTTGTCGTGGTCGAAGAACACGCCTGGCGAACGGTGCAACTGCGAGACGATCACGCGCTCGGTGCCATTGACGATGAAGGTGCCGGTGGCGGTCATGAGCGGAATTTCGCCCATGTAGACCTCCTGCTCCTTCACCAGCTTCGGCACCTTCTTGGAAGCCGGGCTGTCCTTGTCGTAAATGACCAGGCGCACCTTGACACGCAACGGCGCGCCGTAGCTCATGCCGCGCACGCGGCATTCGCGTTCGTCGAACGCGGGTTCACCGAAATGGTAGTCGACGAATTCCAGTTCCGCGTTGCCGGAATGGCTGCGGATCGGGAACACGGACTTCAGCGCGGCCTCGAGGCCTGTGTCCTGGCGCTGGCCCGGCTCGACGCCGGCCTGCAGGAAATCCTTGTAGGAATCCGTCTGGATCGTCAGCAGGTTGGGCACGCCGAGTACCGGCGGACGCTTGCCGAAATCCTTGCGGATGCGCTTCTTTTCGGTGAAGGAATAGGTCGTCATGGATGCTACCGCCTCGTTCGTGGGCATCGGCCGCGCGCGCGGCCGGAAAACGTGGTGGAGCTGTCACGGGGAAGTCGCTGGTATTGCCGGCACCAGCACGCCCATCTGCTGCTACTTCTTGTGAACAACTCGAATCTGGTTTTTTGCACAACTCTTTCTGCAACGGCCGAAGGCCGGGGACTCGCGTCCCCAGCCTCGGCTTTCTGTCATCCCGGCGCAGGCCGGGATCCATTTTGGGTTTTTCGTATCTTCAAAATGGACCCCGGATCAACGTACCTCCATGTACTGTCCGGGGTGAGTGCATCCTGCACTTCACTTCAATTCCACCTTGGCACCGGCCGCTTCGAGATCCTTCTTGAACTTCTCGGCGTCTTCCTTGCTGACACCTTCCTTCACGGTCTGCGGCGCGCCTTCGACCATGTCCTTGGCCTCCTTGAGGCCGAGGCCGGTGATCGCACGCACTGCCTTGATCACTTCGACCTTCTTTTCGCCGAACGACGCGAGCACGACGTTGAATTCGGTCTTCTCTTCGGCTGCAGCGGCGCCGCCACCGGCGGCCGGGGCGGCGGCCACGGCGACGGGGGCCGCAGCGGACACGCCGAACTTCTCTTCCATCGCCTTGACCAGCTCCATCACCTCGACGAGGGTCTTGGACGAGATGGCTTCGATGATGTCTTCATTGCTGAGGGACATGTTGTTTGACTCCTGAAACGTAGAAAGGTTGATTGGGAAAAGCCGGGACCAGGGACTCGGGACTGGGGACTCGCAAGAGCAAGAGCACGTTTGCCGTTGCTGTTGACGATTCTCGATTTCCGATTCTCGTTGTGATACTCGTGCGAACTTGCCTTTACGCGGCCTGCTTCTGCTGGCCGACCGCGTTGATGACGCGGGCGGTCTGCGCGGCGGGCTCGGCCAGCACGCGCACCAGCATGGTGGCGGGCTGCACCAGCACGCTGAGCAGCATCGACAGCGCCTGCTCGCGGGTCGGCAGCGAAGCCAGCACGTCGACGTGCGAGGCGGGATAAGCCTTGCCACCGACCGCGACCAGCTTCGGCTTCAGGGCATCATTGGTCTTGACGTACTCCTTGACCAGCCGCCCGGCGGCACCCGGATCGTCGGTCGAAAAGGCATACAGCAATGGACCGGTGAGTTGTGCTTTCGCGCACTCGTATTCGGTTCCGTCCACTGCACGGCGCACCAGGGTGTTCTTTGCGACTTTCAGGAACACACCCGAGGTACGTGCCTTCTTCCGCAGCTCGGTGAGCTGCTCGACCGTAAGACCCGCGTACTCCGCGGCGACCAGCGAGTGCGCCTTCGACGCAACTTCTGCCAGTTCGGCAACGAGCTCTTTCTTTTGTGCCAGATTGAGCGGCATTGCTTGCCTCCAATGAATCCACCGCGCTCCGTGCGCGATGCATTCGAACCAAACGGATCACCGGCATCCTGCCGATCCGCCGGCACCTCGCGGTGCCTCGTTGCGGTGTCCGCTCGGAGATCAACCTTTCAGTCGATTCGTTGCGGGCGACACCATCTGCGCAGGCGGGAATCCTTGCCGGATTCCGATTGAGGCTCGGCGGATCGAAACCCGCTTCGCCACCTGCGGTCTTTGACGGCTCGGTTGCGGTGTTCTGCAACGTCGCCCTCAAAAAAGCCGGGGCGGGGGGCTGGAAACTGGGGCCGGGAAGAGCATCAGCGCGCGCCTTTGCTTTTCCCTGCCTCCAGTCCCTCGTCCCCAGCCCCTAAATCACTTCGCTGCCGTCGCCGCCAGCGTCGACGGATCGACGATCACACCCAAACCCATCGTGCTGGAGACCGACACCTTCTGCAGGTATTGGCCCTTGGCGGTAGACGGCTTCACCTTCATGAGGTCGGCGATCAGCGCGTTCAAGTTTTCGCGCAGCGCGTCGACTTCGAAATTCACCTTGCCGATCGAGCAGTGCACGATGCCGGCCTTGTCGTTGCGGTAGCGCACCTGGCCCGCCTTGGCGTTCTTGACCGCGCCGACCACGTCCGGCGTCACGGTGCCGACCTTGGGGTTCGGCATCAGGCCGCGCGGACCGAGCAACTGCCCAAGTTTGCCGACCACGCGCATCGCGTCCGGGGTCGCGATCACGACGCCGAAGTTGATGTCGCCGCCCTGCATCTGCTGGGCGAGATCATCCATGCCCACCACGTCGGCGCCGGCGGCCTTGGCCGCTTCAGCCTTCTCGCCGGCCGGGCAGAACACCGCAACGCGCACGGTTTTGCCGGTGCCGTGCGGCAGCACAGTGGAACCGCGCACGCCCTGGTCGGACTTCTTGGCATCGATGCCGAGGCGAATCGCCACGTCCACCGACTCCACGAATCTGGTCTTGGCATTGTCCTTCAGGATCTTCAACGCCGCGTCGACCGGATACTGCTTGCCCGGTTCGACCTGGCCGGCCATCGCCTTGAAGCGCTTGCTGATGCGTGCCATGTCAGACGCCCTCCACGTTCAGGCCCATGCTGCGCGCGCTGCCGGCGATGGTGCGCACGGCCGCATCCAGATCCGCCGCGGTCAGGTCGGGCTCCTTCTGCTTCGCGATTTCTTCCAGCTGCTTGCGGGTCACCTTGCCGACCTTTTCGGTGTTGGGCCTGGCGGAACCGGACTCGAGGCCGGCCGCCTTCTTCAACAGCACGGTTGCGGGAGGGGTCTTGGTGACGAACGTGAAGCTGCGGTCCGAATACGCGGTGATGATCACCGGGATCGGCAGGCCCTTTTCCATCTTCTGCGTGGCGGCGTTGAATGCCTTGCAGAATTCCATGATGTTGAGGCCGCGCTGGCCCAGTGCCGGGCCGACCGGCGGGCTCGGATTGGCCTCACCGGCCTTGACCTGCAACTTGATGTAACCGACGACTTTCTTTGCCATTTCAATTTCTCCTGGAGTTCAAGCGTCTGCACGTTCTGCGAACTGCGGGACTCCTCCGTTTGCTTCAATTCGGGACTGGGGACTGGGGGCTGGGGGGCTGGGGAAGAGCAAAAGCACTCGGCCCCTGATCTTCCCCAACCCCCAGCCCCGATCCTGCTGTCCCGGCCTTTACGCCTTCTCCACCTGCCCGAACTCCAGTTCCACCGGCGTCGAACGTCCAAAAATCAGCACCGCCACGCGCAGACGATTCTTCTCGTAATTGACTTCCTCGACCACGCCGTTGAAGTCATTGAACGGGCCGTCTGTGACGCGCACCATTTCGCCCGGTTCGAACAGCACTTTCGGACGCGGCTTCTCGATGCCTTCCTTGACGCGGTTCAGGATCGCGTCGGCCTCGGAATCCTTGATCGGCAACGGCTTGTCGGCCGTGCCGCCGATGAAGCCCATCACCTTGGGCGTTTCCTTCACGAGGTGCCAGCACTCGTCGTCGATGCGCGGCGCGCGCGCTTCGCCGGTGGTTTCGATCTGCACCAGGACGTAGCCCGGGAAGAACTTGCGCTCGCTCTTGCGCTTCTGCCCGCCGCGCATCTCGACCACTTCTTCGGTGGGCACCAGTATCTCGCCGAACTTGTCCTGCATGCCCGAACGCGCGACCCGCTCCGCGAGAGCGCGCGCAACCTGATGCTCGAAGCCCGAATAGGCGTGGACCACGTACCAGCGTTTGCCTGTCGTTTCGCTCATGGTTTAAAGCTTCAGCAGGTGGTCGAGAATCGCCCATTTCAAAAAGATGTCGATCAAGCCCAGCACGACGCTGAGCAGGACGACCACCAGAATTACCACCAAAGTCGTGCGGACGGTTTCCTCGCGCGTCGGCCACACCACCTTGCGCATCTCGAACTGGGTTTCGCGCAGGTAACCGCGCACGCTGCGGCCGGGCGTGGTGAACCAGGCGACCGCGCAGGCGACGATGATCGCGCCCACCACGCACAGGGTGTGCACGATCGGCGCAATCGTCGTCGGCAGCATGTAATAGGCAGCCACGCCGGCGACGATGATCAGCGCCGCCAGTGTCAGCAGGCCGGTGTCCGTCGCCTTGCCGGTTCCGATCGTTTCCGCTTTTGCATTCATGATTTTCTTGGTGTCCGGCACTTCTGTATTCGCACCCAGTTCACGCATTGGCACGCCAGGAGGGACTCGAACCCCCAACCTGCGGTTTTGGAGACCGCTGCTCTGCCAATTGAGCTACTGGCGTAGAGAGCCGGGGCTAGGGGATTGGGGGCTGGGGTGAAGAGCATGCGTTGCTCTTCCCCGGTCCCTCGCCCCCAGTCCCGCTTTTGCTACTCGATGATCTTCGTCACCACGCCGGCGCCCACGGTGCGGCCGCCTTCGCGGATCGCGAACCTCAAGCCCTCCTGCATCGCGATCGGGTGGATCAACGACACCACCATCTTCACGTTGTCACCCGGCATCACCATCTCCACG
>JAJPJT010000087.1 GCA_021324095.1 Gammaproteobacteria bacterium
ATCATCGACTGCAGGAGTTCCACCCGAGGTCGCTACGGAAGGCAGCGAGCGATGGGAACCGTCCCGTCCATCGATACCGCGAAACCGATTGCCGGAAATCCCGTTTACCGGGCCCCCGGCCGGGGGCAGTCTGCGGCGACGAATCCCGCGAATGCGCGTTCCATCGGCGCACCCGGATACCGGCTGGTCCACTGGATCGGCACCAGCGGCACCGCAACGGTCTATGCGGCGACGGAGCTGTCGAGCGGGCGGCAGGCGGCCGTCAAGGTGTTCCATCCGCTCAGCGCGGCGGGCCTCGCGCAGCTGGAGCAACGGCTGCGCGAAAACGCGCGGCTCTCGCATCCGAACATCGTCCCCATCCGCGAAATCGGGCGCACCGCCGACGGCCGGCTTTTCTATTCGATGCCCCTGCTGTCGGACTTCGAGCGGGCACGCCATGCCCTGCGCAGCAGGCCGCTCAGGATCGCCGCGCTGCTGCGTGAGTTGCTCGACGGTTTGGGCTACGCGCACCAATGCGGCGCGGTCCACGCAGACATCAAGCCGGCCAACGTGCTGTTCGACGAGCACGGCCGTGCGCTGCTCGCCGATTTCGGGATCGCGCGCTGCATCGCCGAACTGAACCTGCTGCATGTGGACGCGGCAGGTTATCTCAGTCCCGAACAGGCCCAAGGCGAGGCCCCGAGTCCACGATCGGACATTTACGGAATCGGGCTGCTTGCCTACGAGCTGCTGACGGGGACGCTCCCGGCCGAGGGCCGGAACAACGCTCTCGCACCCGTCGCTGCCCAAGCCGAGCAAACGGTCCCGCGCTTACCGCCCCGTGCGATCGCATGGCAGGTATGGATCGATCGGGCGCTTGCCGCTGCGCCGGAGCGGCGATTCCAGACCACGGACGAAATGGCCCTGGCCTTGGGCGGGATCGATGGCAACCACGGAGGCAGCCATGCCGTGGCCTTCACGCGGGACAAAGGTGTGCCGAAACGGATCGTGTCCGCCCTCGCCTTCATCGCCGCGATCGTGGCGCTTGCAGTCTGGGCATTCTGGGGAAATGGAGAAGCGCCCGCGCCCGCCGTGGAAGGGAACACCGTGTCAGCGCCGGAGACCGTCGAAACTCCGGCGCCGCCGATGGTCGCCTCCCAGGTACCGCCGGCGCCACCGTCGACCGTGTCGCCGCTCGCTGCACGGGTCCGGGAGCTGGTCGCCGCGGCCGATGTCCAGCGTGCCCAGGGCCACCTCTTTTCGCCGCCCCTGCACAATGCCGCAAGCCAATATCTCGCGGCCCTGGCACTCGATCCAGGCAACCTGGCCGCAACCGCCGGCATCGACGCGATGCTGACGACGTTGCGCGGCCAGCTGAAAAACGCCTGGCGCAGGGGCCGAAGCGTGCACGAAACGGTCACCCTGTTGAAGCAGGGCGACACGCTGGCGAGATACGCGGACGTGCCGGGGGTACGCACCTGGGTGAGCTACCGCAGACACCTCGCGGATCAGGTCGGCGAAGATTTGATGCGGGCCGAGCGTGCGCACGACACGCGGAAAATCGCGGCACTGCAACCGCTCGCCAAGGCGCTGCCCGTGATCTTCCCGGTAGGACTCCATCCCGCAAAAGCCGAACGCGTCGCCACGAGCACGCCGGTGGCGACCCCCACGCCGGTAGCTGCGACGCCGGCAGCGGGCCAGCACATGCGCGATCCGGGCGGTCCGCTGCTCGTTTATGTGCCCGCCTCCGGCCACGCGCCCGCGTTCGCGATCGCGCGGGTCGAGGTCACGCGCGCCGATTACGCCAGGTTCGTCCGCGCGACGCACCAGCCCGCTGCCGAGTGCCGCGCGGCCCACAATCCGTTCTCGCGATTCCGCGGTCTCAGCTGGCGCGCGCCCGGTTTCGCACAGGGCGGCGATTACCCCGTGGTGTGCGTGAGCTGGAATGATGCCGCCGCGTATGCGGCCTGGCTGTCGAAAGCCACCGGCGAGCCGTACCGGCTACCCAGCAGCGGCCAATGGTTCCGCACCGCGCACGGAATGCCGAAAGGTGACCCCTGCCAGCTCGGCAATATTGACGATGTCAGCCGTCACAACCGCTTCGACGATGACCGCTGGTCCTGCAACGACCGCGCGGCCTACACCGCGCCGGTCGGGCACTACGCACCGAGCGGCGTGGGCGCCTATGACATGTATGGCAATGTCAGCGAATGGCTGGCCGGCGGCAGCCCCGGTTCGCGTTTGTTCCGCGGCCTCTCATGGCGCGACGGCAGCCATCAAACACCGTTCGGCGGTCCCGGCACGGCCGATTCGGATGTCGGCTATACCAGCGTGGGTTTTCGCGTGGTGCGGGTAATCGATTCGGCACATCCGGCGCCTCCCGCGGTTTCCGGGCACTGAGGATCACCGAATCGGCCGCCAAAGAACCCCCTCCCCAACCCTCCCCCGCTGGGGGAGGGAGTGCGCCGCTTCCACTTCCCCCAGCGGGGGAAGTCGGCGCGCAGCGCCGGATGGGGGCTACTCGACCAACGCACCGGGCTGCGCTCCTCACCACCCGCGCCGACGAGAGTGCATGACTTGTGGCGTATGGACATGCCAGCGAGCCGGTCCATACTGCGGCGACCCGATGCGTGCGAAGCGCCGGGCATCGTCCAGACCAGCCGGGGAACCCTCCATGAAAGTCAACCGCCTCGCCGTCGCCCTCGCATCCTTGCTGCTGTGCAGTGGCGCAGCCTTCGCCGCGCCGCCGTCCAGTGCCAGCGGGTCCGCGGAAACCGCCAGCACTTCCGGCAGCGAACAATCCGAGAACCTGGTCCAGCGGCTGATGAAGCCGATGTCGTCCACGACCACCGGCACCGTCACGGTGGAAGGCAAGGCCATCAGCTACAGGGCCGTCGCCGGCACGCTGGTGATCGACGGCACCGGTTCCAAGGAATCCACGCCCGAAGTCGCGATGAGCTACTTCGCGTACTTCAAGCAGGGCGCCGATCCGTCGAAGCGTCCGATCACCTTCATCTACAACGGCGGCCCGGGATCTTCGACCGTGTGGCTGCACATGGGCGCGTGGGGTCCGAAGCGCGTCGTCACCGACGATCACACCCACACGCCGGCCGCGCCGTACCAACTGGTCAACAACGACTACAGCCTGCTGGACGCGAGCGACCTCGTGTTCATCGACATGCCCGGCACCGGCTTCGGCCGCCTGCTGCCGCAGGGCAAGGATGATGCAGCGCGTGCCCAGGACCGCAAGGAACTGGCCAAGCAGATCTGGGGCATCGATGGCGACGCGCAGACGTTCTCGCGTTTCATCACCCAGTTCCTCTCGAAGTACAACCGCTGGAACTCGCCCAAGTACCTGTTCGGCGAAAGCTACGGCACCACGCGTTCGGCGGTGCTGTCGTACATCCTGGAAACACGCGACAACATCGACCTCAACGGCGTGATCCTGCTTTCGCAGATCCTCAACTTCGGCACCAGCGTCGATGGCGCGGACATGGATCCGGGCAATGACATGCCCTACGCGCTGGCGCTGCCGACCTACGCCGCGACCGCGTGGTACCACCACAAGCTGCCGAAGTACGACGGCGACAAGCTCGGCCAATTGCTGAAGGACTCGATCGCGTTCGCGAAGGGCGAATACCTGCAGGCATTGTGGGCCGGTTCGACGCTCAGCCAGGACAAGGAACGGGAAATTGCCGGGAAACTGCACGACTTCACCGGCCTGCCCGTGGATTACCTGATGAAGGCCGACCTGCGCGTCACCGGCGGCATGTTCGAGCACGAACTGCAGAACAGCACCGACACCACTACCGGGCGTCTCGACACGCGCTTCTCCGGTCCCAGCATGGACCCGCTGGGCAAGGAATCCGACTACGA
>JAJPJT010000047.1 GCA_021324095.1 Gammaproteobacteria bacterium
CTGGTGTGACGGTTCGTCACTCCGCACCCGGGTCGACGGGCATATACTCGGAGCGAAGGGCTGCAGACGCATGACGCCAGGAAAAATTGACGACAACGAGACCGAACAAGAACGTGGCGTGGTCGTCGAAACCAGCCGCCCGGAAACGGCGCGTCCGCCGCTGTATCAGGTGGTGTTGCTGAACGACGACTACACGCCGATGGAATTCGTGGTGGTGGTACTGGAGACGTTTTTCAACATGGCGCGGGAGCGCGCAACGCAGGTGATGTTGCACGTGCACACGCGTGGCAAAGGCGTTTGCGGTGTGTTCAGCCGCGAAGTCGCGGAAAGCAAGGTGGCGCAGGTCAACGAGTTTTCCCGCGTCCACCAGCATCCGCTTCTTTGCACGATGGAAAAGTTGTAACCGCCCCCATATCGGGGGAAAGAGATCCGGAGACCCTAAAACAATGTTCAGCAAGGACCTCGAATACACCATCGGTCAGTGCTACAAGGAGGCACGCGAGCAGCGCCACGAGTTCATGACCGTGGAACATTTGTTGCTCGCGCTGCTGGCCAACCCCACGGCGGCGGCGGTGCTGCGCGGTTGCGGCGCTGACCTCGACAAGCTCGCCAAGGACCTGCGTTCGATCATCACCGAAACCGTGCCCGTCCTGCCGACCGGCGACGAGCGCGACACCCAGCCGACGCTGGGGTTCCAGCGGGTGCTGCAGCGTGCCGTCTACCACGTGCAGTCCTCGGGCCGGAAGGAAGTCACCGGCGCGAACGTGCTGGTCGCGATCTTCGGCGAAAAGGATTCGCACGCCGTCTACTTCCTGCACCAGCAGGAAGTGGAGCGCCTCGACGTGGTCAACTACGTTTCGCACGGTATCGCCAAGATCGGCCACGAGTCCGATGCGGCACCTGCGGACGGCGAAGCCGGCACCGAGGCGGAGCCGGAAGGCAAGGACAAGGACAACGCACTCGTCGAGTACGCGACCAACCTGAATGCGCGCGCCGAGCAGGGCAAGATCGACCCGCTGATCGGCCGCGAGGAAGAGATCGAGCGCACCATCCAGGTTCTGTGCCGCCGGCGCAAGAACAATCCGTTGTACGTCGGAGAATCAGGCGTGGGCAAGACCGCGCTGGCGGAAGGCCTGGCGCGCCGCATCGTGGAAGGCAAGGTTCCCGAGGTGCTGGAAGACGCGACCATCTGGGCGCTGGACCTCGGCGCGCTGGTCGCCGGCACCAAATACCGCGGCGACTTCGAGAAGCGCCTGAAAGCCGTGATCGCGCAGTTGAAGAAGGATCCCCACGCGATCCTGTTCGTGGACGAGATCCACACCATCATCGGCGCGGGCTCTGCGTCGGGCGGCACGATGGACGCGTCCAACCTGATCAAGCCGGTGCTGGCTTCCGGTGAACTGCGCTGCATCGGTTCGACCACCTTCCAGGAATTCCGCGGCGTGTTCGAAAAAGATCGTGCGCTTGCCAGGCGTTTCCAGAAGATCGACGTGGTCGAGCCGACCGTGGCGGATACCGTGGAAATCCTGAAGGGCCTGAAATCGCGCTTCGAGGAACACCACAACGTCACCTACAGCGAAGAAGCGCTCAAGGCGGCGGTGGACCTCTCCGTGAAACACATTCCCGATCGCCTGCTGCCGGACAAGGCCATCGACGTCATCGATGAGGCCGGGGCGCACCAGCGCCTGCTGCCGGAGGAACAGCGCACGGGCCAGGTCGACGTCGGCGAGGTGGAATACATCGTCGCCCGGATGGCACGCATTCCGCAGAAGCAGGTCTCGGCCTCCGACCGCGACGTGCTTCGCAATCTCGACCGCAACCTGAAGATGGTGATCTTCGGCCAGGACCAGGCGATCGATACGCTCGCCTCCGCAATCAAGATGGCGCGTTCGGGGTTGGGCGATCCCAACAAGCCGATCGGCAATTTCCTGTTCGCCGGACCGACAGGTGTCGGCAAGACCGAAGTCACCCGGCAGCTTGCGCTGCAACTCGGCATCGAGCTGGTGCGCTTCGACATGTCCGAGTACATGGAACCGCATTCGGTGTCGCGCCTGATCGGCGCGCCCCCGGGCTACGTCGGCTTCGACCAGGGCGGCCTGCTGACCGAATCGGTGGTGAAGCACCCGCATTGCGTGTTGCTGCTGGACGAGATCGAAAAGGCCCACCCCGACCTTTTCAACATCCTGCTGCAGGTGATGGACCACGGCGTGCTCACCGACACCAACGGGCGGGAGGCCAATTTCCGCAACGTGATCCTGGTGATGACGACCAATGCGGGTGCGCGGCAGGCATCGCGCCGCAGCATCGGGTTCCTCGAACAGTCGCACGCCAGCGACGCGATGGAAGTGATCCGCCGGACCTTCACGCCGGAGTTCCGCAATCGTCTCGATGCGGTCGTGCAGTTCAAGCCGCTCGATTTCGAACACATCCTGCGCGTGGTCGACAAGTTCCTGATCGAACTCGAAACGCAGTTGCTGGAGAAGCGCGTCAGCCTGAACGTCACGCCCGAGGCGAGGCGCTGGCTGGCGGAACACGGCTTCGACCAGCAGATGGGCGCGCGCCCGATGGCGCGGCTCATCCAGGACAGGATCAAACGGGCGATCGCCGACGAACTGCTGTTCGGCAAGCTTGCCGAGGGAGGCAAGGTCAATCTCGATGTCAGGGATAGCGAGCTCAGCGTCGACACCGAGGCGGCGGAGAAATTGCCGGCGGTTGTCGAATAGCCGCGATCGCGTTCGTGTCGGCAAGAAAAACGGCGGCCCATCGATGGCCGCCGTTTTTGCGATCCGCGTTCCGAACCGTCACCGCACGCGGTAGGTGATGCGTCCTTTGGTGAGATCGTAAGGCGTCATTTCGACCTTGACCTTGTCGCCGGTAAGAATGCGGATGTAGTGCTTGCGCATCCGGCCGGAAATGTGCGCCGTCACGACGTGCCCGTTTTCCAGCTTCACGCGGAACATGGTGTTGGGCAGGGTTTCCTGCACCGTGCCTTCCATTTCGATGACGTCGTCTTTGGCCATGGGTTGCGCTGGGCGCGAGTGGCGAAACGGTGCATTTTGCCACGATGCGGCCATGCGCGAAAGCGCTCGATGGAATCGGCCCAGACGCTCCCTGTCGCCTGCAGACTTCGGGTTCGACACGCGGGATGCTGCGCTGCGCCATGCTACATTGATGCGATTTGGCAAGGTATTCCATGCGCCATGCGCGTCGTCTGCATCCATCCAGCCCGCGATCCGGTTTCGTGCGGAGAAGGTCCGGTGCATATCGGCAGCGCGCCGGATGATGCCGTCGTGCTCACGGGCGCAGGCGTGGCGCCGGGGCATTTGACGCTGCTCGCCGATGCGCGCGGACTGGTGCTCACCGTGCGGTCGGGCTGCCAACGGGTGTACGTGAACGCACGCGCCGTTCGCGAGGCAACCCTGTTGCGTTGCGGCGACACGGTCATGTTGGGCCCCAACAAGTTCCTGGTGACGACGGATTCTGCCCCGCCGGAACACAATCCCGCAGCATCCGGGGGCACGGCCGCGACCGGGCAAGTCGCCCTGCGGATCGTGTCCGGCGCGGCTTCGGGCCAGGCGCTGTCGGTTGCGTCAGACCTGCGGATCGGCACCGGGACGCGGCTTTTCGGCGACCTGGCGTACGCCTGCAGGATCGCGCAAACGGCCGATGGTTTGATTTTCGAGTCGGACAGCGCGGGCCCGCGCGTCAATGGCTGGCGCTGCAGCCGCGCCAGCCTGTCCGCCGGCGATCAGATTGCCTTGGGAGAACACCGTGTAGTCGTCGAAGCTCCGGGGCTACAGTACGCAGCGCACGTCGAAGCGCTGCCGGCGCCCCAGGTTGTCGAGCCGGTGGTGGCACCCGACGCTTCGCCGCCCACCGGGATCTGGTGGCTGATCGCAGCGGCGGCTGTCTTGGCGGTGATCATCGCGCTGCTTTTGTATTTTCACTGGTGAGTGTTGTCTCCCCTGCAACCTGCTGATGACGCGGAAAACGTCATGTCTATCGAGGAAGCTGGTGTCATGTCGAGAGCCTGGAATTTCAGTGCGGGGCCGGCTGCGCTGCCGGAAGACGTGTTGCAGCGTGCGCAGGCTGAGCTGCTGGACTGGAATGGTGCACGCGCATCGGTGATGGAGGTCAGCCATCGCGGCAAGGCGTTCATGGAGATGGCGGCGCGGGCCGAAGCCGACCTGCGCGAGTTGCTGGCGATCCCTCCCGGCTACAAGGTGCTGTTCCTGCAGGGCGGCGCAACCCAGCACTTCGCGCAAATCCCCATGAACCTGTGCGCGGATGGCCAGCGGGCGGACTACGTCGTCAACGGCCATTGGGGCGAGAAGGCAGCCTCCGAGGCCTCTTTCTACGCCGATGCCCATGTGGCGGCCAGTTCGAAAGCGGACGGCTATACCTCCATTCCAGACCGGGCGAAATGGGAGCTCGACCCGAGGGCGGCCTACGTGCATATCACCACCAACGAAACCATCCACGGTGTCGAAATGCAGGGCAGTCCCGACGTCGGCGATGTGCCACTGATCGCCGACATGTCGTCCGACATCCTGTCGCACCCACTGGACGTTTCGAAATTCGGGCTGATCTACGCAGGTGCGCAGAAGAACATCGGTCCGTCCGGTTTGGTATTGATGATCGTGCGCGAAGATTTGCTCGAGCGTCACCCAAGGCCGCTGCCACGCATCTTCCGCTATGCCGAATACGCCGCCGCTGACTCGATGCTGAATACGCCCAATACCTGGGGCTGGTACCTCGCAGGATTGACGTTCCAATGGTTGAAGCACCAGGGCGGCTTGGCGGAAATGGAACGCCGCAATCGGACCAAAGCCGAGTTGCTGTACGCCGCAATCGATGCTTCCGGTGGCTACTACGGCAACCGGGTGCAGCCGGCCGCACGTTCGCGCATGAACGTGATCTTCAATCTGCAAGATGCGGTGCTGGAACCCGTATTTGTCGCTGAAGCCGAGAAGGCGGGGTTGCTGGCATTGAAGGGGCACCGGGCATTGGGCGGCATCCGCGCGTCGCTGTACAACGCCGTGCCCGTGGAGGCCGCGGTCGCGTTGCGCGATTTTATGGCGGAGTTCCGGCGCACCCATGGTTAAGCCGGAAGAATCGCGCAGACCGACGGCCGCTTTCGACGCGACCCGTCTGACCAACACCGCCACGGCGAAGCTGCGGGCTTACGACCCTGGCCACGACCTGCCCGCGTTGCGTGAACGTTTCGGCGCGACGATCGCGGAACTGGGCTCGAACGAGAATCCGCTCGGCCCGAGTCCGCGTGCGCTCAAGGCCATGCGCGCGGCGCTGGCCGAGACTTTCCGCTATCCCGATCCGCGCGGCATGCTGTTGAAGCGCGCGTTGGCCGAACAGCTGGGTATCGAAGTCGGGCGGATCGGGCTGGGCAACGGCTCGCACGAGTTGCTGATGTTGCTGGCGCAATGTTTCTCCGACGCGAGACACTCGATCGTCTTTTCACAGTTCGGGTTCGCGGTGTTTCCGATCGCGACGGCTGCGGCCGGCGCGCGCGCGATCTGCGTGCCCGCGTTGCCCCGCGGCAATCACGCGGCGCCGCTGGGCCACGACCTCGGCGCGATGGCGAAGGCGATCCGTCGCGACACCCGCATCGTCTATCTCGCCAATCCGAACAATCCCACCGGCACCTGGTTCGACGATGCCGCGCTGGCGGCGTTTCTTGAAAAGGTGCCGCCCCAAGTGCTGGTGGTGGTGGACGAGGCCTACCACGAATACGTCGACGCGCCCGGATTGAGCACTGCGCTCGGGTTTGCCGAGCGGTTCCCCAATCTCGTCGTCACCCGGACTTTTTCCAAGGCCTACGGTCTTGCCGGCATGCGCGTGGGTTATCTGGTTGCGCACCCGAGCGTCGTCGCGGTGCTGGAGCGCCTGCGCGAATCGTTCAACGTCAACAACGTGGCCCTTGCAGGCGCGGCAGCGGCGCTCGCCGACAAGCCGTGGCTGGCGAAAGCGCGCGCTTTCAATCGCGCGGAGCGCGAATGGTTGCGCGAAGAGCTGCTGGAGCGCGGCTATCGCTGCTTGCCGTCGCAGACCAACTTCCTGTTGTGCGTCTTGCAGCGCGACGCCGCAAAATTGGAACACCACCTGTTCGAGCGCGGCGTGATCGTGCGCCCGATGGGTGGTTACGGATTGTCTCGGGCCCTGCGCATCAGCATTGGCAGTCGCGCGGAGAACCGGCGGCTGTTGCAGGCACTGCCGTGAGCGGGCGGCTGGATTGGATCGCGTCGCCGGCCAAGGTTCTGCACGGCGAACTCGCCGCGCCCGGCGACAAGTCGGTGTCGCACAGGGCGGTCATGTTGTCGGCACTGGCCGAAGGCACTTCGCGCATCGCGGGATTCCTCGAAGGCGAGGACACCCGCACGACGGCACGCATCTTCGCGCAGATGGGCGTGCACATCGACACACCCTCGCCGGGCGAACGCATCGTGCACGGCGTCGGATTGCATGGATTGCGTGCACCGCGCGGGGTGCTGGACTGCGGCAATTCCGGCACCGCGATGCGTTTGCTGTGCGGCGTGCTGGCGGGGCAGGCGTTCGACTCCACGTTGAGTGGTGACGCTTCGTTGTCGAATCGGCCCATGCGGCGCGTGACCGAACCCTTGGCGCTGATGGGCGCCGA
>JAJPJT010000126.1 GCA_021324095.1 Gammaproteobacteria bacterium
GCCGTATCCAGTTGCCCCCGACGTTGGCCGGCCAGTTCGATTGCGCGTCGGGCAAGGTCACGCTGGGCAGCGGCAACGGCACCAGCCTGGGCGACTATCGTTGTTTCGGTTCCAGCGACCGGTTCAATTACGCCGCCTACAACTACATCCAGGTTGCCCAGCAGCGAACCGATGGCTTTTTCCTCGGCAGCTATAACCTCACCGACAATGTCACGGCCTTTCTCGACGTGTTCTACAACCACACGGAATCGGCCGGCCTGGATGCGTCCATCCCGGTGGGCACGGGCGACGGGTTGATCATCCCGGCCAGCGCGCCGTTCAATCCGTTCGGGGTGACCTTCAGCCAGAACCCGCTCTTTCCCGGCGATCCGAACAGTGGTTACGGCTTCCAGACGCGCCTCACCGGCGTGGGCACACGCTACCACCCGTACACCACCAGTACCGGGCAGGCCATCGGCGGTCTGCGTGGCAATTTCGGCCAGAGCAGTTGGAACTGGAACGTGACTGTCGATTATGGCCATACCGTGCGTACCCAGCGCGACGAGAACGAGCTGTACATTCCCGCGCTGCAGGCGGCCATCGACAACGGCGCCAACATTTTCGATCAGGCCGCAAACGGTGCGGCGCTGGCTGCGGGTGCGCTGACGGCCGTGTATCAGAAGGACGAATCGATGCGGCAGATCCAGGCCACCGCGGGCGGCAACCTGTGGGATCTTCCGGCCGGCCCCGTGCAGCTCTCGGTGGGTGGCCTGTACCGCTCGGACGACATGAATTACACGATCAATCCGCTCGCGTTGCTCGATCCGGCCACCGGATTCTGCCAAATTTCGCAGGAAGCCTGCGGTTCACCCGGAAGTGGCAGCGACAACGTCAAGGAGGTCTTCGCTGAAACCCTGGTCCCGCTGCTCTCGAACGTCCCCGGCGCCTATTCGCTGAACGTCGATCTGGGCGTCCGCACGACCAAGTACAACACCACGCCCGGCTCGACGACCAACGGCAAGGTCGCGATCGAATGGCGGCCCATCGAGGACCTGCTCGTCCGCGGCACCGTCCAGCAGGTGTTCCGCGCGCCCAACCTCGACCAGTTGTTCGACGGGCGCTCGCTGGTCCAGCCGAACCTCAACGATCCCTGCATCGGCCTCACGGCGGCGGAACTCTCGCAACACGCCAATGCCTGCCAATACGTGCCGCCGGGCTTCCAGAGCAATGGCCAGCAGGTCAACTCGTACTACTCGGGCAGCCGCGTGGTCGGAGGAGGCCTCAAGCCCGAACACGGCAAGTCCATCGATTTCGGACTGGTCTATGGCCCGGGCTGGGCGCCGGGGCTGAACGCCAGCCTCGACTTCTGGCACATCTACCTTTACGACACGCTGGTGCCGATCTCACCTACCACCGTGGTCAATGCGTGCTTCAACAACAACGCCAGCCCGTTCTGTTCGTTCATTCATCGCTACGACACCACCACGCAGAACCCCGGACAGATCAACTACATCGATACCCCGGTGGTGAATCTGGGCAGCCTGAGCACCAGCGGCATCGATTTCACGGCGAACTACAAGATCCCGCATTTCAACCTGGGCAGCTTCGATCCTGGCGATTTCAAGCTCGGCTTCGATACCAGTTACACGGCGACCTTCAAGAACGACGCCACCCCGGGTCAGCCCGGGACCACGACGACAGAGTACGCAGGCACCCTGAGCGCGCAGTTCGGCAATATCTCCCGTTGGCGCAGTGCGGTCACCATCAACTGGAACCGCGGTCCGTGGGATGCGCAGTGGCGGACACGCTACATCAGCCCCGTGACTGCGCTCAACGCCGACGCCGCGACCAATGCCAACCTCGCGATGGCATCGGTCGTCTACAGCTCGATCCAGCTCGGCTACGCCGTCCCTTCCATCCACACCCGCTTCGACGTCGGGGCGGACAACGTGTTCGGCCGCCGGCCACCGCTGTGGTATCAGAACGGCCAGGTCAACACCGACACTGCCACGTACGACACGATGGGCCGCTATTACTGGGCAAGGGCGACGTTGAAGTTCTAAGCGTTTGTTGCGGTGGAGTTGGAACGGACAAAGGGCACCGTGCAAACGGTGCCCTTTTTGCGTCCGCTACAGTGAAGCATTCTTCAGGATGGATTTCGCATGACGGCTGCGGTCACCTCGATCGTCGAATCCATGGCTGCCGCATGGAATGCCGGTGACGCGAAACGCGTGCTCGCGCTGGCGGCGGGGGCTTCCGGTCCCGAGAGGCACAGCGAAGGTTTCCTCGGGTTGCTCGGCGTGGCGCAACAGCAGACTGGCGAATACCCACGGGCCGCGGAGACATTCGAGCGCCTCGCGCGTATGCAGCCGAACGTATCCGCGTGGTGGAACAATCTCGGCGAGGTGCGTCGGCAGGCGGGCGACCTGATGGGCGCGGAACATGCGTTGCTGAAAGCCAGGTCGCTGGCGCCCGGCGATGCCGACGTGCAGTACAACCTGGGCTTGCTCTACATCCAGCAGCAGCGCTGGGCGGCGGCGCGCGACGTATTGCTGGATGCGGTGCGTCTTGCGCCACAGCTCATCGAAGCGCGATTGGAAGCGGCCCATGCCTGCCACGTCTGCGGCGACGTGGAGGGCGAGGAGGCGATGCTGGAAGGCGCCGACGAATGGCCGCCACAGCCGGCCGCGCAGGCGTTGATCCTCGCCTCGATCCTGTCGGTGCTGGGACGCTTGGAAATCGCACTGAAGGTGTTGTCGCAGGCGCGCTTGCCGGAAGGCCCGGCGGCCGGGGCCATGGGGTCCCGCATCACGGCACAGCGCGTGGCCTTGCATGAACGCAACAACCAGCTCGAGCAGGCCCGGATCGAGTTGCAACGTCTGCCGCTCGCCGACCTCGACGCATTGGACGCACAGGACGTCGATACACGCGTCGATGTCTGGCGCGCCCATGCGGTGATGGCGATGCGCGAGCGGCGCCATGAAGAAGCCTCAGCGCTCTATCAGCGGGCGTTGGATGTCGCCAAAGATCCGGAGGTCGTGTCGAGCGCCGCATTCGGCTTGGCCTCCGCGCACGACCGGCAGGGACGTTATCGCGAGGCGTGGAAAGCCCTCGATCTCGCCCATGCAACACAAATGGAGATCGCCCGGCAGGCGGCGCCGAACCTGTCGACGCACGATGGCCAACCGTTGCCCATGGTGACGCGGTCGGTCGATGCGCCTGCATACGCAACATGGAAACCGCTGACCGGTCCTTCCATGTTGCGGAGCCCGGTCTTCGTGATCGGCTTTCCGCGCTCGGGAACGACGCTGCTGGAACAAATGCTCGACGCGCACCCGGATTTCCGTTCGATGGACGAGCGCGGCTACGTCTATCAACTCATCGAACGCTTGGAGCATGCGGGGCAACGGTATCCAGCCGATCTCGCAGAACTCTCGCAGGACGATGCAGATCAATTGCGCGCCGTCTATTGGCGCCTGGTGCAGCACACGCTGCCGGACCTGGGGTGCCGTCGGCTGGTCGACAAGAATCCGTTGAACATGCTGTGCCTGCCGATGATCCTGCGGCTGTTTCCGCAAGCGCGCATCATCCTGTGCATCCGGCATCCCTGCGACGTGCTCCTGAGTTGCAGCATTCAGGCTTTCCGCTCGCCGGCGTTCCGGGTGATGTGCTCATCACTGCCGCGGCTCGCGCGCGGCTACACCGAGGCGTTCGAACAGTGCTGCTGGCACATCGAGGTGTTCAAGCCGCGTGTGTTGGAGTGGCGGTATGAATCGGTCGTCACCGACTTCGAGGGAGCCGTCGCGCGCATCGGCAGCTTTCTCGAAGTCGGAGATACGTCATCGATGGCAGGCTTTGCCGCGCACGCGCGGGACAAGCAATTCATCGCGACGCCGAGCTACGCGCAAGTCACGCAGCCGGTGAACGCGGCATCGGTCGGACGCTGGATGAATTATCGGGAGCAGTTCGAGCCGGTGCTGCCGATCCTGAAGCCGTGGCTGGAACGCTTCAACTACAGGGGGTGATGAACGGGGAACGGAGGCGGGCGGGGACGCGGAAGTCAAATGCTATCGCGAGGTTGGAACTCGCGAGAAAAGCGGTGAAGCTTGCCCGCGTTGAACGTTCCGGGAGTACGCCCCCACTACCCATTTCCCGCTCTCCGCTTCCGCTTCGCCCGCGGATGCGCGCTGTCGTACACCTTCGCGAGGTGCTGGAAGTCGAGGTGCGTGTAAATCTGGGTGGTGCCGATGTCGGCGTGGCCCAGGAGTTCCTGCACGGCGCGCAGATTGCCGGACGATTCCAGCAGATGCGACGCGCAGGAATGCCGCAACAGGTGTGGGTACACGCGTTTCCAGACACCCTGCGACCGCGCACGGCGCTTGATCGCGGCGCGCACCGCGCCCGGCGTCAGCGGCTTGTCGCCACGGCCGCGCAGGATCGGTTCATCAGCGCCGGCCGGTTGCGCTTTACGCAGGCCGGCCAGCGCGGACAGCGCCATGCGGCCGACCGGCACGATGCGAGTCTTGTTGCCCTTGCCGGTGACGCGCAGCAGGCCTTGGTCCGGATCGAGGTCGCGCCAGCGCGTCCCGCAAAGTTCCGACACGCGCAGCCCGCTGGAGTAAAGCAGTTCCAGCAGCGCGTGGTCGCGCAGCGCCAGGGGATCGCCGGCCGAGACCTCCACCAGCGCCGCGGCCTCGTCGACATCCAGCACTTCCGGCAATTTGCGGCGCACCTTGGGCGAGCGGACGCCGGCCGCAGGGTTGTTCTGGATTTTCCCTTCGCGCGCGAGAAAGCGGAAGAAACTGCGCAAGGCCGACAGCATCGCGCGCAACGAGGGCGGTTCCAGTCCACGCCGATGCTCGTCCGCAACCAGTGTCTGCAGTTGCTCGCCACGCAGCTCGTTCCAGTTCACGAGTGCGAGCCCGTCGGCGAAGCACGTCAGCGCGTCGAGCGCGTGCGCGTAATTGCGCAGGGTGCCGGGCGAGTAATGCCGTTCGATCTTGAGATAGTCGAGGAACCTGGCGGCATCATCGGCAAGCGCAGCGGACATCTCATGCGGCCTGGTTCATTCGGTTGCGTAGCGCGCGACCGCGGCGTCGAGCGCCTGCGCGATCAATTTCAGGAACAGCGTGCCGATCCCGGGGTGGAAGCGGTTCGGATCCTTGCTGCCGATCGCGAGCATGCCGGCATCGCCGATCTTCAGCAGCGCCGCCGACTGCACCTCTGCCGCATCGGCAGCAAACAGGCGGTCGAGTTTTTCCTGCGCGAGACGCCCGCACGCGGGCTCGCCCCGGCCCAGGAAGTCCGCGAACGCCGGGAGTGCCTTCGCGCCTGCCGGCACGCAGATCAACCAGTCGGCACGCGGCAGGTCGGCGCCGTCACGGAACAGCACGACGCGGACCAGATCGGTGTGGAAATCCTCGTTCAACGCGCCGACGAAGCTCTTCAGGACGTCAGCGAGCGTGTTGTCGCGCAGCAGGCCCACGGTCAGGGTGTGCACGCGGACCATCAATTGCTCGTTGGCGCCCGCGATCGAGACCAACTCCGCCAGCCGGTCATTGAGTTCGCGGTTGCGCGCGCGCAGCGCTTCGAGCTGGTACGCCGCCAGCGAGGCCGCGGGGCCATGCTCGCGCGGCATCACCAGTTCCGCGGCGACGTCCGGGAAATTCTCCAGGAAGCGCGGGTGCTGGCGCAGGTATTCGGCGATATCCATCGCCTCGAGGCTTTGTTTCAGGGTCAGATCGGCCATGCATGCTCGACGTATTGGGTTGCCGCGAAGTTTGGGAGTTCGCCGACGCGAACGCAAATGCTGGCAAATCTTTGGACACGGATAGAGTCGGATCAACGCGGATTTGCCCACTGCTTTATCCGTGGCATCCGCTTTTATCCGTGTCGAAAGCTCTTCACGAACGTTCGGGCCCGGATCCAAGCCATGCGCCGTCGAACGCGAAGCAGGTCGGGCCGGTCATCCACAGCGCGTGTCCTGGGCCTTGCCACGAGATCGACAGCGTTCCGCCCGGCAGTTCCACGTGCACGTCATTGCCAACCCGGTGCCGGCGATGCAGCGCGGCGACCGCGGCGCAGGCACCGCTGCCGCAGGCTTGCGTCCATCCCGCGCCGCGTTCGTGCACGCGCAGTCTCACATTGTTCCCGTCCAGTATTTGAACAAAGCCGGCATTGGCGCCGTGCGGGAAACTTGGATGCGCGGTGATGAGTGGACCCAAGTGGTCGACGCGAGGACCGCGGACATCTTCGACTTCGATTACCGCGTGCGGGTTGCCCATCGACACGGCGGCAATCTCGACGCGCTCGCCGTCGATCTCCAATCGATATGAATCAGCGGTTGCAGGAGCGTCGAACGGAATCCGCGCCGGGTCGAATATGGGTTCGCCCATTTCCACGGCAACGGTCGTCGAATCGATCAGGTGCATGCCGATCGTCCCGGCCGGGCCCTCCAGCCGCGCAGCCACACCCATCTCGAGTACACCGGCGCGGTGCAACCACGCGCCGATGCAGCGCGCGCCGTTGCCGCATTGTTCGGCCGACGAGCCGTCCGCATTGCGGATCGCATACGCCGCGGCGCAGCTCGAATCGCGCGGCGGAACGATGATCAGCAACTGGTCGAAGCCGATGCCGGTATGGCGGTCGGACATCGCGCGGATGCGCGCGGCGTCGAGCGGGAGCGGCGCCAGGCGCGCGTCCAGCACGACGAAATCGTTGCCGAGGCCGTGCATTTTGGTGAAGCGCAAGCCCATGGATGCTGCGCGTCAGCCGCCGCTGGTTGCGGAAGCCGGCGCCACCGTCGTCGTTGCACCCGCGGGTTTCGCAACGGATGCGGAGGATGCTGGAACCGCGGAAGTCGGCGCCGGCGCGGGTTTGGTCGGCAGCACCAGCGGGCCTTTCTGCCCGCAGCCCGCGAGCAGACCGATCCCGAACACCAGCAGTGATGCAGCAATGATGTGACGACGCATATGGCCAACCGGTATGGTGCGCCGCGATTATAAACGCGCCCGGTTCGACGCCGGTGCAGGGGCCAGGGGTTTGACGTAGCGCCACGCATCGGCGCCGTCCTCGTAGAAGTGCGGCAACTGCGCCACACGCGCGTAGCCCCGGCGCTCGTACAGCGCGATCGCGGCGGGGTTGTCGATCCGCACCTCGAGGCGCATGGAATCGCAGCCGCGCGCCCTGGCATCCGCTTCGGCCGCCGCCAGCAACGCCCCGCCGAGTCCGCTGCCGCGGGCGTGCGCGCCTACCGCGAGCGAATAAAGGCGTGCGCTGCGCGCGTTGCGCCGGTAGAAAACCACCACCGCGGCATCGACATGGCCGGGCTGGCCGCTGACCAGCACCGAGGCGCTGCTGTTCGCGATGTGCCGGCGCCATTGTGCGCGGCTGATGCGGTCGCTGTCGAAAGTGGCCTCCTCCAGCGCGAGCAAGCCGGCGACATCGGCAGGGGTCGCGCGGCGGATCGTGGCGGGGCGGTGGGTGCGCGGCATGCGCGCAGGGTGGCGTGCCGTCGCGCAGTGCGCAAGCGGCCACCGGTACGGGCGGACCCGGCAGCCCCTTGCGTTCGCTGCGCAGGATGCCGACACTGCGCTCCTCTCAGGAATCCACGGAATGCCGGCCGATGACGGCCGGCATCGAATCAGGAAGGTTTACATGAGCCGGCTGGTCATCGTTGTCGAAAAGCCCTCGGATTGGGGTTCGTACTACCCGTCGGACAACGTCGTGGCCGCCATGGAGTATCTGCGCGAGCCCGTGGGCGGCAACGAGCGCACCCACGTCATCAATCTCTGCCGCAACTACAAATACCTCGGCGTCGGCCACTACGTTTCGCTGCTCGGCGAAGCGCGCGGGCATCGGGTGATTCCCTCGGTGCGCACGATCAGCGATCTGCGCAAACGCGCGCTGTACAACCTCGACGTGGAGGACCTCAACCAGAAGCTCACGCACTTCCTGCCGGCCGGCGGACAGGACACCACGGATCTTGGCATTCTGGTTTATTTCGGAATCACCTCGTATCCGGCGTTGCAGGACCTGGCGCGCCAGGTGTTCGAGACGTTTCCATGCCCGCTGTTGCGCATCGAATTCGAACGCGATCGCGTATGGCAGATCAGCGCGATCAAGCCGGTCGGCCTGCACACGCTGGACGATGCGCAGGAAGACGGTTTTGCGCAGGCGCTGGACGCCTTCTCCAAACGCCTCTGGCGCAAGCCGCGCGCCCGCAAGCAGTTCCGCTACGACCTGGCGATGCTGGTGAATCCGAAGGAGGCGATGCCGCCTTCCAACGCGCGCGCCCTGAAGCAGTTCATCACGGCGGGCCGGGAACTCGGCATCGAGGTCGACCCCATCAACAAGGACGATTACCCGCGGCTGGCCGAATACGATGGCCTCTTCATCCGCGAGACCACCGCGCCCGACGACCACACCTACCGCTTCGCCCACAAGGCCGAGCGCGAGGGCATGGTGGTGATCGACGATCCGACCTCGATCCTGCGTTGCACCAACAAGATCTACTTGAACGATCTCTTGCGCGCACACAAGCTGGCCTTGCCGCGCTCGGAGGTGCTGTATCGCGAAGATTCCAAACAGCTGCGCGATCTGCCGGAGAAACTCGGGTTTCCGCTGGTGCTGAAGATCCCCGACGGTTCGTTTTCGCGCGGCGTGGTGAAGGTGGACGATCTGGAACAGCTGGCGGAAGCAGCGGCGCACCTGTTCCAGAGCACGGCGCTTTTGATCGCGCAGGAATTCCTGTATACCGAGTTCGATTGGCGCATCGGCGTGCTCAACCGCAAGCCGCTGTACGCCTGCAAATATTTCATGTCGCGCGGCCACTGGCAGATCTACAATCACAGCGCGCGCGGCAGCGCCCGCTCGGGCGGCTTCGAATGCCTGGATGTGGAGGACGCGCCTCCGGAGGTCGTGAAGCTGGCGGCGCGCGGCGCGGCGGCGATCGGCAATGGGCTGTATGGCGTCGACATCAAGCAGACCCACGATCGCACGGTGCTGATCGAGGTGAATGACAATCCTTCGATCGACGCCGGCGTGGAAGATGCCGAAATGGGCAGCGAGTTGTATCAGCGCATCATGCGTGAGCTGCTGAGACGGATGGAGGCGAAGCGGAACGGCGTGACGGCATGACGGTGCATCAGGCCGCAACGCGCCACGCACGTCCGCGGGTACGGGGCCCAGGCTGCACGCGGATTGCGCCACGGCGTATCGCCTGAACGCCAGTGCGGCGCGCCGGACGCATCTTGTGGCGCGCCGACTTCGGCGCGCGCTGCCACGCCAACACCCGTCTCGCGAGAAGCAGCAGGCATGGTGCGGCAAGTAGCCAGAACGCCGGCGACCAACCCAGCGTCGCGTCGCGCAGCGGCAGGGGTGTGAGTCCCAACAGCACTGCGCCGCAGGCGAGCCATGTCGCTGCCGCGAGGTTGAGCAGGTCGGGCTGGCGGTTGGACGTGGCGAGAGATCGGTGAGGCACGGCAGGCTCCGGTGATGGTGGCGGCGCGACACAGGTTGCGCCGGCCACGTCTCACCGACTGCGACATTCGGGCGGCGATCTTTCGCTGCACCGCTGGACTTCGTGTTACGGTCCCGTGGCGGGACCAGAACGGCCATCCGCCGCCTGATTTGCCGCCAAGCCATGGTCCGGTTCCGTGAAGCTTTTACACTGCGCCGATGACTGCCGTCCCGCGTTACGCCGTGTTCGGACACCCGATCGCGCATTCGCTGTCGCCGCGCCTGCATGCGATATTCGCGGCGCAAACTGGCGCCACGCTGGAATACACCGCGACCGATGCGACGCCGGAGGCATTCGCCGATGTGGTGCGCGGCTTTTTCGACCTTGGCGGCCGCGGCGCCAACGTCACCCTGCCGCACAAGGCTGCCGCGTTCGCGCTGGCGGATGTCTGCACCGACCCCGCGCGACGGCTCGGCGTGGCGAACGTGCTGACGCTGCTGCCGGACGGGCGCATCGAGGCAGACAGCAACGACGGTGCCGGGATGCTGGCCGATCTGAGGGGACGATGCGATTTCGATCCCCGCGATTGCGAGGCGTTGCTGCTGGGTGCGGGAGGTGCGGCACGCGCCATCGCCTTTGCGTTGCTGGATGCGGACGTGCGGAAACTCGTGGTCGCCAACCGAACTTTCGAACGCGCGCAGGCATTGGCCGGCGCGCTGGACGATTCCGCCCGCACAGGCGTATCGCGTTGGGAAGCATTGGACCAATGCGATGCATTCGACCTGATCGTCCACGCGACGTCGGCGGGCGTGCAGCACGCCACATTCGCATTGCCGACATCGCTGGTGCACGCCCGGACAGTCGCCTACGACCTCAGCTACGGCGCGGCGGCGCGTCCGTTCGTGGATTGGGCGCGGGGCGCCGGTTGCGCCGCTGCCTTCGACGGGCTGGGAATGCTCGTTGAAACCGCGGCTGCCTCGTTCGAACGCTGGCACGGTGTTCGGCCGGATCTAGACGCCGCGCTGCGGTCGCTTCGTGACGGCAGCGTGCATCCCCCCGCGGCTGCGCCGCGACCCCCTTCGTTTCGAAGGGGGTAAGTGGTCAAAGCGCGCGTGTGGACTGCGAGAGATACTCGTCCTTGAGCTGGACATAGTGCTGCGCTGAATAACGCAGCGCTTCGATCTCGCGGTCGCTCAACTTGCGCACACGGCGCGCGGGATTGCCGATCCACAGTTCACCTTCGCCCACGACCTTGCCGGGCGCGACGAGTGCGCCGGCGCCGACGAAGGCGTGACGCTTCACCACCGCGCCGTCCAGCACCGTTGCGTGCATGCCGATCAGGCAGCAGTCCTCGATCGTGCACGCGTGCAGCACCGCGACGTGGCCGACGGTGACGTCGGCGCCGACGATGCACGGCGATCCGCCGGGCGTGTACGGCCCGTCGTGGGTGACGTGCAGCACGGCGCCGTCCTGGATGCTGGTGCGCGCGCCGATGCGGATGCTTTCCACGTCGCCGCGCACCACCGCGCCCGGCCAGATCGATACATCGTCGCCGAGTTCGACATCACCGATCACGGTGGCGGCGGGATCGACGTACACACGCGTACCCAGCCTCGGCAGCACGCCGTTGTACGCACGCACTTCGCCCATTGCACGTCGTCTCACATCGAATCACGGTCCAGTCCATCGTAACGCCGGCACGGACCGATGGATACGCGCCGGCCGCGCTGAATGAGCACGCGCTACGTGTCCCGCGTCGAAGGTACCGCCTCGCGCAGTGCGGCGCGTGTGTGCTGGTAACCGATCTCGACTGCGCGATCGAATTGGCGCCAGTCGAACAGCCCGATCCGTCCCATGTCCGGCCGCAGCACCAGGTCGGCGAGCCCGCGCCGGCGCGCGCTGCCGGTTTCCGAATTGACCATCCCGGCGCGCACCAGGATCGCGAACGCGCTGGGCCGCCGGTGCAGCGTGCGGCGCTCGGCCCACAAGGTAGGCCACGGCGGCGACGCGGGTTCGTCGACATCGGCGTGCAGACTGTCATCGGCCCCGATGTCGACCGCGATCATGCGCCCGTGGTTTTCCTCGGCGAGGATGTCGGTCGGCAGGTTGTTGATCACCGCGCCATCGACGAAGACGTGGCCGTCACGGAACAGCGGCGGCAGGATGCCGGGCACCGCGCTGGAAGCGCGCAGCCAGCGCCACAGCAGGCCTTCCCGGTGGACCGCCGTTGCACCCAGCGTGAGATCGGCGGACACGCAGGCAAAGCCGATCGGCAGGTCCTCGATGTCGATTTCGCCGAAAGCTTCGCGCAGCAGCATCGTGGTGCGTGCGCCGCGGGTCAGTGCCACCAGCGGAAGGGTCCAGTCGCCGAGCGGCCTGCCGTCGACCATCGCGCGCCGGCAGGCGTCGCGCATCTTCGCGTCGTCCCATTCATACGCGAGGCCGGCGCCGATGATCGCGCCGACACTGGTGCCGACCACCGCATCGATGGCGATGCCGGATTCGCGCAGCGCCTGGATCACGCCGATCTGCGCGAAGCCGCGCGCGCCGCCGCCGGACAGCACCAACCCGGTGCTGTGGCCGGACAGCAGCCGTGCCAGCCGCGCGATGTCGCCCTCGTGGCGCCAATGGTGGTGGCGCAGTTCACCGCTGCCGAGCTGCGCGCGCCAGTTGCGCGCAGCGCCGTAGATGAACTTGCCCTGCGGATGCCGCAGCACGAGGTGCCGCGGCCGGTGATGCGTCGACTCGGGATCGGTTTCGGGCGGTGGCGTCGTGCGGATTCCGAGCGGCGCGGCGGGTTCGCCGGCGTGCGGCCACGGCGCGGGCGCGTGCGCCGCGTCCACCAGCAGCAGCAGCGCATCGGCTTGGCGGCGGCATAGCCGCCGCCAAGAGGCATCGCCGTCGTCCACGTACAGGACGAAGCGCGATTCGGCCTCACGCGCGGTAAACCAGTCGCTGTCGCGGTCGTGCCCCGTCTGCGCGTCGATCAACGCGCACCCGCCCCACGCGAGCAGGTGGCGCTGCAACAATTCGGCGAAGCCGTGCGCGTCGATGTCCGAGTCGAATGCCAGGACCGCAAACGTGCGCGGTGCACTGGTGGCTTCCCCGTCGGTCCTGCGCAACAGCCGCTGCACGGCGATGCGGGCGGCGCCGAGCATCGCGCGCGGGTGCCGCGATACGAGGTGATCGAAACCTTCGCGCGACAGGCGCAGCAGTTCGGAGTCGCGCAATGCGCGCACGGTGTTGCTGCGCGCCTCGCCGGTGATCAGCCCCAGTTCGCCCACGGTCATGCCGGCGGAAACGAGTCCCAGCAATTGCGGCGCGGCGCCCGGACGCGGTGGGCCGAATACCCCGAGGCTGCCGGATTTCAGCAGGTACAGCGCGTCCGCCTCTTCGCCCTTCTGGTACACCAGGCCGCCGCCGGGCAGCCAGAACCACGCCATCTGCTCGAGCAGCGCGCTGAGCTGGTATCGCTTCAGGTGCCCGAAGACGGCCGTGTCCTCGAGCAGGGCGTGCAAATCGGGCGTCGACCGCGTGGCCATCCCGCGATCGTAACTTGATTTTGGCCCGCGGCAACGCCACGCTGGCGGGTTCCAAGGAGCGAATCATGTCCAGCGACAATCCTTTGCTCGAAGGCGTGGCACTGCCCGCATTCTCGAATATCCGGGCGGCCGATGTGGTTCCCGCGATCGAGACGATCATCGCCGACAACCAGGCTGCCATCGACCGCCTGACGGCCGACGATGCGACACTCGATTTCGAGCACGTGATGCTCGAATCCGAACGCCTCGACCAGCGCCTTGCGCGCGCGTGGTCCCCGGTTTCGCACCTGCACGCGGTCGCCGACACGCCCGAACTGCGCAAGGCATACGAAGAGGCCGAGGAAAAGATCACCGATTTCGCCAGCGCCCTTGGACAAAACCGCAAGCTGTACGCGGCGGTGCAGGCGGTTGCGGGCGCGCCGGAATTCGCGCGGCGTCCGCGTCCGGAGCGTGTGCTGGTCGAACATGCGCTGCGTGACTTCAGGCTTTCGGGCGTCGCGTTGGAGGAGCCCGCCCGGACGCGCTTCCGCGAAATCGCCAACGAACTCGCGAAGCTCACCACCGAGTTTTCGAACGCGGTGCTGGACGCCACCGATGCCTGGCAGGAACGCATCGAGGATGAACGCGATCTCGCCGGCATCCCGGAGTCCGGCCGCGCGGTACTGCGCGAGTACGCGCGCGAGCGCGATCTCGGCGGCTGGCTGGTCACGCTGAAGCAGCCGTCGGTACAGGCGGTGCTCACCTACGCCGACAATCGTTCGCTGCGCGAGCGCGTGTACTGGGCGTACCAGACCCGCGCGTCGGACCAGGGCCCGGACGCCGGCAAGTTCGACAATTCCGAACGGATGGAAAAAATCCTCGCCTTGCGCCACGAGGCTGCGCGGTTGCTGGGTTTCGCCAGCGCGGCCGAGGAGTCGCTGGCAACCAAGATGGCGAAGACGCCCGACGAGGTGCTTGCGTTCCTGCGCGACCTCGTCGCGCGTGCCCGGCCGGTTGCGCAACGCGAGCTGGAGGAACTGCGTGAGTTCGCGCGAACGGAACTGTCGTTGCAAACGCTCGAATCGTGGGACATCGCCTACGCATCCGAAAAGCTCCGGCTGGCCCGATACGCGCTGGACGAAGAAGAGCTGAAGGCGTATTTCCCGCTGCCGTCCGTGCTGGAAGGCATGTTCGCGCTGGCGGGCAGGCTCTACGGCATCACGATCCAATCTGCGCACGAGCCGGTCGACGTATGGCATCCCGACGTGCGTTACTGCGAAGTGCGCGACGCGGACGGCAAGCTGATCGCGGGTGTGTATCTGGATCTTTACGCGCGTTCGGGCAAACGCGGCGGAGCGTGGATGGACGTGTGCCGCGCACGCTTCCGTGATGGTGACGACCTGCAATTGCCGGTCGCGTTCCTCACCTGCAATTTCGCGCCGCCCAGAAAAGAAACCTCGGCCGTAGGCTGGCCGACGTCCCTCGCCCGCTCTGCGGGAGAGGAGGGGACCGCCCGCGGAGCGGAGGGTGGGGTGAGGGTGGATGAAGCGATTCAGCCGTCGCTGCTCACCCACGATGACGTGCTCACGATGTTCCACGAGTTCGGTCATGGATTGCATCACCTGTTGACGAAGATCGACCTGCCTTCGATCGGCGGCATCGACGGCGTGGAGTGGGACGCGGTCGAGATGCCCAGTCAGTTCATGGAGAACTTCTGCTGGAACCGGCAGACGCTGGATCTGTTCGCGAGGCACTGGTCCACCGGCGAAAGGCTGCCGGACGAATTGTTCGACAAGATGCTCGCCGCCCGGCACTTCCAGGCGGGCATGTTCCTGTGCCGGCAACTGGAATTCGCGCTGTTCGATTTCCTGCTGCACGCGAATTACGACCCCGCGCGCGGCGCACGCGTGATGGAAACCCTGGAAACCGCGCGTCGCGAGGCCGCCGTGGTGCACCCGCCGGCGTGGCAGCGCTTCCCGCACGCCTTCACACACATCTTCGCGGGCGGCTACGCGGCGGGGTATTACAGCTACCTGTGGGCGGAAGTGCTTTCGACCGATGCGTTCGGCGCGTTCGAGGAACAGGCCGATGCGGACGGCAGCGTGATCGACGCCGCGACCGGTGCGCGTTTTCGCGACGAAGTCCTGGGCGTGGGCGCCAGCCGTCCTGCGCTG
The DNA here is from genome assembly GCA_021324095.1 of Gammaproteobacteria bacterium. Classification (GTDB taxonomy): domain Bacteria; phylum Pseudomonadota; class Gammaproteobacteria; order Xanthomonadales; family Rhodanobacteraceae; genus 66-474. Next base: position 15,135 of record JAJPJT010000126.1, read on the forward strand.
GAAAGTTTCGTCGCGTTTCGCGGGCGTCCGCCGCAGCCGGATGCATTGTTGCGTGCGTACGGGCTTGCGTGATCACGGCTCGCTCATAACGTGCTGTATTCCCGCAAACCGTGCGAGCTTCATCAATCGTTCGCGCTGAGCCCTTCGGCTTCGCTCAGGACAGGCTACGCGCAGCGGAGTCGAAGCGCGTCCTTCGACTTTGGCCTTCGGCCTACGCTCAGTTGCTGCCCCGGACTCGATCCGGGGACGAACGGAGAAGGCGAGTTGCGTGCGATTGGGGTCATACTGTTTTTGTACCGAAGCAATAATCGACCCCGCTCGAGTCGAAGGTGATCCGTGCAAACGCATTCCTGGCTGGTGTCGGTGCTGGTGTTCTTGGTCGCGGTGGTGATCGCGGTTCCGCTGTCGCGCAGGCTGAAACTCGGGTCGGTGCTGGGCTATCTCGCGGCGGGCGTGGTGATCGGCCCGTTCGGGCTCGGCTGGGTCCGCAACCCGAGCGCGATTTCCGGCGTGTCGGAACTGGGCGTCGCGCTGCTGCTGTTCGTGATCGGGCTGGAGCTGTCGCCGTCGCGCCTGTGGGTGATGCGACGCGCGGTGTTCGGTGCCGGCGCGGCGCAGGTCGCCGGGACCGCGCTGGTGATCGGGCTGATCGCGGCGTTCGGGTTCCACATTGCACCCACCGCCGCGGCGGTGATCGGCCTGGGACTCGCATTTTCGTCCACCGCGTTCGGTCTGCAGATCCTCGCCGAGCGGCGTGAACTGCAGAGCCCGCATGGCCGGGAAGCGTTCGCGATCCTGTTGTTCCAGGACCTTGTTGCGATCCCTTTGATCGCGGCGATCCCGCTGCTTGCCAACCACGGCGAACTGCAGACCAATGGTCAGCCGCTATGGCTTTCCGCGCTGCGCGTCGCCGGCGTGATCGCGGTGGTGGTGGTCGGCGGCCGTTACGCGCTCAGGCCCGTATTCCGCGCGGTCGCCAAGACCCAGTTGATCGAGGTTTCGACCGCGACCGCGCTACTGGTGGTGATCGGCACCGCGTGGCTGATGCAACTGGCCGGCATTTCGATGGCCCTCGGCACGTTCCTCGCGGGCGTGCTGCTGGCCGATTCCGAATACCGCCACGAACTCGAATCCAACATCGCGCCGTTCGAGGGTTTGCTGCTCGGGCTGTTCTTCATCACGGTGGGCATGGGCGTGAACCTGCAACTGCTGGCACAGCACCCGTGGATGATCGTGGGTCTGGTGATCCTGCTGCTGGCCTGCAAGGCCCCGATGCTGGCGCTGCTCGGCCGCCTGAATCCACGCATGCGCGACGTCGACGCGGCGAAGCTCGCGGCCTTGCTGGCGGGCGGCGGCGAATTCGCGTTCGTGGTGTTCAACCTCGCCGCCGGGCACGACCTGCTGTCGGCGGCCCAGCATCAGGTCCTGGTGCTGGTGGTCACGCTGGGCATGGTCGCGGTGCCGCTGCTGGTGCTGGCGGCCGCCAAGGTGCCCGAACCGAAGGCGCCGCGGCGCGAATACGATACCATCGACACGGGCGTGCCGCGCGTCGTGATCGCGGGATTCGGACGGGTCGGCCAGATCGTGGGGCGTCTGCTGCGCGCGCGCGGGATTCCGTTCGTCGCGCTGGAGAACTCGGTCGAACAGGTCGACCTGTCGCGGCGCTTCGCCGGGACCGACATCTTCTTCGGCGATCCGACCCGCGCCGAGATCCTGCGCGCGGCGCAGACCGGCAAGGCGGAAGTGTTCGTGCTCGCGACCGACGATCCGGCGACCAACGTGCGCACCGCGCGGGTGGTGCGGCGGATGTTTCCGCACCTGCGGATCATTGCGCGCGCGCGCAACCGCCAGCACGCGTTCCGTCTCATGGACTTGACCGCCGATCCCGACGACGTGGTGCGCGAGACGTTCTATTCCAGCCTGAAGATGGCGGCCCTGACGCTCGAGGCACTGGGCATGAGCGAGGAGGCGGCCCGCGCCAGCGTGGAGCTGTTCCGCGAACACGACGAAAAGCTGCTGCGCGACCAGCACCTCGTGTACGACGACGACGTGGCGCTGCGCCAGACCACGCGTGAGGCGTACGAGGAGTTGCAGGGCCTGTTCGAAGCCGACGCCGAACGGCGGCGGCAGGCTGTTACTCAGGATGCGTCATCAACGGTGTCACCACCGGCGCACTGAACTGCACGCTGCGCCGCGGCGCCAGCTCCATCGCGAGGTCCACGTAGCCGAGCACGCGCGCCACGTCGGCGGGCGTGCGCTGCATGCAGTCGCGGGCCTCGCGGTCCGCGCCGCGTTGCAGCAACACGCGCGCCGGTTCGAACAGCGCGTGCATCGCGCAGGCGTGCAGCGCGGTGACGCCGTGCTCGTCGGCATGGTCGATGTCGGCGCCCGCGTCGAGCAACACCGGCAGCAGCGCTCCGAGATGCGTGCCGTCACAATCGTTGCCGGGCCTGACGTGCACGCCCAGCAGCACCAGAAGCGGCGTGGCGCCGGTGTGGTCGACACTGTTGATCAAAGGTACGGGGCAATCCTGCTCTTCCCCCCTCACCCCACCACTCGCTTCGCGAGTGGTCCCCCCCTCTCCCGCAGTGCGGGAGAGGGACGTCGGCCGGCCTTCGGCCGAACTCTTTAAAAGGGCATCCAGCAGGCGCCGACAACGCAGGCTGTCGCGGCTGTCGAAGCAGAAGCGCGCCGCCGCATGCAGCGCCGTTTGACCGCGTGCGTCGGTCAGGTCCGGCTCGGCGCCGAGTTCGCGCAGCACCGTCAGCATGTCCGGATGGCCGAGCGCCGCCGCGATCATCAGCGCGGTCACGCCGTCGGCATGACGCATGTCTACTGGTGCGCCGGCCCCGACGAGCGCGCGCACGATATCGGGCTGCTTCGCGCTGATGGCAGCCGACAACGGCGAGGCGCCGGTTTGCACCGTCACTTGCGGATCGGCATGCGCGGCCAGCAGACGTTGCACGCTCTGCAGCGCACCGGCGCCGCACGCGCGCAGCAGCGCGGTGGCGCCGCGGCAGTCACGGCTGTCCACGGTCAAGCCGAGTTCCAGCAGGCGGGCGACGGCATCCGGGTCGGCGGCGGCGGCGGGCAGATCGTCATCACGCAATGGGCGCCTGGGCAGCGGCCAGCCATTCCAGCGCAGCCAGTATTCCAGTTTGGTCGCGTCGCGCGCGAGCGCGAGGCCCAACGGCGTTTCGCCGCTCGCGGCCGGGCTCTCCGGATCGGCGCCGCGTGCGATCAACGCCTTGATCGACGGCAGCACCGTATCGGGTTCGCCATCCAGTGCGGCGTGCAGGGCCGTGGCGCCGGCTCGATCGCGCACGTTGGGGTCGGCGCCGCGCGCGAGCAGCGCCTCCAGCACCGGCCGCAGCGCCGGCCGGCTTGCGTGGTGCAGCGGCGTGCGGCCGTCACCGTCGGCACCACACGCATCGGCGCCGCGTTCCAGCATTACGAGCGCGAGCGTCGCGGCATCGTCGGAATCGCCGAGCAGCGCGAGCGCGCGCGCAAAACGTCCCGCGCCCGCGGGCGTCGCGCCTTTGTCGAGCAATTGGCGCACCGCAGATCGGGAGGCAGGCAGGCGCTCGAGCAAGGCATCGAACAGCCGGCTGCCGTCGTCGAGGCGGGCTTCGGCGTCCAACCCGTGCTCCAGCAGCCACGCGCGCGGCGCGTCGTCGGCGTGATCGGCAAGATCGAGGTAAAGCGTCGCGAGTTCCGTGACCGGCCATGCCGCGACACGGTTGTCGAAACGCGCGACAACGGTCCAGTGCGCAAAGCGCAGCGCGTCGAGCAAATGCTGCGGCGTGTCCGCGCCCGCTTCCGGCTGGCTGCCGTGTGCGTGGCAGGCGGGCAATGCCGCCCCCGGGTCCATCAGCGCGACCAGGTCCCAGCGCCCGGACGCGCTGGCCTGATCGATGGCGCTCCGCCCGTCAGCCCCTTTCCGTGCAGGATCAGCGCCGAGCTCCAGAAGGGCACGCACGCATTCGGCATTGCTGCGCGGCGACTGGCACGCGAGCATCAACGCCGTGCGGCCATGCTGGTCGGTCGCGTTCACGTCGGGATTCTTGTCCGCTAGCAGCTTGACGACGCCGGTGGCACCCGCGCGTGCAGCTTCCATCAGCGGCGTGGTGCCGTAGCGGTCCGCCAGCGCGACGTCCGCGTTGGCCTCCAGCAGGGTGCGCGCGATGTCGGTGTGGTTTTCGCGCGCGGCATTCAAGAGCGCGCTGCGTCCCAGCGGATCGACCGCGTTGACATGCGCCTTGTGCTTGAGCAGGGTGCGCACACCTTCCGGATCGTCGTCCGCGGTTCCGGCCGCAGCGGGCAGCGCGGCATCTGCAAGCGCACCGTGTTCCACGAGAAAACGCATCACAGGCCAGTTCGCGGCTTCCGCGGCGATCGCGAGCGGCGTGGCTTGGTTGCGGTTGCGTGCTTCCAGCGGCGCCTGGGCGTCGATCAGGATCGCCGCCACCGCCGGTTCCGCGCACAGTGCCGCGTGGTGCAGCGGCGTATTGCCGTCGGCATCCGCGCGCGCGGGGTCCGCGCCGTTCGCGACCAGGCTGGTGACCATTTCCGGTCTTCCCTCGCGGCACGCGCGCGTGGTCGCGAGCAGCGGTGTCAATCCGGCGTGCGCACGGTTGACGTCGGCGCCCTTGCCGATCAGCGCACGCAGCAGACGCGTATCCGGCAACTCGGCCGCGAGGACCAGCGCCGAGCGCTGGTCGCGCGCACCCGCGGGCGGTATCGCATCCGGATTCGCACCTTGTGCGAGCCATTCCAGCGCGGCGGCTGCATCGCCGCTGCGCGCGGATGCCAGCAGGTTTTCATCGAGCACCGACTGCGCCAGTGCGGCGGATTGCTCCGCGCCACCGTTCGCTTCCGCGGAAGCCGGCGCGCTTTCGGGCGCTTCCGCCGCGCCGTCCGTGGGTGAGCCGTCGCCCTGCGGCGAGGGACGTTCCGGCGGCTCGGGCGCCAATGGCTCGACGCGCTGACCGCGATCATCGAACAGCAAACGCAAGGTGCGGTTCGCGACGATCAGCGAGCACACCGGCAGCACCACCACCGCAAACAGGAACAGGCTGGCCGTGCGGATTTCGTCGGGCAGGTCGGCGCCGATGCCGGCCAGCGAAAGCGCGCCGAACGCGATCGCGAGCTGTGCGAGCGAAGCGGGCAGGAAGTGCGTGAGGAACAGGTCGCGCCCGCGGGTCAGGTATCTTGCGAAGGCGCTGCTGCGCACCAGCGCAGCGGTCATCCACGAATGTTGCTCACCCGCGGGAAACGCATCGTCCCACTCGAACACCAAACCGAACACCGGCCACAACCGCCACAGCACCACCACGGCAACCGCCAGCGCGATACAAAGTCCCAGGGTTGCCGCTAACGACGGCGCCTGCGACAGCGACATCAGCGGCAGTGCCACCAGCACGAACACGATCGCGGTATGGATCGCCAGCGCGATCAGGTGCACCGGGCCGCGGCGCAGGATCATCCGGGTAAACGTGGCACCGCAACCGAATCCGATCGCGTGGCACACCGCTGCCATCGACAGCGAAGCACCGATCAGCAGCAACAGCAGCGAATAGCGTTCCCACGAGTGGGGTATCCAGATTGCAAGGAAAACCGCGATCAACGAAGGCAGAAAAGAAGGCAACGACCGGAACAGCGGCGGCCGACGGCGGGACTTGTACATGAGCGAGCTCGGGCGGCGGACGCCCAAGTATAAGGAGTGCGAATGTATGAGCCATAACAACATCCAAAGGAATTCGTCATTCCGGGGCCGCCGCCTGGCTTCATCGGCGGCGGAACCCGGAATCCAGCTTCTGCTCAATTGGTCGAAAAACTGGATTACTCGCGTCATCCGTGGCGCTCGCGCGCTGCGCCGCCTGCGGCGTTCGCGTTTGCAATCCTGCAAACGCAGTCGGGCTCTGCCCGCAAAGAGCGCGGGCAGCCTCGGAATGACGAAGCAGGTGATGAACCCATCGTCGGTTGCCAGCCGCGGCGATCACTGCAGCACACTTGCGCGGACTGGCGCGCGATGCGATAGTCGCCATAACAAAATTCATACAAACGTATGAAAGTTTGAAACCGCGGCGGGCCATCGCCTGCGCTGCCGCGATCGACGTTCACGAAACCTACTGGAGATCCCGCGATGAGCAAGCGACCGATGACCGCTCCCGGACTGGCTGGCCTCGCGCTCGCCGCCTTGGGTGTTGCCGTGGCCGGGGCGCTGGTGAGCCCGACGGCGTCCGCGTCCGGTTTCCAGATCAACGAAAACACCGCGCAGGCATTGGGCCGCGCTTATGCGGGCCGCGAGGCCGCCGGCAATGACGCATCGGTCGTGCTCAACAATCCTGCGGCAATGGTCGACTTCGACACTTACGCGGTGCAACTCGATGCCACGGCGATCGATGTCTACGCCAAATTCAACGGTGGCGGCACCGACGCGATCGGGATGCCGCTGTCAGGTGGCAACGGCGGCAATGGCGGCGGCGTATATGGCGTGCCGGCCTTCAGTTTCATCGCGCCGATCGCGCAGAACTGGCGGATCGGTTTTGGGATGGACGCGCCGTACGGCCTCAAGACCCAATACGACGCTGGCTGGGTGGGGCGGTACCAGGCGCTGAAATCCAGCCTGAAGACGATGGATTTCGTGGGCTCCGTCGCGTGGGCCGTGGGTCCCGAGTTCTCGCTCGGGTTTTCGGTGATCGCGCAGAAGGCCACGATCGATCTTTCCAACGCGGTGAATTTCGGCGCGGTGCTCGCGGCGCCGCCGTTCAGTCTCGCGCCGACCTTCCTGCCGCAGTCCGCCGACGGCACCGCGGAAGTGCGCGGCGACAACTGGAAGTGGGGCTGGCAGATCGGCGCGGAGTGGAAACCGACGACCCAGGACACCCTCGCGTTCGACTACCGCGCCAAGATCAACCACCACATCAACGGCAATGCCTATTTCACGATGCCGGCAAGCGTGCAGTACGTGCTCTCGCAGCCGGGCGTACCGCCGCTGTTCCAGAACACCGCTGCCAGCGGTGACGTCGCGACCCCCGCGGTCGCGTCCTTCAGCTATTGGCACAAGACGTTGGGTCCCGTGTCGTGGGGTGCCGAGTTGTCCTGGACCGGCTGGAGCTCGTTCAAGCAACTCGCCATCAGTTTCGCCAACCCGGCGCAGCCCAACATCAACCAGTATTACGGCTGGAAGAACACCTGGTTCGGATCCGTCGGCATGGACTACAAGTTGAGCGACACCTGGACCCTGCGCGGCGGTCTCGCCTACGACCAGTCGCCGACCCGCAACTTCTCGCGCGATCCGCGTCTCCCGGATGCTACACGCAGGTGGATCACCGTCGGCGCCGGCTGGTCGCCGACACCGCAGCTTGCCCTCAACGTCGGGTACGCGCACCTGTTCATCAACAACGGCGGCATCAACGATGTCAGCGCCACCGGCGATCACCTGGTCGGTGACTTCAGCAACTCCGGCGACCTGCTCGGAATATCGATGCAGTACAAATTCTGACGCAGTCCTCGCATACGCGTGACGAAAGACCCCGGCTTCGGCCGGGGTCTTCACTTGTGCTCGACCAAAGCTGGGAACATGTGTCCGCCACGTGTCCGCGAGTGTCCGCGGACACTTCCACGCGCGGCCGCGCCGATGCAGGTACTTGATCCGGCACACGATTCCCGGACGTGCCGCGTGGCACGGCACATGCACCTGTCGTCGTGACATTCGGACCATCTCCCCAACCGAAAACTGCTTCGGGGAGCGGGAGCAATGACACGGCAGGGAGTGGAGATGTTTGCGTACTATCTCGATCTTGCGCTGCGCAGCCTGAAGCGCAACCCGGCGCTGACCGGATTGATGATCGTGGCGATCGGCTTCGGCGTGGCCGCGTCGATGATCACGTATTCCGTGTTCCGCGCAGTTTCGGGTAATCCGATCCCGGACAAGTCTGCGCAACTGTTCACGCCGCAGATCGACAGTTGGGGCCCGCAGCAGAACCTCCAGGGCGAGCCACCGCAGGCGATGGATTACACCGACGCCATGGCGTTGATGCGCGCGCACCTGGCGAAGCGGCAGACGCTGGTTTATCCGGTGCAACTCTCAGTGTTGCCGGGCGGCGACCGCAGCCTGCCGATCAATGCGTACGGTTTCGCCGCCTACGGCGATTTCTTCCCGATGTTCCAGGTGCCGTTCCGCTACGGCAGCGGCTGGAGCGAAGCGGACGACCAGGCGCGCGCCGGTGTGGTGGTGCTGACCGAGGAGTTCAACGACAAGCTCTTCGGCGGCGCCGACAGCGTGGGCCGTGAGATCACGCTGGGCGGTCACGAATACCGGATCATCGGCGTGACCCGGCACTGGAATCCCCAGCCGCGCTTTTACGCGCTGTTCGGCGGTGGCACGTTCGGTGCACCCGCGGATTTCTACATCCCCTTCACCCGCGCGCTCGATCTCAAGATCTATACCGCCGGCAACAACAGTTGCCGCGGAAAAATGTCCGGCAGCGGGTGGGATTACTGGCTGCGCAGCAACTGCGTGTGGATCAACCCGTGGGTGGAACTGGACACGCCGGCCGCCGTGGCCCGCTATCGCCGTTTTCTCGAGGGCTATGCCGCAGAGCAACAGCAGGCCGGCCGCTTCAACTGGGCACCCAATGTGCGCCTGCGCGACGTGACGCAATGGCTGTCATACATGCAGGTGGTACCGCCGGAAAGCCGCATCTCGCTGCTGGTTTCGATTGGCTTCTTCGTGATCTGCCTGGTCAACACCATCGGCCTGCTGCTGGCGAAGTTCATGCGCCGTGCCGGTGAGATCGGCGTGCGGCGGGCGCTCGGTGCTTCGCGTCGCGAAATCTACACGCAATTCCTGATCGAAGCCGGCACCGTCGGTGTCGCGGGCGGCTTGCTGGGATTGCTGTTGACCTCAGTGGGCGTATCGGGTGTGGGCTTGTTGTTCAGGCCGCAGATCGCGCGGCTGGCGCACGTGGACCTGTCGCTCATTGCGTTGACGCTGGGCGTTGCAATCCTTGCGACCGTGATCGCCGCGTTCTATCCGGCCTGGCGCGCGGCACACGTGCAGCCGGCGTGGCACCTGCGGACCAACTGAACGTCATGCGCACGTTGTCACATTCATCGAACCGACCCCCTCACCCCAACCCTCTCCCTCGAGGGGAGAGGGAGACAAGCGCGCAGCGCTTGGCGGGTGAGGGGGGACGTTGCTCACGCAGCAGGTTGGACAGTGGGATTGCGCTGTCCACCCTGCAAGACTGAGGACCGCGCCATGCAAATCCAGCCCATCCTCGCAGCGTTGCGCCACCACAAGGCCGGCACCGTGCTGATCGCGTTGCAGATCGCGCTGACCCTCGCGATCGTCTGCAACGCATTGTTCATCATCCATCAGCGCGTCGCACACCTTTCCGAGCCTACCGGCATCGACGAGGCCAACGTGTTCGTGATCGACAACCAGTGGCCAGGAGATCCGTCCAGCCAGAAGGTCGATGCGCAGATGCAGGCCGATCTCGCCGCACTGCGTCAATTGCCGGCCGTGCGCTACGCCGTGTCCAGCGTTTCGTACCCGTTGCGCGGCGGCGGCTGGGATAACTTCATCACCATGACGCCCGATCAGGTGCAAAAGACCACCGACGCAACGGTCTATTTCGGTGACACGCACTTCATCGACACGCTGGGCATCAAGCTGATCGCCGGGCGCAACTTCCGCGCCGACGAAGTGGAGCCGATGTCACCACAGAATCAGGGGACACCACCGGTGGTCATCGTGACCAAGGCGCTGGCCGACAAGCTGTATCCGGATGGTTCGGCGCTGGGCAAGACGTTCTACGCGATGGGTACGACGCCAACCACCATCATCGGCATCGTCGAGCGCCTGCAGCGTGCGGAAGTCGATACCTGGTCGCATGACTACCTCTATCAGGCCTTGATATGGCCGCGGCGGTGGGACGATCCGACCGGCACCTACTACATCGTGCGCGCCAAACCGGGCCAGTTGGCGGACGCGATGCGTGAAGCGAAGCGGGCGCTCTACGCGCAGAACCGGATGCGCATCATCGATCCCAAGGACGGTGTCCTGAGTTTCGCCCAAATCCGTCATCGTGCCTACGACAGCGATCGCGGCACCGCGATCCTCATGGGCATCATCTGTGCGGTGCTGCTGGTGATCACCGGCGCGGGAATCGTGGGGCTCACCAGTTTCTGGGTCGGGCAGCGGCGCAAGCAGATCGGCATCCGCCGCGCGCTGGGCGCGACGCGCGCCGACATCCTGCATTACTTCCAGACCGAAAACTTCTTGATCGCAGGTGCGGGCGTGGTGCTGGGCGCGGTCCTCGCGGTCGGGCTGAACTTATGGATGATGAGGCTGCTCGCGATGGACCGGATGCCGCTGCTGTACGTGCTGGCCGGGATCGTCGTGTTGCTGTTGCTGGGACAGGGCGCGGTATTTGCGCCGGCGTTGCGCGCGTCGCGCGTATCGCCGGTCGAAGCGACGAGAAGCGTGTGATGTTCGCCTATTACCTCGACCTCGCGCTGCGCAGCCTGAAGCGCAACCCGGTGCTCACCGCGCTGATGGTGCTGGCGATTTCGGTGGGCATCGGCGCGTCGATGACCACGCTCACGGTGCTGCACGTGCTCTCGGGCGATCCGCTGCCCGGCAAGAGCAGCAAGCTGTACTACCCGCAGATCGATCCGCAGGACGCGCGCGGCATGATGCCCGGTCATCTTCCGCCGGAGCAGGTCACCCTGATCGACGGCATGAACCTGTTGCGCGCGAAACGCGCGGACCGTCAGGCGCTGATGGAAGGCGGCACGGTGCCGATCCAGCCGGACTCCCCTTCGCTCGATCCTTTCTATGTGGAGGCGCGCTACACCACGGCGGATTTCTTCTCGATGTTCGATGCGCCGTTTCGGTACGGCCACGGTTGGACAGGCGCCGACGACGAAGCGCATGCGCGGGACGTGGTGATCACGCGCAAGCTCGACGACAAGTTGTTCGATGGCGCGGACAGCGTGGGCAAAGCGCTGCGCGTCGGAGACAGTACGTTCCGCATCGTCGGCGTGCTCGACACCTGGCATCCCAATCCGCATTTCTACGACCTCGACACCGGCGCGTACGACTATTACGAGCAGGTGTTCCTGCCATTGCAGACGGCACTGGAACTGCATTACGACCGCAACGGATCGGTCGACTGCTGGGGCAACGGCACCGGCGGCGTGGAGGGCGGCGCTTACCCTTCGGCGACGTGCGCGTGGTTGCAATTCTGGGTGGAACTGGACAGTCCGGCGAAGGCCGCGGCATACAAGGAGTTCCTCATCCATTACTCGGAAGAGCAAAAGGCGCTCGGGCGATTCCAGCGCGCGCCCAACGTGCGCCTCGACAACCTGATGCAGTGGCTCGATTACAACGGCGTGGTGCCGGACGACGTGCGCCTGCAGGCGTGGCTGGCGTTCGGATTCCTGCTGGTGTGCCTGGTCAACACCGTTGGTCTGATGCTCGCGAAATTCCTGCGCCGGTCGGGCGAGCTGAGCGTACGTCGCGCGCTCGGGGCATCGAAGCGCGCGCTGTTCGCGCAACTGCTGACGGAATCCGGCGTGGTCGGCATCGCCGGAGGCGTCGGCGGCCTGTTGCTGGCCCTGCTCGGTCTGTGGATGGTGCGGCACAGGTCGTCCGATTACGCACCGCTGGCGCACATCGATCCGACGATGCTGCTGCTCACGTTCGCGCTCGCGATCTGCGCCAGCCTGATCGCAGGCATGCTGCCCGCCTGGCGCGCGTGCAGCGCTGCACCTGCCTGGCAACTCAAGAGCCAATGACATGGACATCCTGCCCATCCTGAAGACGCTGACCCGGCACAAGGTCATCATCTGGCTGCTGATGCTGGAAATCGCGTTGACCTGCGCCATCATCTGCAACGGCGTGTTCCTGATCGTGCAGCGCATGCAGCACATGGACATGCCCAGCGGCATCGCCGAGCACGAGCTGGTGCAGATCCAGCAGGCGCCGATCGCGCCGCCGCCCGACCGCTACGCACGGGCGCAGGAGGATCTCGCCACGTTGCGGCAGATTCCCGGCGTGCAGGCGGTCGGCATGAGCAACCAGGTTCCGTTCGGCGGAGTTTCGTCGAATGGCAACGTGATGCTCTCGCCCACGCAGCCGCACCGGACTTTGAGCGCAGCCGAGTATTTCGGGGAGAACCTGGTGCAAACCTTCGGGTTGCATCTGATCGCCGGCCGCACTTTGCGGCCGGACGAATACGTCGATGCGGACGTGCTGATCAAGGCACTCGCCGATGGCAGCGACAAGGGCTTTCCGATGCCGATGCTCATCAGCCACGCACTGGCCACGCGCCTGTGGCCGCAGCAAAGCCCGCTGGGGAAGTTGATCTGGCTGACGCCCACCGCGAGTTTCCGCGTAGTGGGCGTGGTGGCGACGCTGGCGCGCGCGAACGCCTACAACACCGCCACCGCGCAGTACTCGATGATCATTCCGCTGCACATGGGCGCGGACAAGGACCAGAGTTATCTGCTGCGCACCCGGCCCGAGGATCGGCAGCGCGTAATGGCTGCGGCGGCGGCTGCTTTGAGACGCGCGGACCCGTCGCGCGTGATCACGCACATGCGCACGTACGACCAGATCCGCAGTGATTATTTCAAGGACGACCACGCGATGGCGGGCATCCTGATCAGCGTGATCATCGCACTGCTGCTGGTCACCGGACTGGGGATCGTGGGGCTGGCGAGTTTCTGGGTCGCGCAACGACGCAAGCAGATCGGCATCCGCCGCGCGCTGGGCGCGACGCGCAGCAACATCCTGCGCTATTTCCAGACCGAAAACTTCCTGATCGTCACTTTCGGCATCGCGCTGGGCATGCTGCTGGCCTACGGCCTCAGCTTGCTGCTGATGCAGCACTACGAACTGCCGCGGCTGCCCTGGTCCTATTTGCCGATCGGTGCGGTCGCGCTGTGGGTGATCGGACAACTTGCCGTACTGGGCCCTGCCTTGCGCGCGGCCGCCGTCCCGCCGGTGGTGGCGACCAGGAGCGTGTGATGTTCGCCTATTACCTCGACCTCGCGCTGCGCAGCTTCAGGCGCAATCCGGTGCTCACCGCGCTGATGGTGCTGGCGCTGGGCCTCGGCATCGGTGCATCGATTACCACGCTGACGGTGCTGAAACTCCTTTCCGGCGACCCGCTGCCGCAGAAGAGTGCGCGGATATTCACGCCCCTACTTGACCCGACGCCCGCCGATGGCAGCGCAACTCCAGCGTACATGCCGCGATGGTGGGGCAATTTGATGACCTACACCGATGCGATGAATCTGCTGAGCGCGCACCAGGCCGAGCGGCAAGCGGTGGTCAGTCTGGTGAAGGCCAAGATCGCGCCGTCGCAAGCGGGCGCGTATCCGTTCTATAGCAATGGCGTGATGACGACAGCGGATTTCTTCGCAATGTTCGATGCGCCGTTCGAGTACGGCGGTGGTTGGAGTGCACAAGATGGTGAGAATCGCGCGCCGGTTGCAGTGATCGCGGCGCGTCTGAATGACAAGTTGTTCGAAGGCAAGGACAGCGTAGGCCGTACTGTGCGCGTCAATGGTCATGACTACCGGGTTGTTGGTGTGCTGAAGCCTTGGGCGCCGCAGCCGCGCTTCTATGCGTTGGCCTTGGGAGGGACAAGCTATGGCATGGGCGACGGCGTATTCCTGCCGCTGCTGTCGGCCCGTGCGGACCACATGAATCCGGAAAACTACAGTTGCTGGGAATCAGGCGCCAACCTGCAACGCCTCGAGACCGCGCCGTGCGCTTGGGTGAGCATATGGATTGAATTGGCGCACGCGTCCGATGCGCGTGCCTACACGACCTTCCTCTCGAATTACGCGCATCAGCAGGTTGCACTGGGGCGCTTCAGCGATCCGAAGGTGTGGTTCTATGACCTGATGGGTTACCTGCAAGAGCAGCAAGTGGTACCCGATGACGTGCAAATGCAAACCTACCTCGCATTTGGATTCCTGCTGATTTGCATCGTCGGCACGGTGGGATTGCTGTTGGCGAAGTGCCTCGGCCGCTCGCACGAAATCGGCACACGGCGCGCACTGGGCGCGAGCCGTGCGGCGATCTTCGCCCAGTTCATGGTCGAGTCCGGGATGGTCGGGATCGCGGGTGGCGTGTTGGGTCTGTTGTTCGCGGAAATCGGCTTGTGGGAAATTCGGCACGAGCCCGTGCAGTACGCGCACCTGGCACACCTCGATCCGACGATGTTTCTCGCGACGTTCGTGGTTGCACTGGTCGCGAGCCTGGTCGCGGGATTGCTGCCGGCGTTGCGCGCCTGCCTGGTCGCGCCGGCGCCGCAGTTGAAATCGGTGTGATCCCCGCTTGCGGGGGAGGCGGCCGTAGGCCGAGCGCGTAGCGTTGGGGGTGGGGCCAAATAGCAACATACGCCCCCACCCGCCCTTCGGGCACCTTCCCCCGCGGGCGGGGGAAGGAAACTATTGGCAGCGAGGCATCATCATGGAAATCCAACCCATCCTTAGCGCCCTGCGCAAACACAAGATTCCGGCCACGCTGGTCGTGCTGGAGATCGCGCTGGCCTGCGCCGTGCTGTGCAACGCGATCTTCATGATCGGCCAGCGCGTCGGCGAACTGCGCATGCCCAACGCGATAGACCAGAATGGTTTGGTGGACATCAGTGTCAACGGGACCGATCCACGATTCGTCAATGCCGACATTCCGCGTGACCTCGCCGCGCTGCAGCACATTGCCGGCGCCATCGATGCGGCGGCGATCACCAGCGTCCCATTCGGCAAAAGCTTCGGTACCGACAGCGTATCGGCCAAGGCCAATGACCCGGACGCTTCGGGAGCCTCGCGCTACATGTTCACCCGAACCGGCCCACGAACCCTGGGCCTGCGTCTGCTGGAAGGACGATTTTTCAATGAGGATGAATACGCCGACAGCAAGCTTGGCGACAACATCAGTGTGCCAAGTGGCCACGTGGTAATCGTGACGCAGAGTCTTGCCAAAAGATTGTGGCCGGGGCAAAACGCGCTCGGCAGAGAGATGTGGATGGGAGATCACGATTACACAGTTATCGGTGTAGTTGCCAACGTGGCGCGGCCCGGCGGAGACGTGATCGGGCACGACTACGCCTACTACGCGACGTTCTTTCCTTTGAGTCCGGATCCCGCGTTGACGGACTATCTGGTGCGCACGACGCCGGGCGATCGCACCCGCGTGCTACATGCCGCGATCGCGAAACTGCACGCCTTGTCGCCGCAAGCGGTGATCGCGGGCCAGACGCTGACGGAAATCCGTGACAGTGCGTTCGCCAATATTCGCAGCACGGTGTGGATGCTGGTGCAGGTTTGCCTGGTGATGCTGGCGGTGACCGCGTTCAGCATCGTGGGCTTGAGCAGTTTCTGGGTCGGACAGCGCAGGAAGCAGATCGGCATCCGCCGCGCGCTGGGCGGGACGCGCGCCCAGATCGCGCAGTACTTCCAGACCGAGAACTTCCTGTTGAGCACGGCGGGCGTCGCCGTCGGGATGATCCTCGCGTACGGCGCCAATCTTTACCTGTTGGCGCACTATCAACTCGACCACATGCCCTGGTACTACCTGCCGGCCAGCGCGGCCGTGCTGTGGATCCTGGGCCAACTCGCGGTGTTGGGTCCGGCCCTGCGGGCCGCCGCGGTGCCGCCGGTCGTCGCCACGCGATCGACGTGATCCGTCCCGCGGCAGCGGCTGGTCGGGTGCTTGCATTCGTGGCCGCGGATGGTCCTGCCGCGGCGATTACGATTTCGCAGGATTCTGCATGATCTGCAAAACCTTCTGCCGCACCTCGGCGTTGGTTTGCACCACCATGGCAATTTGTTCGTAACGTTGGACCGACAGGTGATTGTTGCGAACCGCGGCCTCCATTTGCTTTTCTGCGGCTTGCTGCAGCTTCGTGCGCGCGTCGTCGGATTTGGCAGCCTGGAGCTTCGGCTCTGTGGACTTCCTGATGTTTACGACATCCGTTGCGGCGTGCGCGAAGTCAACGAGTTCTTCGTTGGTCGGGGCCGGGCCCGGGTTCGGTGCCGCCTGCGTCGGCGCCTGTTGGGTGGGCGCCTGCTCTTGTGCGGGCGGTGGCGTCTGCGCGAATGCCAAGGGCGCGAGCACGGTCGCTCCGAGCGTCAGGGCTGCCGCCGCGCCTAGCCGGTGAAGTCGCTGGATCATGGGATTCTCCTTTGCCTGAAATGACGACGGCGTCCATCGACGCCGCGATCCAACCGTAGCGGGGTGCGCGATGGCGATTCAACCGCATTGCGCCCGACGGTTCAGGCTCTGGTCGGCGCCGGTTCAGTCCGGGAGATCGGCCGTGTGCGCAGCGCCGATTCCGTCGGTGCTCAATCCTGCAACGTCAACAGGCTTGCGTTGCCGCCTGCGGCGGTGGTGTTGACAGTGAAGGTGCGTTCGGTCGCGAAACGCAGCAGGTAATGCGGGCCGCCGGCCTTGGGCCCGGTGCCGGAAAGATTTTCGCCGCCGAACGGCTGCACGCCGACGACCGCGCCGATCTGGTTGCGGTTGACGTAAAGATTGCCCACCTTGGCGCGGCGGCGGATGTGCTCGACGGTTTCATCGATGCGGCTGTGGACGCCGAGCGTGAGGCCGAAGCCGGTCGCGTTGATCGCGTCGATCACCTCGTCGAGTTCTTCGGCCTTCCAGCGCACGACGTGCAGCGCGGGGCCGAACACTTCGCGCGTCAACAACTTGATCGACGGGATCTCGTAGGCGCGCGGTGCGAAGAAGGTGCCGTGTTCGGCGTCTTCCGGCAGCCTGGCCATGTTGATCAGTTTTGCCTGGCCGCGCATCAGTTCGGCATGTTCTTCCAGTGTCGCACAGGACGGCTGGTCGATTACCGGACCGACGTCGGTCGAGAGCAGCGCCGGATCGCCCAACGTCAGTTCGTCCATCGCGCCCTTCAGCATTTCGATAACGTGGTCGGCGATATCGTCCTGCACGAACAGCACGCGAGCCGCCGAGCAGCGCTGGCCCGCGGAATCGAACGCGGAAGTCATCACGTCCTTGACCAGTTGCTCGGGCAGCGCGGACGAATCCGCGATCAATGCATTCTGGCCACCCGTTTCGGCGATCAGCGCCGCGATCGGCGCTTCGCGCGCAGCCAGGGTGCGGTTGATCGTCCATGCGGTTTCGGTGGAACCGGTGAAGCACACGCCCGCAACTTCGGGGCGCGTCAACAGCGTCTTGCCGATGACCGAACCGCGGCACGGCACGTATTGCAACACCTTTTCCGGCACGCCGGCCTGTTGCAGCAGCTTCACGGCGGCGCAGCCGACCAGCGTGGTGGGTTCGGCTGGCTTGGCGATCACCGCGTTGCCGGAAGCTAGTCCTGCAGCGACCTGTCCGGTGAAGATCGCCAGCGGGAAGTTCCACGGGCTGATGCACACGAATACGCCGCGGCCGTGCAGGTAAAGCTGGTTGGACTCGCCGGTCGGGCCGGGCAAATCTGCCGGCTTGCCGAACAGCCTGCGTGCCATCGACGCGTAGTAGCGGCACATGTCGGCCGCTTCACGCACTTCACTGATCGCCGCCGGGATGGTCTTGCCGGCTTCGCGCACGCACAGCGCGATCAGTTCGGCGCGGTTCTGCTCGAGAAGATCCGCCGCGCGTTCGAGGATCGCGGCGCGTTCGTCGGCAGGCTTGCCGTCCCACGCAGGCTGTGCGGCGACCGCATTGTCGAGCGCGCGCAGGATGGTCGCGGCATCGGCGTTGCGCGATTGGCCGACCACGACGCGATGGTCGGCGGGACTGGTAACGTCGCGTGGCGCATCGGACGTCTGCGCGCCCGGCACCAGCGGTTCGGCGCGCCATGGTCCGCGCTTCGCGTCGACGGCTTCGGCGAGGGATCGGAGTTCGTCGTCGTTGGCGAGATTGACGCCCATGGAATTCTTCCGGAGTTTGCCGTACAGGTCGATCGGCAAGGGAATGCGTGGATGCTGGTAGCGGCCGTCATGCATCGTGCCGAATGCGCGCACCTCGACGCAGGGATCGGCGACCAGGTCGTGGATCGGCAACTTGTCGTCGCTGATGCGGTTGACGAAACTGGTGTTGGCCCCGTTCTCGAGCAGGCGGCGAACCAGGTACGGCAACAGGTCTTCGTGGCTGCCGCAGGGTGCATAAACGCGGCACGGCACGTTCCAGTGGTCGGGGCCGATCACCTCGGCGTACAGGTCGGTGCCCATGCCGTGCAGGCGCTGGAACTCGAATGGACGTCCGTTTGCCAGATGGTGGATCGTCGCGATCGTGTGCGCGTTGTGGGTCGCGAACTGCGGGTAGATCACGTCCGCGCCGGCATCCAGCATGCGACGCGCGTTGGCGAGGTAGGAAACGTCCGTATTGGGTTTGCGCGTGAACACGGGATAGCCGGACAACCCCGCTTCCTGCGCGCGCTTGATTTCCGAATCCCAGTACGCGCCCTTCACCAGGCGCACGCACCAGCGGCGCTGCGCGGCCTTCGCGGTTTCGATCAGCCAGTCGATCACGAAGGGCGCGCGCTTCTGGTACGCCTGCACCGCGAGACCGAAACCGTTCCAGCCTGCAAGCGACGGGTGCGTGAAGACCGCTTCCATCACGTCCAGCGACAGCTCCAGACGGTCGGCTTCCTCGGCGTCGATGGTGAGCGCGATGCCCTGCGCCTTTGCGAGCTGTGCCAGTTCCAGCACGACAGGGGTCAGCTCCGCGTGCACCCGCGCGCGTTTGGCGACTTCATAGCGCGGGTGCAGCGCCGACAGCTTCACCGACACCGACGGCGCGTCCAGTACGTCGCCGAACGGTCCGCGCGCGCCGAGCGCCAGGATCGCATCGTGGTAGGCCTGCTTGTAACGTGCCGCATCCGGCGCGGTCAGCGCGGCCTCGCCCAGCATGTCATACGAATAGCGGTACTTCGCGTCGTCGCCCTTGGCCGAGCGGTCCAGCGCTTCCTCGATGGTGCGGCCCATCACGAATTGATGGCCCATGATGCGCATCGCCTGGCGCACCGCCAACCGGATCACCGGCTCGCCGGCGCGCGCGATCATGCGCTGAAACGCGCCCGGTGCATCGGCGCGCGTCGAATCGGTGAGGTTCACCAGGCGGCCGGTGAGCATCAGGCCCCAGGTCGATGCATTCACGAACAGCGAATCGCTGGCGCCGAGGTGTTTCCTCCAGTCGGCCTCCCCCAGCTTGTCGCGAATCAGCTTGTCGGTGGTGAGGCGATCGGGGATGCGCAGCAGCGCTTCGGCGACGCACATCAGCAGCACGCCTTCCTCACTGGAGAGGTCGTACTGGCGCATGAAGGATTCCACCGCGCTCCGGTCGGTGCTGCGTTCGCGCACCCGCGCCACCAGCGCCGCGGCTTGGGCCTCGATGGCCTGGCTTTCCCGGGTCGGCAGGGTGGCTTCGGCCAATCTTGCCGCGACGATTTCCGATTCGTCGGTACTCCATGCTGCGGTGATGCGCGCGCGCGCGGCGCCCGGCGGCGCAGGCAGTTCGGGGCTCAGGATTTCGGCCATCGGCGACTACTTGAAACGCGACCGCCCATTGTACGTCTTGTTGCTGTCGCAGCCAATGATGCGTGGCAGAAACGAGGCGCTGCGCGCGGCTATTCTTGCTGACATGCCTCGCCGGCCTTATGATCCACAGACTGCGGTACCGCGAATGTCCATGATCACACGTCTACCGGTGGCTGCCGATACCGGGCAGGTGACGCTGCTGCTCTCGCCCAACCGGGCGTTGACTCGTGAGCAGATGCGCAGGTTGACGTGGGAACTTTGCATTGCGGCGTTGCTGGTGGCGGGGCTTGCGGCGTGGGGCGGCGATGTGTTCGCGCCGCTGTTCGCGCTGATCGAGGTCCCCGTGTTGGCGGTTGCGTTGTGGTTGGTGT
Organism: Gammaproteobacteria bacterium; assembly: GCA_021324095.1. Lineage (GTDB taxonomy): Bacteria > Pseudomonadota > Gammaproteobacteria > Xanthomonadales > Rhodanobacteraceae > 66-474. Next base: position 35,045 of record JAJPJT010000126.1, read on the forward strand.
GGCGCAGTGGCGATTGCAGGGAACGCATCACGCTGGATACGGACAACGTCCGTATCGAGCAGCTTCCCGCGCGGGGTCGTGCGCCGAGCACGTTTCCCGTCGCGTGGACCCGGGTATGCGTACTGGAACGCGGCGACGGGCATCGGCACGTGGTGCTGACGGCACAAGGGCGCGAGCAGGAAGTGGGCGGATGCCTGGGTGACGACGAGAGGATGCAATTGTCGCGA
>JAJPJT010000097.1 GCA_021324095.1 Gammaproteobacteria bacterium
GTACAAGAAATCCGCGCGCGTGGTCGGCGACGTGATCGGCAAATACCACCCGCACGGAGATTCGTCGGTGTACGACGCGATCGTGCGCATGGCGCAGCCGTTCTCGCTGCGCTACATGCTGGTGGACGGGCAGGGCAATTTCGGTTCGGTGGACGGCGACAGCCCCGCCGCGATGCGTTACACCGAGGTGCGCATGGCGCGCCTGACCCACGACCTGCTTGCAGACATCGACAAGGAAACCGTCGATTTCGGGCCGAACTACGATGAGAGCGAGCAGGAGCCGCTGGTCCTGCCAACCCGTGTTCCGAATTTGCTGGTGAACGGTTCCGCCGGCATCGCCGTCGGCATGGCCACCAACGTGCCGCCGCACAACATGGGCGAGGTGATCGACGCCACGATCGCGCTGATCGACAACCCGACCCTCACCGTCGACGAACTGATGCAGCACGTGCCCGGCCCGGATTTTCCGACCGCCGGCATCATCAACGGCGCGGCGGGCATCGTGCAGGCGTACCGCACTGGCCGCGGCCGTGTGCTGGTGCGCGCCAAGACCGAGATCGAAACCAATGAACACGGCCACGAAGCGATCATCGCGACCGAGATTCCGTACCAGGTCAACAAGGCGCGCCTGATCGAAAAGATCGCCGAACTGGTCAAGGAGAAGAAGGTCGAGGGCATCAGCGGCCTGCGCGACGAGTCCGACAAGGACGGCATGCGCATCGTGATCGAGGTGCGGCGCGACGCCGCGGCCGACGTGGTGCTGAACAACTTGTTCCAGCAAACCCAGTTGCAGGTCACGTTCGGCATCAACATGGTGGCGCTGGTCGACGGCCAGCCGCGCCTGCTGAACCTGAGGGAGATCCTCGAGCACTTCATCCGTCACCGGCGCGAAGTCGTCACCCGCCGCACCATCTTCGACCTGCGCAAGGCGCGCGCGCGCGCGCACGTACTGGAGGGCTTGACCGTCGCGCTGGCCAACATCGACGCGATGATCGAACTGATCAAAACGTCCGAGTCGCCGCAGGTCGCGCGCGAGCGGATGCTGGCGCGCAAGTGGGAAGCCGGCATGGTGCGAGCGCTGCTGCAGGCCGCGGGCGACACGGCCTCGCGGCCGGAGGACCTCGATCCGCGCGCGGGGCTCACGGACGACGGCTATCAGTTGTCGGAAGTCCAGGCCAAGGAAATCCTGGAGATGCGCCTGCACCGACTGACCGGCCTGGAACAGGACAAGCTCACCGACGAATACAAGCAACTGCTGGAAACCATCCGCGGCCTGATCGCGATCCTGGAAGATCCCGACAAGCTGATGGCGGTGATCCGCGGCGAATTGGTCGAGATGAAGGAACTTTACGGCGACGCGCGCCGCACCGAGATCCTGCACACCCAGGAAGACCTGGAGACGCTCGACCTGATCGCGCAGGAAGACGTGGTCGTCACGCTGTCGCATACAGGCTACGTGAAACGCCAGTCGCTGGATCTCTATCGCGCGCAGAAGCGCGGCGGAAAGGGCCGCTCGGCGACCACAATGAAGGACGAGGACTTCGTCGAGAAGCTCTGGATCGTCAACACGCACGACACGCTGCTCACCTTCACCAGCAACGGGCGCGTGTACTGGCTCGACGTGTACCGGATTCCGGAAGCCGGTCCGGGCGCGCGCGGACGTCCGATCGTCAACCTGCTGCCGCTGGAAGAGGGCGAGAAGGTGCAGGCAGTGCTTCCGGTGCGCGAATACTCGGATGATTGCTACGTGTTCTTCGCGACCCGCAACGGCACCGTCAAGAAGACGCCGCTCAGGGAGTTCGAGTTCCAGTTGCAGAAAGGCAAACTCGCGATCGGGCTGGACGAGGGCGATGGCCTGGTCGAGGCCGAGCTCACCGATGGCCAGTGCGACGTGCTGCTGTTCGCGTCCAACGGCAAGGCCGCGCGTTTTGCCGGAAGCGAAGTGCGTCCGATGGGCCGCACCGCGCACGGCGTGCGTGGCATGCGCCTGACCGGGGGCGCGCAGGTCGTGTCGATGATCGTCGCCGACGAACATATGGAAGGTGCGGACTGCGACATTCTCACCGCCACCGAACGTGGTTTCGGCAAGCGCACGCCGCTGGCCGATTTTCCGCGCAAGGGCCGTGGCTCGCAGGGCGTGATCGCGATCCAGTGTTCCGAACGCAACGGCGCGCTGGTCGCGGCGGTCGCCACCGATCCGCGCCAGGAGCTGATGCTGATTTCCAACCACGGCACGCTGGTCCGCACGCGCGTATCGGGCGTCTCGCAGGTCGGACGCAACACGCAGGGCGTCACGCTGATCCGCCTGCCCGACGACGAAAAACTCGCCGGCGTGGTGAAGATCGAGAACGGCGATGACGATGGCGCGGACACGCAAACGAATGGTGGCGGCGACCAGCTGGAACCACCTAATCCCGCGTAGATTGCTGTTGTAGGAGCGGGCCGCGCGCGCGATCAGGGCCTCATTTGACGCGGAGGCGTCGGTCGCGCGCAAAAGAAGGAGCAGGCACTTCGCGCCGGCGCGCTCCTACAGCGCAATGTGCGTGACTCGCAGCTTCGCGCAATCCCAGCAACTCGATTTCGAACCGATGGGGTTCGCATGAAGCCACTCACCCCAACCTACCGCGCTTGCTATTCTGGTCTCGTTCGATGCACTTGCTGGTTATTGGGCTAATTGCAAGCACTAGGAAAGCCGAGAGCCAAACAAAGAAGCCAATGTGTGGCCTCGGATCTTTCATCGGTTCGTAGTATCCGCCAAATGGGATGGACATTGGATACTTTCCAGAAACGATAAAAAAATTGGCAATTAGAAGCATACCTGCGAGTGATGCTATGCAGGCTTGTCTGTACATCTGAGAAGTCGTATGTCGTAGAGCTATAAACAGCATGACGTTCGAGAACCAAGACAAAGAAGCAACTGTAACAGTAATGAGTCCAATGGGCCCCAGCGCGAATGCCTCCAATCCATAAACTATTCCGGGGTCTTTGTGATAGGCGAGATTGCCAGTGTAAGAGAATGCTGGCAGGAAAAAACTAGTCGCAAGAGCTATGGCCACCCAATAGATGGTCAGTGTTTTGTATCTGCGTAGCGACATTTGGAGTCCCATATGTGAGCAAGCCATCTCGTTTATATTCTCAGTGAACAAACCCGTCGGCGGAAGCTGACGAAAATGGATTCTGTGTCGCACCATGTTCGCCAGAATGGTAGCGATCGCGGACTCGCATGCGCAGGGAAACTCTTGATCGGAACGCCCCCACTACCCATCCCCAATCCCACTCTTCAACAGCGCGCCCTCGCTACTCGCCCCTCATCCCTCGTTTCAAATCGCCGCCAGCATCGCCTCCGCGCTCGAAACGCGAAACTCTCCCGGCGCTTCGACGTGCAGCACCTTCACCACGCCATCTTCCGCGTACAGCGCAAAACGCTTGGACCGCATGCCCATGCCGTATTTGCTGGAGTCCACCTCGAGACCCAGCGCCTTGGCGAAGTCGCCATTGCCGTCGGCCAGCATCAGCATGCCGTCGGGGACGTGGCGGTGTTCGGCCCAGGCTTTCATCACGAAGGCATCGTTGACGGCCATGCAGGCGACCTCGATGCCGCGCTTCTTGAACTCTTCGTAGTGGTCGATGTAGCCGGGCAGGTGGCGTTCCGAACAGGTGGGGGTGAACGCGCCGGGCACCGCGAACAGCACCACCTTCTTGCCCTTGAACACGTCCTCGGTGGTCAGCCGTTGCACTCCGTCGCGCAGGACGGCGAAAGTGGCAGCAGGGAGGCGGTCGCCGGTCTTGATGGTCATGTTTCGCTCCGATGTGGCGGGCAAGCTTGCATCCTAGCGCCGCGCTGTGCGGCGTGCACTTGAAACCGGTTGGCCTGTCCCTATCTATCCCGGATGCGGCCCGCACGTGGCCGAGACACAGCAGTGAAAGGAGGCCATCCAATGAATCATCTCTCCCGTTACCGGCAATGGGGCGGCTACCCCGTGAATCGGGAATTCCGCCAGATGCTCGACCGTTTCTTCGACACCGAAGAGGGCGGCGACCAGTCCAACGTGGTGACCAGCGAATGGGCACCGCGCGTGGACATTTGCGAGGAAGACAAGCGCTTCGTGATCGAGGCCGACATCCCGGGCGTCGACCCCAAGGACATCGAAATCAACATGGACAAGGGCGTGTTGTCGATCCGTGGCGAGCGCAAGAGCGAGAAGAAGGTGGAAGAAGGCAACTACACCCGCGTCGAGCGTTCGCGTGGCGTGTTCCACCGCCGTTTCGCGCTGCCTGACAGCGCCGACCCGCAGGGCATCAGCGCCAAGGGCAAGAATGGCGTGCTCGAAATTTCGATTCCCAAGCGGCCGGAAACCACGCCGCGCAAGATCGACATCTCCGTCGACTGAACGACACGGCGGGTTCTGCGCGCCATTGCGGAATGCGAGGCCCGCGACGGTCTGGTCCGTCGCGGGCTCGTTTCTGATTCGCGGGGGTGTCGATGGAGTTCCAGGATTATTACCAAACCCTCGGCGTGCAGCAGGGCGCCGGCGACGACGAGATCAAGGCGGCATACCGTAAGCTCGCGCGCAAATACCACCCGGACAAGAACAAGGAAGCGGGCGCCGAGGAAAAATTCAAGGCTGTCAGCGAAGCTTATGAGGTCCTGCACGACAAGCAGAAGCGTGCCGCTTACGACAACCTGCGCGCGGGCGGTTATCGCGCGGGTGACAATTTCAGGCCGCCGCCGGGCTGGCAGCAGCAACAGGCGCCGGGCGGTTTCGAGTTCCGCGACTTCGGTGGCGGAGATGCGGGCGGCTTCAGCGATTTCTTTGAATCCCTTTTCGGCGGACGTGGCGCAGGACCGCGCGCGCAACGCGGGCCGATGCGCGGCAGCGACGTGCGCGCGGGGGTCGAGATCGATCTGCGCACCGCTTATTCAGGCGGCAAGCAGCGCCTGGGCCTGCGTGGCGCGACGGGCGAACGCACGCTGGAAGTGAACATCCCCGCCGGCATCCTGCCGGGCAAGGTGATACGTCTCGGCGGCCAGGGCGAACCCGGTTACAACGGCGGCCCATCCGGTGACCTGTTGCTGGAAGTGCAGGTGCGTGATGATTCGCAGTTCAAGCTGCACGGGCGCGACATCGAAGTCGAGGTGCCCGTTTCGCCATGGGAAGCAGCACTGGGCGCCAAGGTTCCGGTGCCGACGCTGGGCGGAACCGTCGAGCTGCGGATTCCCGCCGGCTCGCGCAGCGGGCGCAAGTTGCGCCTGAAAGGTCGCGGAATGCCGGGCCGTGCGCCGGGTGACCAGATCGTCACCTTGGCGATCCAGATCCCGCCCGCCGGCAGCGACAAGGCCAAGGCGGCCTACCAGGCGTTCGAGAAAGCGTTCGCGGGATTCGATCCGCGGCAGTAGCGCTGATACCGAGTTTCTGATTCGGAGCGGCTGTTGCGAAAGTCAGAGCCCCCGAGATGTTTCTGATCGGGGGCCAAGAAGGCCGCTCTGATGCTGGGGTGCCTGGCTCGCCCCCTTTTCGTTGGGCGGACAGGCGGTGCAGCGATCAGGGATGATCGCAGTCATTTGCCCAGGTTCTCGTTCAACGTCTTGGTCAATTCCGCTTCGCTCACCGGTTTCGTGAGGTAGGCCTTCGCGCCTTGGCGCATCCCCCACACCTGGTCAGTCTCCTGGTCCTTGGTCGTCACCAGGATCACTGGAATGTGCGAAGTGTCCGGATCCTTCGAGATCGCGCGTGTCGCCTGGAACCCGTTGAGGTTCGGCATCACCACGTCCATCAACACGAGGTCGGGTTTGTCGCGCTTGGCGGCCTCGACGCCGGCTGCTCCGTCCGCTGCGGTAAGGGTCTGGTGCCCGAGCTTCTCGACCAGTCGCTTCAGGCCCTCCAGTTGGGATGGCGAATCGTCGACGATCAGGATGCGTGCCATGCGTCACTCCCCACAGGCGATGGCCAATTGTAGGGAACCGGGATTGCGAGTGCCAACGTGGCGCGGTGTGCATCCGACAAGCGGATGACGCCGGCGCAGGGTAGCCATTCAGGACCGGAACGCCGGAGGCAGCGCAACATCAATCTGAGACGTTTTCGCCTATACGCACCAGGGTGCGTCCGAACGATCGGCCGGCAAGCATGGCCTCGAACACTTCCGGCAGTTCATCCAAGGTGACTTCGCGCGTGCAGACCTTGTCGAGGTGCGCAGGCTTCCAGTCGGACGCCAGATGCTGCCAGATCGCATCGCGGATGTCGCGCGCGGTTCCGGCCGAGGCGATGCCGAGCAGACTGACGCCGCGGATGATGAAAGGCATCACGGTGGTGGCCAGTTCGCTGTCGGCGGCGAGCCCGATGCTGGCGACGTTGCCGTAGGGAGCGGTGCAGGCCAGCAATTGCGCCAGCAGCATGCCGCCTGCGCTGTCGACCGCGCCGCCGAAACGCGTGGATTCAAGCGCGTGATCGCCGAGGTCGAGGGAACGGCGGTCCAGCACTTCGCGCGCCCCCAGCGCTTTCAGGAAATCCGCGTGTTCGGGCTTGCCGCTGATCGCGTGAAGCTCGAATCCCGCGCGGCTGAAGATGTCGACGGCCAGCATGCCGACACCGCCGGTTGCGCCGGTGACTGCGATGGGTCCAAGTTCCGGCCTCTGGCGGTTGTCACGCATGCGGAACAGCGCGAGCGCGGCGGTGAACCCTGCAGTGCCGAGAATCATGCTCTCGCGCAGCGATAAACCGTTCGGCAGCTTGACGGTCCACTTGGCCTCGAGGCACGCGTATTCGGCATAGCCACCGTCCCGGGTTTCCGACAATCCGCAGCCGGTGCACAACACCGTGTCGCCTTCCCGGAATTCCGGGTCGCGCGATTCAACCACGTGGCCCGCGACATCGATGCCGCCGTTCAATGGGAACCGGCGCAGGATCTTGCCTTTGCCGGTTCCGGCCAGCGCGTCCTTGTAATTGGCGGACGAATACGCGGTCTTGATCAACACTTCGCCCGGCGCGAGATCGCCCGCGCGCATCGCTTCGGTGCCGGCACGATAGCCAGAAGCGTCGTTGTGGATGCGGAAGGCGCGGAAGCTCTGCATGATGCTCCTGCTCGTCATTCCGGCGAAAGCCGGAATCCATCTTGCTCTTCGGCCTGTCCCGACAGTTCCTGGTACAGGTCATTCCAGGATGGGTTCTGTGCTTCAATCAACTCCAGTTTCCATGCGCGCTTCCACTCCTTGATTGCCTTCTCGCGCGCAATCGCCGCGTCTATCGTTTCGTGCTGCTCGTACCAAACCAAGTGGTGTACACGATATTTCCTCGTAAAGCCGTCGACCAGATCGTTCTTGTGTTCCCAAATGCGTTTGATCAAATCTGACGTTACACCGACGTAAAGCGTGCCGCGCTCCTTGCTCGCGAGGATGTAGACACATGGATGGCGATCGAGCATTCCCTGTCTCCGTCATTCCGGTGAAAACCGGAATCCATCTTGCTCTTGGAGTTCTTCTAAAATCAAATTGGATCCCGGCGTGCGCCGGGATGACGAGCAAGAGCAGAGCCCGGATCAATGCACATTCATGCGCTGTCCGGGACGACGATCAAGTTCTGGATCCCGGATAGACGGCCATCCATGGCCTGTCGGGGATGCGTTCATCCTGTGGCGAAAGTCACTGGGCCCCGTGTCGTCGTACGTCCCTGTACTGCACGGGGCGAACTGATCCTCGGTTGAAAAATGGGTCCCGGATCAACGCACGTCCATGTGCTGTCCGGGACAAACTCATCCTGAGTTTGCTTTGTGGATCGCCCGCTTGTCCACCGATAATGCAGCTTCGTGCACCACTTCGCTCAATGTTGGGTGCGCGTGGACGATGCGGGCAAGGTCTTCGGACGATCCCTTGAACTCCATCGCGACCACGGCTTCGGCGATCAATTCCGAGACCACGGGTCCGCACATGTGCACGCCGAGTATGCGGTCGGTCTCCGCGTGCGCGATCACTTTCACCAGGCCCGCCGGTTCGTTCATCGCGACCGCGCGGCCGTTGGCGGCAAATGGGAACGCGCCGGTCTTGTAAGGGATGCCTTCGTCCTTGCACTGCTTTTCGGTCTTGCCGGTCCAGGCGATTTCAGGTTCCGTGTAGATCACCCACGGGATCACGCCGTAATCGATGTGGCCGGCACGTCCAGCGATCAATTCGGCGACCATCACGCCTTCTTCCGATCCCTTGTGCGCCAGCATCGGGCCGCGCACGCAGTCGCCGATGGCCCATACGCCGTCGACGCCGGTCCAGCAATGTTCGTCCACCTCGATGCGGCCGCGCTCGTCGGTCTTCACGCCGGTGCCGTCGCCCAGCAAGCCTTGCGTGTACGCGCGGCGGCCGACCGCCACCAGCAGCTTGTCCACCGTGATCTCGTGTTCGCCCTCATTGTCGGCGTAGGTGACTTCGACCACGTTCTTCTTGACTTCGGCTTTGCTGACCTTGGCGCCGAGGTGGATGTCGAGCCCTTGCTTCTTGAATTCGCGGGCGGCGGCCTTGGCGATGTCCTGGTCGGCGGCGCCGAGAAAATCCGGCAATGCTTCGAGGATCGTGACTTCCGATCCCAGCCGTTTCCACACCGAACCCAGTTCCAGCCCGATCACGCCCGCGCCGATCACGCCGAGGCGCTTCGGCAGTTCGGTCAGATCCAGTGCGCCGGCGTTGTCGATGATGCGCTTGCCGTCGAACTTCGCGAACGGCAGTTCGATGGGCACCGAGCCGGTCGCGATGATCACGTTGGCTGCTCCGAGCGTCCGCTTGTTGCCGTCTTCGCCGGTGACTTCGACCTGATTGCCCTTGAGAAGCTTGCCCGTGCCGAAGAACGGCGTGACCTTGTTCGACTTGAACAGCAGCGCGACGCCGCCGGTGAACTGCTTGACGATCTTGTCCTTGCGGCCGATGAACGTCGCCATGTCGACCTTGGCGTTCTCGACGCTGATGCCGTGCGTGGGCAGATTGTGCGCGAGATTCCAGAACTGCTTCGACGAATCCAGCAACGCCTTCGAAGGAATGCAACCCACGTTGAGGCAAGTGCCGCCGAGCGCCTGCTTGCCGTCCTTGCCCTTGAACGCGTCGATGCATGCGGTCTTCAAGCCCAGTTGCGCCGCGCGAATCGCGCAGACGTAGCCTGCGGGACCGGCGCCGATCACGATCACGTCGAATTTGTTGTCAGCCATTACGGTTCCTTTGAAGAATGTCGCAGCATTTGTTCTTGGCGCGGATCGGCGTTGAGGAGCAGGGATTAGCGACGAGTAGTGAGGGCGAGCGTGTGGAGCTGAAAGCAACTTCGACACTCGGTATTCGCGCCCTCGCTACTCGACCCTCGTCCCTGTTGTGATCGCGAGGCGATCACAACCCGAGCAACATCCTGTATGGATTTTCCAACTGGTTCTTGATGTCGACCAGGAACAGCACCGCATCCTTGCCGTCGACGATGCGATGGTCGTAGCTGATCGCGATGTACATCATCGGCGCGGCCACGACCTGGCCGTTTTCGACCACGGCGCGTTCCTTGATGGTGTGCATCCCCAGGATGCCGCTCTGCGGCGGGTTCACGATCGGCGTCGAGAACAGCGAACCGAAGGTGCCGCCGTTGGTGATGGTGAACGTGCCGCCCTGCAGGTCGTCCAGCGTCAGGCCGCCTTCGCGCGCCTTCTTCGCGAAGTTCGCGATGGCCTTCTCGATGTCCGCGAAACCCATGTCCTGCGCATCGCGAAGCACCGGCGTCACCAGCCCGCGCTCGGTCGCGACTGCGATCGAAATGTCCTGGTAGCCGTGATAGATGATGTCGTTGCCATCGACCGAGGCGTTCACCACGGGGTGGTGCTTCAGTGCTTCGCAGGTGGCCTTGACGAAGAAACTCATGTAGCCGAGTTTGATGCCGTGGGTTTTCTCGAATTGCTCGCCGAGTTGCTTGCGCATCGCGACAACCTTCGAGAGGTTGACCTCGTTGGAGGAGGTCAGCATGGCGATCGAGTTCTTCGACTGCATCAGGCGTTCGGCGATGCGGGCGCGCATGCGCGTCATCGGCACGCGTTCTTCGGGGCGGGAGCCCGGACTGGGGACGGGGGACTGGGGACTGGGGGTCGAGGCGGATTTCGGCGAACGTTGGTAATTCACCAGATCTTCCTTGGTCACTTGGCCGCCGCGGCCCGTTCCCGAAACCCGGGATACGTCGATCTTTTCTTCCGTCGCCAGCCGTGCTGCGGCAGGTGACAGGTTTTGAGTGTTCGGCTTTCCGAGCCCCGAGTCCGCAGCCCCCAGTCCCGCTTTTGTCGTGGCTTCCTGAGCCTTGGCCGGCGCAGCAGGCTGTTTGGTTTCCTGCTTGGCCGCGGCGGGCTTCGGCGCCTCCGCGCCTTCTTCCAGAACCGCGATCACGTCTTCGCTGTTGACGGTGTCGCCGGTTTCGTGGCGGACCTCCTTCAGCACGCCGTCGGCTGGCGCGGGAACTTCCAGTACCACCTTGTCGGTTTCGAGGTCGACCAGGTTCTCGTCACGCTTGACCGCGTCGCCGGGTTTCTTGTGCCATGCGGCGATGGTGGCGTCGCTGACGGATTCGGGAAGTACCGGCACCTTGACTTCGATCGACATGGAGTTTCCTTGGATTGGGTCGAGTAGCTCTGGCATTGAAGCCGCTCGTGCTGAGCGTAGCTTGCGCAGCAAGCGGAGTCGAAGCACATTGCAATGCCCTTCGACTGCGGCGCTACGCGCCTACGCTCAGGGCGAACGGTGAGGCTTTTTCATTCCAGCGAATGGTTGTCGCCCACGGGCTCGACCAACGCCTGTTGTACGAGCGCGTGCTGTTCGGCGACGTGGGTGTTGTGGTACCCGGCGGCCGGCGCCGGCGAACGCACGCGGCCCGCATAGTGCAGGCTGTGGCCTCCATCCGCGCAGGCCTGCAGGTGGTGCCGGATCTGGAACCACGCGCCCTGGTTCTGCGGCTCTTCCTGGCACCACACCACTTCCCTGGCGGCAGGATACTTGGCGAGTTCGGCGTTTACCTCGATGCGCGGGAACGGATACAACTGTTCGACGCGAACGATCGCGACGTCGCTGATCTTCTGCTTTTCGGCTTCTTCGAACAGGTCGTAGTAGACCTTGCCCGAGCACAGCACCACGCGCTTGACCTGCTTGTCGTTCTTGATGCGCTGGTCCGGAATCACGAGATGAAAGTGGCCATGCTCGAGGTCGTCCAGCGAGGACACCGCGAGCTTGTGGCGCAGCAGTGACTTCGGCGTCATCACCATCAGCGGTTTCCTGCAGTTGCGCAGCATCTGTCGCCGCAACAGATGGAACATCTGCGCGGGCGTCGTCGGCACGCACACTTGCATGTTGTCCAGCGCGCACAGTTGCAGATAGCGTTCCAGCCGCGCGGACGAATGTTCGGGGCCTTGGCCCTCGTAGCCGTGCGGCAACAGCAGCACCAGGCCGCACAGCCGGTTCCACTTGGCTTCGCCCGAGGAGATGAACTGGTCGATCACGACCTGCGCACCGTTGGCGAA
>JAJPJT010000073.1 GCA_021324095.1 Gammaproteobacteria bacterium
CAGTGAAGCGGACAGACACTTCTGCAATACTCGCGTGGCGCGCATGGGTTGGCGGTCCTCGATGGCTTCGACACCTTCAAGACTGCGCCACGCGCGCAACGTTCCTGCCAAGTCCCTGATCCGATTGGCGGAATCGTGGGGAAACCTCAGGCTTCGATGCCTCCGGTGGCTTTTTGGCTCGCTCTTTGGCGAGCCGCCTCTTCAGTACGTGGCCTGCGTCTCGAAGCGATCATGTCGCCGGTCGCGTTGCACCGACCGGGGAACCATGGCCAAGATCGAATTGTGACGCGGTGTGCGTTTGGACGTCGCGGCGGGTCCGGCGCTTGCATCAGTGCTCCGACTGGAGGTGTGACCATATGTCGAGGAACAGTCTCTGCGGCACCATCTCGGACATGCTGCCGGCTGCCGCGGCCAGTCTGCTCCAGGCAAGTTGCAGGCTTTGGACGGCGACGGACGCAGACGGCGTGGTGATGGCTGCGCGGGCGCTCCTGCATGAAGCGGCTCCCGGGACCAAGGTCCGACGCTCCGAGTCCGCCGAGGACGACACGTGCGACAACCCTCACCGGCTGGTGCTGTCCGGTGATGCAATCCTGCTCATTTCCGCAGTGGACGGCACCGGCCGCGCGTCACTCGAATCCGCCATCGACATGATTCGGGCTCGCATCGCCGCGTTGGACGAGCACGCTGGACTGGTGCAATCGGTCGAGCGGCTCAGCCACGCCGAACGGCTGCAGCGGGCCCTCTACGCCATAGCCGACCAAGCGAGCGCGACCAGCGCAGATTTGGCCACGATGTTTCAGGCGCTGCACGGCATCGTCGGTTCGCTGATGTACGCCGAGAATTTTTATATCGCACTGTATGATCCCAAGCGGGATAGCGTGCGGTTTCCTTATTACGCGGACACGGTGGATCCCGAACTTCCGCCGGGCACCGATCTGCCGATGTCAGAGATTCTGCACGGCCCCACCTGGTATGTGATCCGCGATGGGAAGCCGCTGATCGGATCACTGTCTGCAATTGGCCGTCAGGTGCAAGGGCCCTTCCACTGCATCGGCGCCGAGTGGGTCGACTGGCTGGGAGTGCCTTTGCTTCGCGGCAGCGAAGTGGTCGGCTGCGTGGTGGTGCAAAGCTACGACGCGGCGCACCACTACGACGAGCAGGACAAGGCGTTGCTCATGTATGTCGCGCAACACATCCAGACGGCGCTGGAGCGGCGGCTGGCCCACGTCGAACTGGAGCATCGGGTCGAGGAGCGCACGCAGGCTCTGCGCAACGCCAATGACGTTCTGCGGCAGCAGATCCTGGAGCGCCAACGCGGCGAACAGCTTCAGGCGGCCCTGTTCCAGATCGCCGAATTGGCCAGCGCCACCGACAACCTCGAAACCTTCTATGCCGCGGTGCATAGGGTGATTGGCGGTCTGCTCTACGCGCGCAATTTCTATATCGCGCTGCTGTCCGAAGACGGGATGGGCCTCACCTTTCCCTATTGGGTGGACGAGCGGGAACTCGCGATCCGGCCCAGGAAGCTCGCCGGCGGGCTCACCGAGTACGTGCTGCGGCATGGCTCGGCATTGCGCGCGGATGCACCGGAAATTTCGCGCTTGCGCGCGGGTGGCGAGGTAACCCAGGCCGGTACCGGCTCGACGTGCTGGCTGGGCGTGCCGCTGCAATGCGCCGAGCGCATCGTCGGCGTGCTCGCGGTGCAAAGTTACACGCCCGAGCACCAGTACACGCCACGGGACCAGGAGTTGCTGACGTTCGTCTCCTACCATGTCGCCAATGCGCTGGAGCGCGTCCGTGCCACGGAATCTTCGCATCGCGCTTACGCGGAGCTGGAGCAGCGGGTGAGCGAGCGCACCCATGCCCTTGCCTTGGCCAATCGGGATTTGCGGGCCGAAGTCAGTGAACGCGAACGGATCCAGGCCCGCCTGAAATACGAAACGCTGCATGACTCCCTCACCGGTTTGCCAAATCGCGACCATTTGTCGCAGCGGTTGTGCAGCGCGCTGAAGAATTTCCATGAAGATTCCACGCGGGGCTTCGCGGTGCTTTTCATGGACCTCGACCGTTTCAAGGTCATCAACGATTCCGTGGGCCATTTGGTCGGCGATGACTTGCTGTTCCAGGTCGGCAGCAGGATCCGCGCGTGCCTGAAACCGGAAGACGTCGTGGCCCGGCTCGGCGGCGACGAATTCGGCGTGCTGCTGGAAGGCATCGCCGACGCGGAACAGGCCTGCCGCGTCGCCCAGCGCATCATCCACACGCTCAATACGCCTTTTCGCATTGGCGGCAAGGAACTGTTCACCTCGACTTCGATCGGCATCACGCTCGCGGCCACGCATTATTGCCAACCCGGTGAACTGCTCCGCGACGCCGATTCCGCGATGTATCGCGCCAAGTCGGACGGCCGGCACCGCTACGCGGTGTTCGATGAAGGCCTGCGCCAGGAGGCAGTCGCCTTGCTCGAAATCGAAGGCGACCTCCGCCGGGGCTTCAACCGCGGTGAATTCGTGCCGCATTACCAGCCCATCGTGGACATGCGGGACGGCAGCACCGTGGGATACGAAGCCCTGATGCGTTGGCGCCATCCTCAACGCGGTCTGCTGTTGCCCGCGGACTTCCTGAATGTGGCCGAGGAGACCGGCATCTCGGAGACGGTCGACTGGCAGATCTTTGAACAGGTTTGCCGTGATGCGGGGGCGCTCACCGACAACGGCCAGCTCTTCGTGAGCATCAATCTTTCGCCACGCCATTTCCGCAATCCCGACCTGGACCGCCGGTTGTTCGGACTGTTGGCGGAACATGGCGTTTCTCCGTCCTGGCTGCGTGTCGAGGTCACCGAACGGGCGATGATGGAGAATCCGCCGGAGGCTCAACGCATCCTGCAAATCCTGCGCGGCGCGGGCGTCAACATCTCGTTGGACGATTTCGGCACAGGGTATTCCTCGTTGTCGTACTTGCATCAGTACCCCGTGCAGGCGATCAAGATCGACCGCTCGTTCGTCGCGATGCTGGCTGCGGACGCCGACGTCCACAGCAAGGCTGTCATCCGCACCATCCTCGCAATGTCTCGACTGCTTTCGATGCAGGTAATCGCGGAGGGCGTGGAGACGGCGGAGCAGCGTGATCTGTTGCTGAAGATGGGCTGCCGATACGGGCAGGGCTTCTTGTATTCAGGGGCGCGGCCGTCGGACGCGTGGATCGCCGGCACCGAGCGGACCGGCGATTCTCCAGGGAAGCTGGCTCCGATGGCGCTTGGCAGCGTGCCTGGCTACAAGTCGACGCTCGCCAAACTCGCGCGCGGTTCGAAAGCTGCTGCCTGAGCTGTCGCAGCCTGCTCCAACGCCGCAGAAACGCTTAGTGCGTCTTCTGGATCCCGTATCTGTCGCGCGATTTGGCTCGGCGATCCAACCAGACTTCCAGCCCCTGCGCGTTGATCTCGACATCGATGTCCAGCAACTCGCGCGCGCGCGATTCGGACATCGGGTTGCCGCGCCGACGCAGCTGGTCGAGATGGTAATCCATCAAGCCCGCGCAAAGACGCGCATGGCGATCCGGCGCATCGGCATATTCGCTTGCAATGGACTGGTACGCGGCGAGTCCCGCGCGCAAATCATTCGCCAATTCCTGCACCGCGTCGACGCGGCTGTAATGAGTGAGGTAAACGTGCGCCGGTGATTTCGCCAGCAGCCGACGAAGCGTGTCCTCCCATGCTTCGGGATCGAACTGCACCGGGCTGGTGGTCGGGATCAGATACTGGCGGCCGGCGTCGTCAAAGTCGCGATACGACAAGCCGAACACGTCGCCGGTGAACCAGCCGCGGCTTGTTTCATCCCAGATCGCGTAATGGTGGCGCGCATGACCGGGTGCATCGATGAACAGGAATTCGCGCGCACCGAGCGTCAGTGAGAAATCACGATCCTGCGCCACATCCGCAACGACCACACGCGACTCGGGTACCGGCACGATTTCTCCGTAGTTCGCACGCATGACCTCCGGCCCGTACACCGCCGTGGCCCCCGCGATGAGCTGCGACGGGTCGATCATGTGCCGCGCACCGCGCGGATGAATCACCAGGCGCGCGTTGGGAAGTTCACGCAGCAACACGCCGGCGCCTCCGGCATGGTCGAGGTGTACATGCGTCGGCATCACGTAATCGACCGCGGCGCGCGAAACACCCAATTCGTCGAGCGCGTCCAACAGGTGCGGTAGCGACAGGCTGGTGCCGGATTCGACGAACGCGTAATGGCCGTCGCCGCCGATCAGGTAACAGGCGGCCATGCGCGGCCGGTGTTGGTGCGTATCGATGCAGACGATTTCGTCGTTCAATCGTTCGTAATGGGCCATCCGGGTCTCCACAAGTTCCACATCGATGCGCGAGCGGGATCCGCTGGTATCAAGATGTTGTCGCGCAGTCGGATCCTCAAGCCACAGACGCTCCCAGCCGGCGCGTCCTCAGCGCTCGAACAGCGCGATCGATTCGACGTGCGCGGTGTGCGGGAACATGTCCATGACGCCTGCGGCCCGCAGCGCGAATCCGTGCACGCGCACCAGCGTGCCGGCATCGCGCGCCAGCGAGGCCGGATGACAGGACACGTAGACGACTCGCTGCACCGATTTTCCGGGAAGCTGCTTCAGCAGTTCCTCCGCGCCGCTGCGCGGCGGATCCAGCAGCATCAGATCCCAGTCCGCGCTCGCCCAGGCACTGCCGCGCACCTCGCCGGCGAGATCGCCGACGTGGAACTCCGCGTTGTCTATGCCGTTGGCTGTTGCGTTCGCGCGGGCGCGCTCGACCAGGCCGGCATCACCCTCCACGCCGCAGACGCGTGCGGCGAGCCGCGCAATCGGCAGGCTGAAATTCCCGAGCCCGGAAAAAAGATCGAGCACCCGGTCATCCGCACCTGGCCGCAGCAACTCCAGCGCGTGCGCGATCATCTTCTCGTTGATGCGCGCGTTGACCTGCACGAAGTCCAGCGGCGCGAAGGCCAATTTCAAATCGAAGGCCGGCAGCGTGTAATGGAGGTCGCTGTCACCCGGCTCGAGCGCGTGCACGCTTTCGGTGCCGCCCGGCTGCAGCAGGATCGCGAATCCACGCCCACGCCCGAACTCCACGAGTTTCTCCCGATCCCGCTCCGACAGCGGTTGCAGGTGCCGGAACACTAGCACCCGCGTGCTGTCACCTGCCGAATATTCGATCTGCGGGATCGACGCCGCGCCGTCCAGCGCGTTGAGCAACGCGCCGAGCGCGTCGAGATGCTCGCCCAGTGCAGGATCGAGCACGTCGCAATGCACGAGATCGGCCACGAAGCGCGGGTCGCGTTCACGAAAGCCGACCAGCGTCCTGCCCTTCTTCGCCACGTATTTCACCGACAGGCGCGCGCGCCGGCGATAACCCCACACGTCCGACGTCAGCGGCGGCAGCCAACGTTCGGGCGTCACGTGACCGATCCGCGCGAAATTTTGTGCGAGCACGTTCTGCTTGGCAGCGATCTGCGCGGCAGGCGCGAGGTGCTGCAACACGCAACCTCCGCACACACCGAAGTGCCTGCAGCGGGGTGCCACGCGGTCGGGCGAGGCCTGCAGCATCTGCTCCACGCGTGCTTCGTCGAAGTGGCGATGCCGGCGCACCAACTTTGCGCTGACCTGTTCTCCAGGGAGCGCGTCGGCCACGAACACGGTCTTGCCTTCCACGTGCGCGACGCCACGTCCATCGTGCGAGAGGTCGTCGACGACAGCTTCGAAGGTGGTAGCCTGTCCGGAGCTTGTCGAAGGGCGCGGCGCTTTGCTCATCCGCGCATCTTGCCAGATGCGTCAAGCGGGCTCTGGTCGACGATGCCTCACTTACTTCCCCCTCACCCGCCAAGCGCTACGCGCTTGTCTCCCTCTCCCACGGGGAAGAGGGTGTTCGGAGCGCAGCGACGAACGGGTGAGGGGGCAAGGTTTAATTCTGGATCCCGGCTCAGCGCACGTCCCTCTCCTGGCCGGAATGAGTGCATCCTGCACTCATTTCCTCTGCCAGTTGCCCGACGCGTCCTGGTAATACCAGCCTGGCCGCGCCCGGCTGATCCACTGTTTTGCAAACGCCTCGCGCATGCGCTGCGCCCACTCCGGGTGGCCGTTGGCTGCTGCAATCTGCGTGTACAGCTCCGCGCGATCGCTGTTTTCGGCGGCGATCGCCTGGTTGGCCTGGGAACGCTGGGCCAGCGGTATCTTCGATGCATCGTGGATCGCGACGTCGCCGTTGTGGGTGAATCCGACGGCACCGGAGTCGAGCAATCCCTTCAACACCGAGTGGAAGCGGTCGCGCATCCGCGCCTCGATCGCCTCGATGGCGGGCGTCCTGACGTGCAGGTTCGCCTGCGTGTCCGCCGCGTACGCCGCGGGAATGAGGGCATCCAGCACGCGCATCGACAGCGGTTCCTGCTGCGAAGTCGTGCCGCTCGACGGCGGGGGCTGCACGCTCGAAGACGGCGCGGGCGTTTGTCCGGGCGCTGCGGGACCCATGATGTTGCCGATCACCTGGTCGGCTGCGTCCTTGGCCGCCGCGGCCGGGAAATACACGTTGACGGTGACGCAGCCGGCGAGCAAGGCCAGCGAAAGGGCTACGAGCCACAGGGGTTTGCGCATGATCTTCTCCTGGATCGATTACGTGGCGAAACTTGTCCGGCGCCCGCAGCCGCACGATGCGAAGATCATCCCAGCAACCGGGCCGGCGTTTTCGCGAACAGGGTGGTGTGACCGCAGTCTGGACAGACCAGCGCCCAGAATTCGCTGTCGTTGTTCGCGCTCGCCTGCCGCAACGCGCCCACGTCGGCACGTGCGACACGCACGGTGTTCAGCGCTTCCGCCACGACACGGGCCGTGCCGCATTCGGGACATGCGGAAGGCACCGGCTTGCTGACAGATTTGGTCGACATGCGACCGTTCTCCCGGTTGGCAGTGGATCGGATTCGCAAAGAACAGCATTCTTATCCTACAGGAGCTCAAAATACGGTGAAGGTGCGGCCCTTGCATCGCCGCCCAACGGTTCGGATGCGCGTGTCACCTGTCGGTACGCACGATCAACGGATAACCGGGCCGCCACTTTTGGTTGCCGCCTCCAACCTGCTGACCAGCGTTGCCCAGTCGACCTCGCGTTCATGGCCAATCACGGTGATGCGCGGCAGCCCGCTCCCCTCCACGATCGTGTAGCCGTTGTCGCCGGTTTCCGTGGCCGACGCAATGCCGCCCATCGTGCACACGCCTGCCTTGAGGGTGCAACTGAGGCCGATACGCGAATAGCCGAACGTCTTGAACAGCCTCAGTGCCATGCTCTGGAGCCCGCCGCCGATGCCGCCGCCCCCGACTTCGGTCAGGCTCTTGATTGCATCCTGGCTGATCCTGCCGCCACTGTTTGCGGTGAATTGGGCGTTGAAGGCAATCGGCTTCCAATCAACCAGCTTCAGTCCGTGGATGCTGCCATCCAGTTTCCCGGTGATCTGGCCGAAGTCGAAGACGCCGGTAACTTGCCCCAGGTCGAGCTGGCTGATGTCGATGTCGGCCGCAAGTTCGGGCTTGCTGCCGAACAGATGCTGCATGCCCACGTTGGTGACGCTGACCGAACCGCCGAACACATTGAGCGACAGCCCCCCGCCGAACACCAGATCGCCACTGTGGTAGCTCAAGTCGGGTACGGCGCCGCCGATCTTGCCGCCGAACGCGGGCCAGCCGAGCGCCTTGCTCAACTGAGCCATGTCGATATCGGTGACCGCGAACGCGGCGGACAGGCGTTGCGATCTCCCTCCATCGGGTCGCCAAGCAAACCGCCCCAACTGGAAGGCGCCGCCGAACAGGCCCACGCTGACGGGCGCGCGCAGCTTCAACGTGCCGCCTTCGTCCTCGAATCCGAGACGGGCCGGGCCGAACGCAAGCTTGTAGATCGAAAGGCCGTCCCATTTGAGCTGCGTCGCCGGGCGCGAGACGCCCGCACGCCAGTCCAGGCTGCCAGCGAGACCGGCCACGGCCAGACCGCCGTCGGGGCTGTCGAGCGACACGTTTTTGGCGAACAGATCAAATGCGCGCGGACCCGTGCTGGCGAAATCGAGCGAACCGCTGATGCTGCCGGACGTCGTCAGCGACTTGAACCCAGTCATCCGCTGCGCCAGCGTGGTGCCGTAGCGGGTATAAGCTGCCGGAAATGTCGCGGAGAACCGGTTGAGGTCGATGCTCTCGAGGTTGCCGTTCTTGTCGAAGCCGAGATTGCCCGACAACCGCAACGCATCGGGATCATCGAAATCAAGCGATTCGATCGCGATCCCGTCCGGTGACAGGTTGCCGGCGACATGCAGCCCAACCGGATTCTGCGGAAGCTGCGCATACAACGGACCCAAGGCCAGTTGTCCGCCACGCAGGTTCCCGTCGAACATCACGCTGGTCGCGACAAGGCCGGTGTCGATCCTGAAGCTGCCGTCCGCGCCGAACTTCTGCGCCGCGATGGTCCCGCTTTTGCTGTCGAGGTCGGCGTTCCTGATTGCGACGCGCCCCGAAACCCGGGTATCGGCCGTCGCGAGATCCAGGGCCACATTGCCCGCGACCGTACCGCCGTTGAGCCGCCCGTCCGGCCACGCCGCAGCCAGCACGCCACGCAACCATGCCAGCGGCAGCGCGGCGAGTTTCATCTGGATGTGCGTGGTCTGGTCCAGCGGCAGCATGGCATCGACGCTGCTCTTGCCGTCAATCATGCTCACTTCCAGCGTGCCGCCGTCGCGATCGTAAAGCACCGTCAGCTTGGCATTGCCCAAGGCGCCGCCCGGGGCCTTCTGCGTCGTCACGTGGCCAAGAAACTTCCAGGCACCGCCGTCCGCCCGCTGGGGTTCGCCCTGCAGCGAAAGGGCGACGTCACGCCAGCCCAGCGCCGGGATGGATACCTTGGCCGCCTGGATGTGCAATGCAGGCCGCCCGTCGGGAGCCAGGGACGCCTCGATGTCGACGTCGGCCAGCTGGATGCCCGGCAAGGTCAACGTCGCAGCCTGCATGTGCACGGCGCCCTGTGCCCCTGCGCACGCGAGCAACAAGCCGCAAGCCATGATCCATTGGCGCCAACCCGGAAACCGCTGGACCGCCGTCGCGGGCGAAGGCAGGATCCGGCGCGGGCACACCGACGGGTCCCCACGGGCACCTGCGCGTGGCAAACGATCTGCCGAGCGCAGCCGATTGTTGAGCGATGCCCTTGCCACGAGCGCCCTTTTGCGGTAACACTGGGCCGCGATTGTGCCAGCCCGTATCCGAATGGAACCTAAGGAAGGGGCCGGGTCGAACCAGCGTTCCGGGTGCAACGGGCGCATTGTCGGGTTCCTGCAAGGAGTCACGCATGGACACGGAAGCCAGGCAATTCGAGGTACTTCTCGCCGAAGACGACACGATCAGCCGTGCGTTTCTGTGCGACGCCATCCGCACCTGCGGAGGCGCGCCTACAGCCTGCACGGATGGCGTGACGGCGCTCCAACGGGCGCGCGCCGGAGATTGGGATCTGCTGATCTTCGATCACCACCTGCCCGGCCTGAATGGTGACGCTGTGCTCGCCGCGCTGCGCGCCGATCCAAGGTCCGTTTCCCGCTACGTACCCGCGATCGCCACGACGGCCGATGCCGACTCGGCAGGCGCCGCGCTGTTGCGGGCCGGATTCGCGCAGGTGCTGCCAAAGCCCCTTTCGCTGGAAATGCTGCAGGCCACACTCATCTCGTATGGGTGCCACGCTGGTCCTCTGGACGATGACGGCGCATTGCGCGTCTGCGGTTCGCCATCGGCGGTCGAACGCCTGCGACGGCTGTTCGCCGAACAGGAACTGCCGCAGGTCCAGGATGAATTCAGCCGCCATCGCGAAGACCACCGCGCGCTGCGTCCGACGCTGCACCGCCTGCGCGCTTCCTGCGGGTTTTGCGGTGCGACGGCGCTGGCCAGCGCCAGCGAGGCGCTGCACAGCGCACTGGCCATGGACAGCGACGCGGGCCGAATCGATGCCGCGCTGCTGGCGTTCGACGCCGCGTTGCGGGAAACCCGAACCGCCTTGCACGCCAAGCTGGACGGTAGTAGTTGATTGGAACCCCCACTTGGGCGCACCGAAGCGGCTGTTGTGAAAGTCAGGGCGCGGACGGACGCTTACGCAATGCCGGGGACGTCGCGTGCCAGCCAAGCGACTGGCTATGGATGGTTTTTGCTGAAGCGTCTGTGGTTGCTGCCGATCAGGGACGATCGCCCACTATCCTCCACGATTGCAACCCACGTTCCCCGAGGTGGGCGCCGATCAGGGTGCGCATCAGCCGCCGAAGCGCCGCGAGATCCTCCGCATCCGGCGGTGCCGCATCCGCCGAGAGGGCCAGCAAGGCGCTGCCGTGCACACGCGTGCCACCCGTGGCCTGCCCTGCCGAGACCGGCCCGTGTTCGGGCAGGTAATCGTATACACGCGAGGGTTCGATGGGATCACCGCTGTCGGCGGCTGTTTCCAGTTGCAACGCGTAGCCAATGGCTGCCAACAGATCGCGCTCGAATCGACGCAGGCTCCACGCGAGCGCCTGCTCCGTTCCCAGCTCGTCCAGCAACGTGGCGTAGCGCCGGAACAGGCGCGGATGCGGGTCATCGCGCGCGGTCAATCGCACCAGCAGCTCATTGACATACATCGCCGACAGCAATCGATCGCCGCGCAACGTGCATGCTTGCCCCTCCGGCTCTGCCGCCGTCAGGGTCCGCAATTCCCCGCGTCCCGACCAGTCGAGGCTCAGCGCCTGCAATGGCTCCAGCGCCGACCGCTGCAGCCGCGCCCGCGCGCCGCGCACGCCCCGCGCGACCAGACCCACGCGGCCGAAGTCGCGTGTGAAGGCTTCCAGCAGCAGACTCGTCTCGCGCCAGGCGCGGGAATGGAGGATGTAGGCGGGTTGCCGGGTGATGCGCATGAGGAGCGGGGGCTGGGGGCTGGGGCGGGAGCTGAGGATCGCAGCAAGCCAAGCACCGCTGGCGTTGCGCGATTCAAGTTCATCATGCCACCCAAGCCCTCGGGGCATCAGAGTGAAACCCACCCCCAATCTCCAGCCCCCCCCCCCGCCCTTCACCCCTACCCCAACCGCTTCCGCGCCGCCCCGTCACCCCACCCACCGGCGCGCACCCGCACCCCCCGCCTCACGCACACCTTGCC
>JAJPJT010000051.1 GCA_021324095.1 Gammaproteobacteria bacterium
AGGAGTGGAAGGAGAACCGCCGGACGAAACTCGTCACGAACGTGAGTGCGTGGCCGGCCTACAAGTTCGGCCTGAAGGGCAGCGAGATCAAGTACCGCTTCGGCTGGACCCATCATCCGGTCGTGTTCGCACCGACCGACCCGAACGAATTGCTGGTCGGCGCCAACGTGGTGCTGAAGAGCATGGATGCAGGGATCCACTGGACCGCGATCAGCCCGGATCTCACGCGCAACGACAAGAGCAAGCAGCAGCGCCCGGGCGGCGAGATCAGCGCCGACGTCACTGGCGAGGAAATGTTCGACACGATTTCTGCGCTGGCGGGTTCGCCGCTTTCCAACGGCACGATCTGGGCCGGCTCGGACGACGGATTGGTGCACGTGACGACCGATGGCGGCAAGACTTGGAGCGGGGTACGCCCCGCGGACCTGCCCGAATGGTCGACGATCACCAGCATCGATCCCTCGCACACGTCGGCCGGCACGGCGTTCCTGTCGGCGAGCCGCTACGGCTGGGACGACTTCCATCCGTACGTGTACAAGACCACCGATTACGGCAAGCACTGGACGAAGATCATCGACGGGCTGCCGGACGACCAGTACGTCCTGAGTGTGCGGGAAGATCCCGACGATCCCGACCTTCTGTTCGCCGCGACCAGTGCGAGCGTCTACGTGAGCCTCGACGGCGGCGCGCACTGGCAATCGCTGGCGCTCAACCTGCCCGCGGTGCGTGTGAGCGACATCGAGATCCAGCCGAAGCAGCACGCCGTCGTGATCTCGACGTTCGGCCGTGCGTTCTGGGTGCTGGACAACCTGCGGTTCCTGGAGCAGTTGAACAAGGCGCACGTGGCAAACGACGCGCCGTACCTGTTCAAGCCGCAGCAAGCCTGGCTGGTGACACGCTCATCGGGCGGCGAATCCGGATCCGACGAGCCCGGCGGCAGCAATTCGCCCGCGGGCGTTACGGTGTTCTTCCACTTGCCGGCCAACTACAAGGACAAGGTGCCGGTCGAACTGACCTTCACGACGGAATCGGGCAAGGTGATCGACAACGTCAAGCTGCCCGTGAAACCGAAGAAGAATCAGGAGATCAAGAACGCCTTCGCGAAACCCGAGAAGAAGCCTGCCAAGCTGCACCCCGGCATGAACAGGTACCAGTGGAATCTGCGGTATCCGAATGCGGTGGACATCAAGGGCATCTACAACTCGTACTTCGCGGCGGCCAAGCCGGTGGGACCGGAGGTCGTACCCGGAACCTATTACGCCGTGCTGAAGGTCGGGAAGACGACCCAAAAGCAGGCATTCGTGGTGACGCTCGATCCGCGACTCAAGACGTCGCAAGCCGAACTGCAGGCGCGGTTCGACCTGCTGATGCGCCTGCACGAAACGGTGGCTGCGTTCGATACCAGCGTGAACCAGGCGATCGCCGCGCGCGACAAGCTGGCGAAGCAGACGGGCAAGCAAGGCACGGCATCGTCACCGGCACAGCAGGCAGTAGCCAAGCTGGACAGCGACATCGACAGCGTGGTCGACCTCAAGATCCAATCCGGAGAAGGCGCACTGGTCTATCCGCCGCGGCTGCGTGCGTGGCTGACCTCGATCGCCTCGCAGATCGGCTTCGCGCTGGTGCCGCCCACGCCGTCGATGGTGCAGGTGGCGAACATGTACATCAAGCAGGCAAATGCCGCCGAGGTGCAACTGCGGGCCGACGTGAAGGCTGCGGATGCGGTGGTGCGACGCTGAGGTTTCTGCCCCGGCGAGGCTTGCCCGCTGCTCCCTCCCCCTCAGGGGGGAGGGCTGGGGTGGGGGGGGTCCTTGGAATCCTTGGACATGAACCCCATCCCCACCCAAACCTCCCCTTGAAGGGGAAGGCTTCTCAGGCAAATGCCGGCACCTGCCAAAGATGAGGCCGTTGGTGGAACGCAACTGCGCGTAACCCGCATTCGTCAGACACAGCGTAGGTCAGGACTCGCGACGGCATCCCATCACAGCGCGCCGTACTCGGCGAGCATCGTTGCTATCGCATTGACGTCGGATTGCGGCGACGGCTGGACGCTGCGGCCGAGATCATCGGTGGGCCGCACGTACCGGTTCAACAGCAACGAGAATGCCAGCGGTTCGCCGGCGGCGTCGGTAACGAAACCCGACAAGGTGTACACATGCGTCAGGGTGCCGGTCTTGGCCTGCACGTTGCCGGCTGCCGCGCTGCCGCGCATGCGGTATTCGAGCGTGCCGTCGATGCCCGCGACCGGCAGCGCGTTGCGCAGCCCGTTTGCGAAGGGCTGCCGCGAAATCCATGCCAGCAATTTCACCGTGGCGGCCGGCGTGACCAGATCCTCGCGCGACAGGCCCGAGCCATCGTTGAAGGTTGCTTCGCCGTTGTCGATGCCGATGCTGCGGAGCAGGGCGCGCATCGCGCACAGACCCCAGCCCGCACTGGTTTGCGGCGGTTCGGCGCGGTCCGCGCACACGCCCGCAGCCGCAGTCCGGACGCCTATCTGTTGCAACAGCATCTGCGCATAGCGATTGTCGGAGTGCTTCAGTGTGTGCACGAGCAGTTGCGACAGCGGCGGCGACGGGACGCTCGCGATTGCCACCGCATGGTGGGTCAATGCATGGTTCGTTTCCGGCCAGTGCACCACGCGCACTTTGCCGTCGAGCCTGATACCGCGTCGCGCCAGTGCCTCCCGTAGCAGGTTCGCCGCGAACAGTGCGCCGTCCGGCACCGACAGCGCGTAGGTTTCACGCGGCACATTCGTGCGCAAACTGCCGCTCGCGTAGAGCACGTTTGAACCGGGCGGACGATAGAGACTCAGCGGCACCGTGCCGCCGGTCAGGTTGACCACGCGCATCCCGGAACGTGCTGGATCGATCGCGACCGTGCAGCAACGCGCGCCTTCGCGGGCAACCTTCACGTGCACCACGTTGTCCTGCACGCCCAACGCACCGGACTGAGCACCGTAACCAGCCTGCAGGTCCAGCGCTTCCCAGCCGTCGCCGAACAGGGGACCGGCGAAGTACGTGTCGTCGGCTATCAGGTTGCCGCGCACGCGGCGCACGCCGCGATCTGCCAGCGCCGCGGCGAACCGGTCGGCCCAATCGGGTGAGACGTCCGCAGCGCCAAGGGAAGGATCGCCGCCGCCATACAGGATCAGATCGCCGGCCAGTGTTCCATTGGCGCGCGGTGCAGCGGTCGCGTACAAGGTGGTGGAGAATCGCGCATCCGCGCCCAGCGTCTGCAGCGCCAGCGCGGCGGTGTAGAGCTTGGCATTGGAAGCAGGCAAGAACAGCGTGTCCGCATTGCGCCGGTAAAGCGTGGCGCCGCTGTCCAGCGAAACGACGTCGATGCCCCATTGCGCATGTGCAAAACGCGGTTGCGCAATGTAGGCGCCGATGCTGGCCGCGAGTGAAGAGGGTGCGTTCCGCGGAGACGCGGCGCTGGGCACCGCCGGCAGAGGCTGTTCGATAGCCGGCCTGGACGGCGGCACGCTGGCGCAGCCACCCAGCAATGCTGCAGCGAGGAACGCAGGGACGCAGCGTCTCACGCGATTCGCGCTTGCAGGGCCATCGCCGCCGCGGGATTGCGGGCCTTGGCGGCGCTGATGAAGTAAATGAATACGTCGCGCGATGCGGAAGTTCGGGGCTTTGCGCGCAACACCCGGGGCAAATCGCCCGGTTCACCACCATCGTTCCACATTCGCGCCCGCACCGCCCAGGCATCCAGTTCCTTCGTTGGATAACCTGTGCGTTCGGCTTCGCGGCTGCGCATCAACCGTGCATACACGAAGTCGCCGGTGAGGTCGGCGAAATCGGGGTACTCGGCAGAGTCGGTGAACACGCATGCGCAACCACGTGCACGTGCCAGTTCCAGGAATTCTTCGCACAGGAAAGTTTCGTTCCGTACCTCCAACGCGTGCCGAAGTACATGCCCGTTCAATTCGTTTGGCAGCAGATCGAGAAACGCCGCGAAATCGCCACGTTCGAATCGGCGCGACGGCGGAAATTGCCACACGATCGGGCCGAGGCGGTCGCCGAATTCCGCCAGTCCGCCGAACACGAACCCGCGCATCAAGGTGCCGGCGCTGGCGAGCTTGCGCACCTCCGCGACCTGTCGTGGCGCCTTCAGCGAGAAGACGAAACCCGGTGGCGTTTCATCGCGCCACTTGGCGTACACCTTCGGCGTCTGCGCGCGATAGAAGGTGCTGTTGATTTCGATCGCCGCCAGGTGCCGGCTGGCGTATTCCAGCTCGCGACGCTGCGGCAATCCCTTCGGATAAAAGTTGTTCCGCCACGGCGCGAAGTTCCAGCCGCCGATGCCGACCTTGATCGGCGCGCCTCGCGCGCCGGCGAGTTCGTCCGCGATCGCCGCGTCGCCCGCCTTCATGCGGTGAGCACTGCCCACGGGTCGTAATCGCCGAACGACCAGAGATGACCTTCCGGGTCGCGTGCGCTGTAGCCGCTCCCGCCGTAGTCCTTGGTCGCGAGTTCATCCACGATTTGGGCGCCCGCGCCTTTCGCGCGTTCGTAATGGGCCGCGCAATCGGCGACCACCACGTAGCAGGCCTGGGTTTCGCGGCCGCCGATCTCGTCGGGCTGCACCATGCGCTGGCTCCATGGCGATCCATTTTCCACCGAGCCGAGCATGATCATGCCGCGGCCGAAGGTGAGCTGCGCGTGATGGACCACGTGGCCGTCGGCGTAAACCGCATGCTTGTCGAAGCCGAATGCCTTGCACAGCCAGTCGATCATCGCGAGTGCATCGCGGTAGCGCAGCGAAGGGATGACGGCGGAGGGTTGGCTGGGTGCGGATGTGTTCATGGTGCGGCGCTCCGGTCGAGTTCCTGCCGGGCAGTCTAACCCTTCCGGCGCGTGACGGTGGTCGCCGTTTACCTCTTGCGAATTGCCACGGACTGTCGCATCTTTGTGTCGTTGGATCTCACCGTTCCACTGCCAGAGGAGCGAAACATGAAAGGTGTAGAGAAGAAGAAGGAAGGCAAGAAGAAGCCGCAGAAATCGCTGAAGGAAAAGCGCGCCGAGAAGCACGCGAAGAAGGCGGAACGCACGTAAGAAGCCTCTGATTTTGCTTGTTCCGTTCGTGGTTCGATACGCGAAGCGTACTCAATGCTGAGCTTGTCGAAGCATCACCACGAACGGAATCAACTGACTGGCCGTTCGCCCTGAGGTATCGAAGGGTGAACGGCCAGTGATCAGAACCCCAAGTCTTGCTCCATGCGCGTCCGATCCACGGCGGATCAGCCGATCCGCTCGGCGTGTGTATAGACGTTCATCGACTCGTCGCGCGCGAATGCGATCAGCGTGATGCCGGCGGCATCGGCGGCTTCGATGGCCAGCGTCGTCGGCGCGGAAATCGCCGCGACCACCGCGATGTCGGCGTGCGCCGCTTTGTGCACCATCTCCCACGACGCGCGCGAGGTGATGGCGGCGAACCCCGATGACGTTCGCGCGAACAGAGTCTCGCGGTTGGGGCAATCGGCCGCCAGCGCGCCGATGAGCTTGTCCAGCGCGTTGTGACGGCCGACGTCTTCCCGCACGATCGGTCGCGCATTCGGGTCGATGAACGCTGCGGCGTGCGCGCCCCCGGTCACGGGGTTGAGTGATTGGCCTTGCGCGAGCGCGCGCATGCCTGCCGCGACCACCGCGCGATCCAGGTCCGGACCGCGCCCGACTGGCGGCGCAGGGCGCACGGCCTCCTCCAATGATTCGATGCCACACAGCCCGCAACCGCTGCGTCCGGCCAGGCTGCGTCGGCGGCGTTGCAGCGCATCGAAACGTTCGCCCGGAATGAGCCCTTGCAGGGTGATGCCGCGATCGGTCCGCAGGATGTCCACCAGTTCGAACTCCTCGGGGCCGGCCACAACGCCTTCCGCGAGTGCGAACCCGAGTGCGAAATCCTCGAGGTCGCATGGTGTCGCCATCATCACTGCGAACGAGACACCGTTGTAGACCAGCGCGACCGGTGCTTCGGCGATGACTTCATCGCACAGCCGTTCGCGGCCGGTGCCGCTGATGCGCAGCATCGTGAGTTCGCAGAAGCCTTGCTGCGGCTGGTCAGGCGCGTGGCGAGATGGGGCGGCGGACATGCCGCTTACTCTATTGCCTTCGACTCCGCCGTGCCCAGCACTGCCTCGGGCGGTTTGGCCGCCGGCCGCCGTGTCAGCAGCGGATGCATGAACACCGCGCCCAGGATGATCGCGACGCCGCCATAGAACCATCCGTCCAACTGGTGCTGTTCGCCGAGCAGGATCACCGCCAGCACGATGAAGGTGAGGATGCCCAGCGGCATCACCGAGGAGGCCAGCAGCTTCAGGAGCTCGAACCGCGAGGCGTCCATCCGCCAGTAGTAGTAGACGAAGGCGAGCGACACCGCGGCCGCGAGCCCCCAGAACCACAGGTA
>JAJPJT010000030.1 GCA_021324095.1 Gammaproteobacteria bacterium
GGCCAATGCGGAACTGCGCAAATGCTGGGCGCGCGACCGTCAAAGGCGCGTCGCGGCGCTACCCCGAGCAACCGCCAGACTCTAGCAGCGCGGGCCGTGAAAACCAGCCGCAGCGAGCCACCCGGGAACCCCGCGCCCGACAGGCTGTGACCGGATGCGCGATAATAGGCGGTCCATTCGATGCCATTCCGCGCGCGCAGGACTGGCGCGGCAACAAGGAGAGCACCATGCAAGACTCGTTCGGGATTCGCGACACCCTCAGCGTCGGCGGCAAGTCGTACCAGATCGCGAGCTTCGCGAAACTGGCCAAGCAGCATGATGTCAAGCGCCTGCCCTACTCCATGAAGGTGCTGCTGGAAAACCTCCTGCGCAACGAGGATGGCAGCGAAGTCACCCGCGCGCAGATCGAGGCGGTGTTGAAGTGGGATCCGAAAGCCGAACCCTCCACCGAAATCTCCTTCCTGCCCGCGCGCGTGGTGTTGCAGGATTTCACCGGCGTGCCCTGCGTGGTGGATCTCGCCGCGATGCGCGACGCGATGGTGGCGCTGGGCGGCGATCCGAAGAAGATCAACCCGCTCTCGCCCGCCGAACTCGTGATCGACCATTCGGTGCAGGTCGACGTGTTCGGCGAAGCCGACGCGCTGGCGCGCAACGCCGAAATCGAATTCAAGCGCAACCACGAGCGCTATGCCTTCCTGCGCTGGGGCCAGAAGGCATTCGATGACTTCAAGGTCGTGCCGCCCGCCACCGGCATCGTCCATCAGGTGAACCTCGAATACCTCTCGCGCGTGGTGATGACGCGCGACATCGACGGTGAGACCTGGGCATTTCCCGACACCCTGTTCGGCACCGACTCGCACACCACGATGGTCAACGGCCTCGGCGTGCTGGGCTGGGGCGTCGGCGGCATCGAAGCCGAAGCCGCGATGCTGGGCCAGCCGTCGTCCATGCTGATCCCGCAGGTCGTCGGCTTCCGCTTCACCGGCAAATTGCCCGAAGGCGCGACGGCCACCGACCTCGTGCTGACGGTGACGCAGATGCTGCGCAAGCAGGGCGTGGTCGGCAAGTTCGTGGAGTTCTTCGGCCCCGGGCTGCAGCACCTGCCGTTGGCCGACCGCGCGACACTGGGCAACATGTCGCCCGAATATGGCGCGACCTGCGCGATCTCTCCGATCGACAAGGAGTCGATCAACTACCTGCGCCTGTCCGGTCGCGATCCCAAGCACATCGAACTGGTCGAGACCTACGCCAAGGCACAAGGCCTGTGGCACGACGAGCACTCGCCCGAAGCCGAATTCAGCGCGGTGCTGGAGTTGAACCTCGCCGACGTCAAACCGTCGCTGGCCGGTCCCAAGCGCCCGCAGGATCGCGTATTGCTGACCGATATGCGCGAAAGCTACAAGACCGCGATGCAGGCGCTCGGCGCCGGGAACGGCGGTGGCAAGTGGGACAAGTCGAAGGAACGCTTCTTGAACGAAGGCGGCAGCACCGCGGTGGGCCGCGCGGAAAGCCAAGCCGCGGACGGTCCCGAGGTCGCGACCAGCAATGGCGAAACCACGTTGGGCGACGGCTCGGTGGTGATCGCGGCGATCACGTCCTGCACCAACACCTCCAATCCCGCCGTGATGATCGGCGCGGGCCTGCTGGCGCGCAAAGCTGCCGAACGCGGCCTGAAACCGAAGCCGTGGGTCAAGACATCGTTGGCGCCGGGATCGAAGGTCGTCACCGATTACCTCGACAAGACCGGCTTGATGGAAGACCTGCAAAAACTGGGCTTTTTCCTCGTCGGCTACGGCTGCACCACCTGCATCGGCAACTCGGGCCCGCTACCGGAGGACGTCAGCAAACGCGTCACAGACAACGATTTCGCGGTGGCGGCGGTGTTGTCGGGCAACCGCAATTTCGAGGGCCGTATCCATTCGGAAGTGAAAATGAATTACCTCGCTTCGCCGCCGCTGGTGGTGGCGTTCGCGATCGCCGGCACCATCGACATCGATCTGTCGAAGCAGCCGCTCGGGAAGGACAAAGACGGCAAGGATGTTTACCTGAAGGATATCTGGCCGACGAACAAGGAAATCGCCGACCTGGTGGCGAGTTCGCTGAATTCCGGCATGTTCGAAAAGAACTACGGCGAGGTCTTCAAGGGCAGCAAGGAATGGAACGCGGTCGAGGTGCCAGAAGGCGACCAGTACGCGTGGGACGAAAAGTCCACGTACATCAAGAACCCGCCCTACTTCGAAGGCATGACGAGGGAACTGCCGAAGCACGCGGACATCGAGGGCGCGTACTGCATCGGCCTGTTCGGCGACTCCATCACCACCGACCACATCTCGCCCGCCGGCGCGATCAAGAAGGATTCGCCCGCCGGGAAATACCTGATGGAGCGCGGCGTCGAGCCCAAGGACTTCAACTCCTACGGATCGCGGCGCGGCAACGACGACGTGATGGTCCGCGGCACCTTCGCCAACATCCGCATCCGGAACAAGCTGCTGGACAACGTCGAAGGCGGCTACACGCTGCACGTTCCGAGCGGCGAGCAGATGACGATCTACGACGCCGCGATGAAATACCAGGAGGACGGCACGCCGCTGATCGTGATCGCCGGCAAGGAATACGGCACCGGCTCGTCGCGCGACTGGGCGGCCAAGGGCACCCTGCTGCTGGGCATCGAAGCCGTGATCGCGGAAAGCTTCGAGCGCATCCACCGCTCCAACCTGGTCGGCATGGGCGTGCTGCCGCTGCAGTTCAAGGACGGCGAGAACGCGCAATCGCTCGGGCTCACCGGGAAGGAGACTTTCGCGATCAGCGGCCTCGACAACGGCAACGCGAAGATGGCGCACGTGGTCGCGACGTCGAAGGACGGCAACAAGAAGGAATTCGACGTGCGCGTGATGCTGCTGACGCCCAAGGAACGCGAGTTCTACAAGCACGGCGGCATCCTGCAATACGTGCTGCGCGACCTCGCGAAAAAGGCGGCCTGATCACCCGGCTGTTCTTGGCCACGTAGTCGCAGCCAAAAGAAAGAACAGGCGCTGCGCGCCGGACCGCTCCTGCAGTTTTGTCGTAGGAGCGCGCCGTGCGCGCGACACGCAAGACATTTCCATCAGCGCGCCCAGGCCGCGTTGTAGCAAACCCACTCGCCGTCCTCGCGCCGCCACGCGGTGACCATCGCATAGATCGCCGATTGGTCGGGCAGCAGGTCGCCGGGTTTGCCGCCGGTCAGCACGAGATTGAACTTCGCAATGATGCGGTCGCCCTTGCGCTCGAATGAAACCGGGCCGACCAGCACACCGGTGCGGTCTTGGCGCAACGCACGCAGCGCGAGCAACTGACGCAAACCGCGGCGATCCAGTTCGCCGTTATTGCTGGTGAAGTCGTCGCCAACCACGGCGAGCACGCCCGAGGTGTCGTTCGCGCGCGCCGCAACGGCGGCCGAATCGCTCGCGTGACGGATCTGCTGCTCCGGCGGTGTGCGGTGGCAGGCGGTGAATACGCACAGGACCAGCACCATGCAAGCGGCACGCACGATGCTCCGCGCCGTCACATTGCAAGTTCCCGCGGAATTCCGGACTGCAATCACTACCTGATTTCCCCGCCGCGCAGTGCCGCAATGCAGCTTGCCGCCGTCGCGCCTATCGTGCTCCAATGCTCCGGGCTTGCGCAACAGCGCGTCCGACAGGAGGGAGCAATGGCCGATCCACGTCCCTGGTTGGCGCATTATCCGCCCGGTGTTCCCGCGGACATCGACGTCGATGTTTGTCCGTCCATCGTCGCAATGTTCGAGGAAGCGTGCGCGCGCCACCCACAGCGCCCCGCGTATTCCAGTTTCGGGGTGACGCTGACCTGGACAGAACTGGATCGTCTAAGTGCCGGGTTCGCGGCCTTCCTCGCAAACGAATGGAAGCTCGGCAAGGGCGATCGCCTCGCGATCATGCTGCCCAACCTGCTGCAATACCCGATCGCGCTGTTCGGCGCGCTGCGCGCGGGGCTGACCGTCGTCAACGTCAACCCGCTCTACACCGCGCGCGAGTTGCAGCACCAGCTTGCCGACTCCGGCGCGAAAAGCATCGTGGTGCTGGAGAACTTCGCGGCCACGCTCGAACACGCGATCGATCACACCGAGGTCAAGCATGTCATCGTCACGTCCATCGGCGACCAGCTCGGCTTCCCGAAGGGACCGTTGATCAGTTTTGCCGTGAAATACGTGAAGAAGATGGTGCCCCGCTGGTCGTTGCCGGGCCACCTGTGCTTCGGCGACGTGTTGCGCAAGGGCGCCTGGATGCCAACGCCGAACGTGCAACTCGCACACGACGATGTCGCGTTCCTGCAATACACCGGCGGCACCACCGGCGTGGCCAAGGGCGCCATGTTGTCGCACGGCAACATGGTCGCAAACACGCTGCAGCTGGCGGCTTGGGTAGGCGACCTGTTCACCCGCGGCGAGGAAAACATCATCACGGCGTTGCCGCTGTATCACATCTTCTCGCTGACGGTGAATGCGCTTTTCATGATGCACCTCGGCGGCGAGAACATCCTGATCGCCAATCCACGCGACATTCCCGACTTCACCAACATCCTGAAGAAGAACCGGTGGAGCGCCATCACGGGCGTGAACACGCTGTTCAACGCCCTGCTGAACCACCCCGATTTCCGCTCCATCGATTTTTCGCGGGTGAAGTTCTCGCTTGCGGGTGGCATGGCCGTGCAACGTGCGGTTGCCGAGCGCTGGAAGCGGACCACCGGTATTCCTCTGATCGAAGGCTACGGCTTGACCGAGACCTCACCCGTCGCCACGGCGAACCCGCTCGACATCAAGGACTACACGGGGTCGATCGGCTTGCCGCTGCCCTCCACCGATGTGGTGCTGCGGGACGAGGATGGCCACGACCTGCCTGCGGGTGAAGCCGGGGAAATGTGCGTACGCGGGCCCCAGGTGATGCAGGGTTACTGGAACCGTCAGGATGAAACATCCGAGGTGCTGGACGCGGATGGCTGGCTGCGCACCGGCGACATCGCCCGGATGGACGAGAAAGGGTTCTTCTATATCGTCGATCGCAAGAAGGACATGATTCTCGTATCGGGATTCAACGTGTACCCGAACGAGATCGAGGACGTGGTTGCGCGCCATCCGGGCGTCCTCGAGGTTGCCGCGATCGGCGTGCCGGACGAGCACTCCGGCGAAGTAGTCAAGCTGTTCGTGGTGAAAAGGGATCCCTCCTTGTCCGAGGCTGCGTTGAAGCAGTTCTGCCACGACGAACTCACCGGCTACAAACGACCGAAGTACATCGAATTTCGCAAGGAACTGCCCAAGAGCAACGTGGGCAAGATTCTGCGCCGCGCATTGCGGGATGAGGAGAAGAAGCGGGGCTCGGGACCGGGGACTCGAAGAGCGCCTGACCAGACCAACCATCCCGACGAGATGTAAACATGTCCAAGATCGACATCCAAGGAGCTCCACGCCGCACCGGTTGCGGATACCCCGCTCCATTTGACGAGCCGTGTCTGGGCCGTGTCCGGCGCAGACTCGGCGACGCAGGCGGGCTCACCGACTTCGGCGTCAACTTGCTGGAGTTGCCGCCCGGCGCATGGTCGAGTCAGCGCCACTGGCACTCCGCCGAAGACGAATTCGTATGGGTGCTCGAAGGCGAAGTCGTCCTGATCGATGACTCGGGCGAACATCTGATGCACGCCGGCGATTGTGCCGCGTTTCCGAAAGGTGATCGCAACGGCCACCATTTCGCCAATCGCTCCAAGGCCTTGGTAGTTTGCCTTGAAGTCGGTTCGCGCAATCCGGAAGAAGACGATTGCGACTATTCCGACATCGACCTGCACATCGGTCCCGGCCGCAGCGCGGGCTACACGCACAAGGACGGTACGCCTTACCCGCCCAGGGGCTGAATCACCGCCCAATGACGTATGAATGGCGCGCGACCAGCACCGCCCCGCAGGTAAGCAACGCTCGTAGCTTCGCGTTCTAATGGCTAAGGCCGTCCCGGCCGATCAGGAGACGTCACCGTGAAACGCATCGCGACAACGTTGTTCGTTGCAGGACTTCTGGCCACGCCGATGCTTGTGCTGCCGCCGCCGTCCATGGCGGCAGTCAGTATCGGAATCGGCATTTCCGTCAACATCGCACCACCGCCGCTGCCGGTCTACGAGCAGCCGGTCATACCCGCGCCGGGTTACATCTGGACGCCCGGTTATTGGGCCTGGGATCCGTCATTCGGCTACTACTGGGTGCCCGGTACCTGGGTGATGCCTCCGCAGGTCGGCCTGTTGTGGACGCCGGGCTGGTGGGGCTGGTCCGACGGGTACTACCGCTGGCATGCGGGCTACTGGGGTACCGAGGTTGGGTTCTACGGTGGCATCAACTACGGCTTCGGTTACTTCGGCGTCGGGTATGTGGGCGGCGAATGGCGCGGCAACCAGTTCTATTACAACCGTGCCGTCAACAACGTCAACGTCACCAACGTCCGGAACGTATACGTCAACAAGACCGTCATCAACAACAACGTCACGCGCGTGAGCTACAACGGTGGCCGCGGCGGCGTGTCGGCGCAGCCGACCGCTGCGCAGCGCGCGGCGGCGAACCAGCGCCACTTTGCGCCGACGGCGATGCAGACGCAGCAGCGCGAAACGGCGATGCGCGATCCGGCACAGCGGTTCAAGACGAACCAGGGCAAACCGGCCGTGTATGCGACGCAACACCCCGGCAAGTTCAATGCACCGCACGTCGTGCGTTCGGCAGGTGCACCGAGAGGCAATGCGGCGCGTCCCGAAAGCCGCAGCAGCCACATGGTCGAAGCCCCGCAGAACCGCGCGGCAGCCACCCAGCGGCGCCCAGCCAATGCGCAGCAGGCGCGGCCTGAAACCCGCAGCTCGCACATGGTGCAGGCGCCGCACAACAACCGCGTGAACGAGCGGCCGGCCACCAATGCCACGCGGCCCGAGCAACGCCCGGCGCCGCGTCCTGAGCAACGGCCCGAAATGCAGCGTCCGCGTCCGGAAGCGATGCCGCCCGGACAGCGCCCGACACCGATGCGCCCGCCGCAACAACAACGCGGCGAACGCGCAGTTCCGCGCCAGGCGCCGCCGCCAAGAGGCAAGCGTGAAGAGAAACGTCCGCCGCCCAAGAGCAGTGGCGGGTTCCGTTGATCCGCCGCACGTGCAACGACGAGGCCCGGCATGCCGGGCCTCGTTTGTTCATGACCTCGCGGCTTTCTCCGCAATCATTCGTTCCAGGGCTCCAGGGTGTCGGCGTAGCCGCCCAGCAACGTCCACAGCGCTGACTGGGTGTCTTCGGGAATCCGGGCGAACGTCAGCGCGATATGCATCCCACTCACGCGCACCACCTCGGCCATCACGTGGACGTTGATGTCGTTGCCGAACAACATGTCGAGCACCCAGACGTCGCCGGGCTGCCCGTGCCAACCTGAAGGCCGTGACAGTCGGACGCCGGTTGCCGAAATATCAGCCAGGTCGGTTTGCCAGACATCGCCACGCCGGCTCATCAGCACCGCGGTCTGGCGCACCATCCGGGCGTGCCGGACACGACCTTCGGCTGTCTGATCCGGTTTGCAATCACTCGCCACGTCTAACATTCCCCTCTCACCTCGCGTCTTGCGCGGCGCCGCGGATGCGGCAACGGAAGCCTCGCCCCTGCTCCTGGTGATTCTCAAAGCAAATTGTAGGCCAACCGCGCTGACTTGCCCCTCTGGACTTGCGGCCACTTCGGTCTTAACCTAGGCGACGTGTGGCCGGTGCGATGTTTTCCGGCATGTCGGCGGCGCCAAGGCCGCCACGGCGACCGTCTGGATCCGGTCGCGACTTCCTCGCATGAGGATTCGGGGTTCGGGGACCTCCGATTCGCGACACGCGAGAAGCCGGCGGCGCCGGCCAACGGGATGATTGATGCACGGGCCGGTTCGGCGATGCCGGTTCGGTTTACCGATACCGAACACGGTATCCGCTCGCGGGGCGAGTGGTGTATTCCAGCGGGCCGAACGGGCCTTGGCGGCGTCGCCATCCGCATCGACAAACGAATTTCGCAAAGCTGTGGATTGCGCCGTCGCTGACGCCGGTGATCCACCCCAACCCAGTGCCGAATGAGCACCGAACCGCAACCAACCGAAGCTGCGAGCGTCGCAACTGCCTTGTCGCATGGCGTGGAAGCACCGCGCCAGACGGAGATGCCGCTTGCCGTCGTGCACGGCCAACCGCTGTTGCAGATTCCCCAGGATCTGTACATCCCGCCGGATGCGCTGGAAGTGATCCTGGAAGCCTTCGAAGGGCCGCTGGACCTTCTGCTTTACCTGATCCGCCGGCAGAACCTGGACATCCTCGACATCCCGGTGGCCGAGATCACACGGCAATACATGGACTACATCGAGGTGATGCACGAGATGCGCCTCGAGTTGGCGGCCGAATACCTGGTGATGGCCGCGATCCTGGCCGAGATCAAGTCACGGCTGCTGCTGCCGAGACCGCCGGAGGAAGAAGGCATCGAAGAAGATCCTCGTGCCGAACTGGTACGCCGCTTGCAGGAATACGAACGGTTCAAGAAGGCCGCCG
Source organism: Gammaproteobacteria bacterium (assembly GCA_021324095.1). Taxonomy (GTDB): domain Bacteria; phylum Pseudomonadota; class Gammaproteobacteria; order Xanthomonadales; family Rhodanobacteraceae; genus 66-474. Next base: position 8,572 of record JAJPJT010000030.1, read on the forward strand.
AGGACATCGATGCCCTGCCCAGGTTGGAACGCGACATCGACGTCACGCAAGTTTTCGTACCCGATCGCAAGGTCGTCAGGCTGCCCCCGCCCGTTGATTTGCGGGAAATGCTGCTGGCCCTGCGAGACGTCCTGCGCCGCGCGGAACTATCCGGGCATCACGAGGTCGAGCGCGAGCCGTTGTCGGTGCGCCAGCGCATGGGCGAGGTCCTGCGCAAGCTCGGCGACGGCGCATTTCATCGGTTCGAGGCGCTGTTCGACGCATCGGAAGGGAAACTCGGCGTGGTAGTGACCTTCCTTTCGCTGCTCGAACTCGCCAAGGACAGCCTGATCGAGATCATGCAGGAAGCGCCGCTGGCCGCGATCTACTTGAAGGCACGCGCCATTGCGGAAGTGACGGATTGAAGAGCGAACAGTACGCGAAGAACGCAAAGAGTGCGAAGAGAAGCAGTAACAAGATAAAAGCTGTATAGCTTTCTTTGCGTCCTTCGCGGACGGATGCTTTGCTTTCACACCGCACCGGACCGGTGCACGAGGTGAGACTTACGTGGAACAGCAAGAACTGAACAACATCGTGGAAGCCGCCCTGCTCGCGGCACAGCAGCCGCTCACCCTGCCGATGCTGGCGGCCCTGTTCCAGGAAGCCGACGAAGTCAGTCACGACGCGATTGCGCGCGCGATCGAGGAGCTGACCGAAGCCTGCGAGGGCCGGAGTATCGAACTGGTCGAAGTCGCCTCGGGCTTCCGCTACCAGGTACGCGAGTCCGTGCATCCATGGATTGCGCGGCTGTGGGCAGAACGCCAGACGAAGTATTCCCGCGCTTTGCTGGAAACCCTCGCGCTCATCGCTTACCGGCAGCCGATCACGCGCGGCGAAATCGAGCAGGTGCGCGGCGTCACCGTCGCGACCAGCATCATGCACACGCTGGAAGAGCGCGAATGGATCCGCATCGTGGGCTACCGCGACGTGCCCGGAAAGCCGGCCTTGTTCGGAACCACCCGTCAATTCCTGGATTACTTCAATCTCAAGTCGCTGGATCAATTGCCCACGCTGGCGGAAATCCGTGACATTGCCGACCCTGATCCGCAACTTGCATTGGCACCCGACACCGACGATGCGCCGGCGCTACCTGCCGATCCGGTCCACCACAACGCGGGCGCCGTTCCGGATGCTTCCACCGATACAACGCGCACCCCCGAGGATGTTGCATGAGTTCCAACCCACGTTCCCTGCTGACCCTGAAACGCCCCGCACCGCAGACCCCTGACGGCGCAACGGAAGAGCGCCTGCACAAGGTGCTCGCCAACGCGGGGCTCGGTTCCCGTCGCATGCTGGAACAGCGGATCGCAGAAGGGGAAATCCTGGTCAACGGCACGCCCGCGCAAACGGGTTCCAGCGTGCGGGCCGGCGATCGCGTCGAAGTGGATCGCAAGCAGTTCGTGGTGGCGACCGACCATAACGACCACGCGCAAGTCCTGATGTACCACAAACCCGAGGGCGAGCTGACCACACGCGACGATCCGGAAGGCCGCCCGACCGTGTTCGAGAACCTGCCGCACCTCAACGGGTCGCGCTGGATTTCGGTCGGGCGTCTCGACGTCAACACGACGGGATTGCTGTTGCTGACCACCGACGGCGAACTCGCGAATGCGCTGATGCATCCGAGCCACGAACTCGAACGCGAATACCTGTGCAGGGTGCACGGCGAGGTTCCGGACGATGCGCTCGAACAGCTCAAAGCCGGCGTCGAGCTGGAGGACGGCCCTGCCCGCTTCGACGAGATCCACGTGGTCAGCCGCGGCGGCAGCCACTGCTGGTTCCGCGTGGTGCTCCACGAAGGCCGCAATCGCGAAGTGCGACGCCTGTGGGATTCACTGGGTTTCCTGGTGAGCCGACTGAAACGCATCCGCTACGGCAACGTCGAATTGCCGCGTGGCCTCCGTCCGGGCCAAAACGCAGCGCTCGCCGAGGACGCGGTGAAGGCATTGCGCGAATTGGCGGGTGCGGGTCCGGTCCAGCCGACTCTCACCCTGAAGCCGGTCCTGAACCAGCGCCACGCGTCGCGCGGCGTGACCGAAGTTCGCCCCGCGAGCAACACGCCGCATGCCTGGACCGGTGTACGCCACGATGATGCGCGCGAACTCACCGCTTTCGACCGTGTGCGCCCGGATGATTTCACGAACCGCGGCAAGCGCCGACGCGGACCGCCACGCGGCGAGGTCAACGGCAATGTACTGAAACCCGACAAGCCCGCGCGCAAGAAGCGCCGCAAGGGCCGTGGCGTGGCTCCTGGCCAGGAGCTCCCTTCGGTGCGCACGTGGTTTGCCGGCGACAAGCGCCCCGGCAGCGGACGCAGTGGACGTGGCCCCCGCCATGGAGGCAAAGGCGGTGGTGGCAACCGGGGCGGGAACGGACCGTCGCGGGGTTGATCGGTGGAATCGAGCCTCGCATGATGTCCACAAAATCTACCGTCACCATCTGGCACAATCCGCGCTGCTCGAAATCGCGCGGCACGCTGGACTTGCTCCGCGAGCGGGGAATCGAGCCTGCCGTCGTCGATTACCAGAAGACCCCTCCGTCCGTCGCGGATATCGAACGCGCGCTGCAATCACTGGGCATGCAACCGCGCGACATCCTTCGCAAAGACGAATCCGTCTACCTCGATCTTGGACTCGAGAACCCCGGCCTCACCCGCGAACAACTCATCGAAGCCATGGCCGCGCATCCGATCCTGATCGAGCGGCCGATCGTGTTCGCGAACGGCAAAGCCGCGATCGGCCGACCGCCTGAGAACGTCCTCGCGATTTTGTAAGGACGGCCGATGGCCGGGATCAGGTCGCGGTAAGACACGCTCCTACAAAAGCTCAAACGCGTCCGCATCCATCCACGCGGGAAATTTCTCGCGAAATGCGGAGAGCGCATCGTGATCGAGCGTCACCGTAACCGTCTGTTCCTGCGCACCCAGGTCGGCTATTGCCTGGCCAAGATAATCCAGCACCGCGCTGTCGCCGGAATACGGTAACTGGTTGCCATCGACGCCCACGCGATTGACGCCGATGCAGTAGCTGAGGTTCTCGATCGCGCGCGCCCGCAGCAGCGTACGCCACGCGTGCGCGCGTGCCGAGGGCCAATTTGCGACGAACAACACCAGATCGTATTCGAAGCCGCGCTGTGCATCGTGCCGATTGCGCGAATACACCGGGAAGCGCAGGTCGTAACAGACCAACGGACAAATCTTCCAGCCACGCCACTCGACGACCACACGATCGCGCCCCGCGGCATAGCGCTTGTGCTCGTCCGCGTAGCGAAACAGGTGGCGCTTGTCGTAGTGACGCACTTCGCCGTCTGGCGTCACGAACAACAATCGATTGAACACCCCCTCGCCCACCCGCAACTGCACGCTACCGGTGACGGCCGCACCAAGCGCCTTGGCTTGTGCGCGCAGCCATGCAACGGTCGGGCCATCCATGGCCTCGGCGTTGTGGATGGCTTCGTTGGAAAAGCCGCTGGTGAAGGTTTCTGGCAACACGATCAGGTCGCTCCGGCCCGCGAGCGGCGCGATGAGCGCGCCGTAGTAATCGCGGTTCCCGGCCGGATCGTGCCAGCGCGTGGCGCCTTGGACCAGCGAAACCCTCAGCGTCTGCATTCAAATACCCTTTTGAAAAAAATCTCTTGACACGAATTGACACGGATCAAATCGGATAAAAAGCGAAAGCTTTATCCGTGTTCATCCGTGTCCAATGCTTTGGCTGTCGTCACAGCTTGCACAAACGTTCCGCCGCAGCCTGCAGCGTTTCATCGCTCTTGGCAAAGCAGAATCGCACCAGCTTCGCGTCGGGCGCGGTCTCGTAGAACGCCGATACGGGGATCGCCGCAACACCGGCCTCGCGCACCATCCATTCGCAGAAATTGAGGTCGTCGATGTCGCGGATCGCGGAATAGTCGACCAACTGGAAATAGCCGCCGTGCACGTCGGGCAACTTGAAACGCGAGTCTTCCAGCAATTCGCGAAAGCGGTCGCGCTTGGCCCGATAGAAACTCGCCAGATTGCGCGCGTGTTGGGGATCGTTCTCCATCACTTCCGCGAACGCGCACTGCGCGGGATGGAACGTGCAGAACGTCAGGTACTGGTGCACCTTCCGGAATTCGGCCGTCAGCAATTTCGGAGCGACGCAATAGCCCACCTTCCAGCCGGTGCAGTGCCAGGTCTTGCCGAATGAGGAGATCACGAAGCTGCGCTCCGCCAGTTCGGGCCGCCGCGACATGCTGAGATGGGCGTGCCCGTCATAGATGATGTGTTCGTACACCTCGTCCGAGATCACCAGCAATCCATGCCGGGTCGCGATCTCTGCCAAGGCATCGAGGTCGGACTCCTCGAACACCGCCCCCGACGGATTGTGCGGACTGTTGACCATGATCATCCGCGTTTTCGGCGTGATCTCGTCGCGCACGCGTTGCCAGTCCACCGAGAAATCCGGAAGCCTCAGCGGAATGTGCACGGCACGGCCACCCGCCAGCGCGATCGCGGGTTCGTAGCAGTCGTAGCAGGGATCGAGCACGATCACTTCGTCACCGGTGTGCACCGCGCAGGCGATCGCCGCGAAGATCGCCTCGGTCCCTCCCGAAGTGACGGTGACCTCCGTATCGGCGCTGATGTGGCGCCCGTACAGGCGATTCACCTGCAATGCGATTTGTTCGCGCAGCTTCGGGATGCCGCTCATCGGTGCGTACTGATTGCGCCCGTCGTTCATCGCGCGGATCAGCGCATCGCGCAGGTTCTGCGGCGTCTCGAAGTCGGGAAAACCCTGCCCCAGATTCACCGCCTTGTGCTCAAGCGCAAGCTGGCTCATCACGGTGAAGATGGTGGTGCCTACCTTCGGCAACTTCGTTTCGATCTGCATGCGCGTTCCGTTTGGACGGCCGAGTCGGGCGATGGTAGCACGCGATCAACGCACCGCCTGAACGGTTTTGTCGAGGGTAGTAGCGCAGTCTGCACCTTGTCCGTTCGCGCCGGGCGTGGCGAGCTTCACGGGCGAAGTCGAAACGTCGACAGCTCTTCGATTTCGGCCCTCGCGGCCATGGCTTGCCCCGAACTGACGAAGGGCTCAGGACCTGAGGTTTCCCCACGATTCCGCCAATCGGATCAGGGACTTGGCAGGAACGTTGCGCGCATGGCGCAGTCTTGAAGGTGTCGAAGCCATCGAGGACCGCCGACCCA